>NZ_JACJPJ010000095.1:0-254373 GCF_014696015.1 Oculatella sp. FACHB-28 | reverse complement strand
TTTGCAGGACGTTATCGCAACCGCAGAAAACGGTTTGGCTTGCGCTTGAACCTGATTGCTGGCTTACTCAACTATGAATTGGCACATGCCTCTTGATTCATGCAGGAAGTCTAGTATTTCTCCGTAATTCTCCTGTTAGGTTTTGATCCCTTAAACAGTAGGGTGGGCAATGCCCGGAGGCGAAATGTTTGTTGCTAGCGCTCCTCATCTTGACTCTTCAACTGACGGAACTGACCAGGATGTTTTTATCTCCTATTCGCGGGCAGACAAAACCTTTGTCAAATCGCTCTACGAAAAACTCAGCGCGACTGGACGCGGCGCTTGGGTTGATTGGGAAGACATTCCCATTACCGCTGAATGGTGGAGAGAGATTGAGGCTGGCATCGAATCAACGAATACATTTGTCTTTATTATCAGTCCCGCTTCGGTTCAATCAAAAGTGTGTCGGCAGGAAATTGATCACGCCGTTTTTAATCACAAACGATTATTACCAATTGTGTGGCGAGAGGGTTTTGAACAGGAGCAAGTTCATCCAGCGCTGAGAAGACATAATTGGCTTTTCTTTCGGGAAAGTGATGATTCTGATCAAGCACTTCAGTCGCTAATTAACGTGAGTTCGGGTTAAGCTAAACGCTGCAAGGTTTGGTATAAAAGGCTTTAGGCAAAGGGTATTGCTGTAGGCTCTTCTCAATAAGGTTGTTTATTGAGAAAAATTGCATCTGTGGACCTTGCTGACAATAGCTTGATTCACTGCAACGAAATGAGGTACGAAAAATCAGGGGTTCTGACGATTTCTTATCCCGAACTCACGTTAATTAAAGCGCTCGACACAGATTTAGAGCATGTTAAAACGCACACTCGCTTGTTGGTGAGAGCGAATGAATGGGTTTACAAAAGGCGCAACGAAAGCTTCTTGTTGAGAGGTAGTGATCTAGAAGAAGCAGAACAATGGTTGACCAAAGGAACGGACAAAGAACCCTTTCCAGCTCAAGTGCAGCGCGAATATATTATTCAAAGCCGTAGGGCTCAAACGGAGCGGCAGAAAACAGAAAATCGGCGGCAGAAAATTGCCCTGGTTAGTGTTAGTTTTGCTCTCTGTATTGCAGGCATATTTGGTCTAGTTGCTTTTTCTCAGTGGCAGAAGGCAGAACGGCGGCAACTGACGGCGATCGCCACCACTTCAGAAGCCCTGTTTTCATCCAATCAAGTTTTTGATGCATTGATCGAAAGCCTGCGGGCTGGAACTACCCTGAATCGTTCGGCTTGGACTCGTGATGTTCAGATTCATTCTGATATCGTCACCTTGCTCCAGCAGTCAGTCTACTGGGTGAGAGAGCGCAACACCTTAGAAGGACATAGCGAGACGGTTTGGGGAGTAAGTTTTAGCCCCGATGGACAAACCCTTGGCACTGCAAGTTGGGACGGTACGGCTAAGATTTGGAGCATTGATGGGCAGGAGGCAATTACCCTGCGGGGGCACAGCGATCGCATCAACAACATCAGCTTTAGCCCCGATGGACAAAGAATTGCCACAGGTAGTTTCGACCAAACGATGAAACTTTGGTCACGCGACGGGCACTTACTGCACACCTTTCAGGGACATAGTCAGGGAGTTTGGGACGTTAGCTTTAGCCCCGATGGCAACATGTTAGCTACTACAAGCCGAGATGGTACTGCAAAACTTTGGCGCTCGGATGGCAAACTGTTGACCACACTCGAAGGACATACAGACGAGGTTCACAGCGTCAGTTTCAGCCCGGATGGACAAACCCTTGCAACGGCAAGTCGCGATAAAACAGTCAAAATTTGGACTTTGAAAGGGCAACTGATACGCACCATCTCCCACAACGCTGCCGTTTGGGATGTTAGCTTCAGTCCGGATGGTCGAACCCTTGTGACAGCTAGCCAGGACAAAACTGTCAAACTGTGGACGTTAGATGGCAGGCTGCTCAACACTTTTAATGGCGAAGATGCATTTTTGAGCGCCAGCTTTAGCCCAGATGGGCAAAGCGTTGCCGCTGTTGGCTATGAAAAAGTGGTGAGACGTTGGAATCTGAATGGCGACCTGATTGGCACATACACTCATGATGGCGATGGCGGTGGTGGAGTAGCCTTTAGCCCTGACGGTAAAACCCTTGCTGCGGCTAGTTTCGATCGCACCGTCAGGCTATGGCAAATTGAAGATACAGGGCTAAGAAGATTAATAGGGCACCAAAACTGGGTATTTGGGCTAAATTTTAGCCCTGATGGAGAGGCGATCGCCACCGCCAGCCGAGACGGCACTGTCAGAATCTGGAATCGTCAAGATGGAAAACTCCTCCACACCCTAACGGAACACGACGGCGCGGTCTGGAGCGTTAGTTTCAGTCCGGACGGCAATCTAATCGGCACAGCCAGTAATGACGCGACTGCAAAACTTTGGACACGCGACGGGAAATTGCTGACCACGCTCACCGGACACGACGGCGGCGTGTTGAGCGTTACTTTCAGCCCAGACAGCCAAGTGATTGCAACCGCCAGTGCTGATCAAACGGTGAAACTGTGGAACCGCGAGGGCAAACTGTTGCGAACTCTGCTCGGACACGACGGAGAAGTATCAGGCGTTGCGTTTAGCCCCGATGGCACCACGATCGCCACCGTTGGCAATGACCACACGGTAAAACTGTGGACGGTAGAGGGTGAATTGCTCGATACCCTCACTGGACACACAGGAATTGTCTACGACGTGCGCTTTAGCCCAGACGGCACCATGCTTGCCACAGCTAGTCAAGACAAAACAGCACGCCTGTGGACGCGAGACGGCAAACTGTTGCGAATTCTCAAAGGGCACGACGGCATTGTCTACAATGCCAGCTTCAGCCCCGATAGCACCACGATCGCCACGGCTAGCCATGACCAAACCATCAAGCTCTGGAGCGCAACAGGAGAACTGTTACATACTCTGACGGGCACCAAAAACGTCAATCAGGATGTCAGCTTTAGCCCAGACGGTCGTACCCTAGCAACAGCAGGAAACGACAACGCCTTGACTCTGTGGAATCTGGACTACGTTGGAGATTTGCAGGAGCTAGTCACTCGCGGTTGCGATTGGGTACAGGACTATTTGGAAACGAACCCCAGTGTGGAAAAGGGCGATCGCCAAATCTGTTCCTAAAGGTCCTAAGGTTTGTCAATCCACTAGTTCTGCCAGTTCCAGCCAGCGCTCGGTAGCGGAATCGATCGTCTGGGTTAACTCTGCCAATCGTTCTGATAACTGCTGCACCTGCGTAAAGCCTGCTGGAGGATTGTGGTAAAGCGTCTTTTCGACCTCTATTTTTTCCGCTTCCAGTTTGGGAATTTCAGCTTCTAGCTGCTCAAATTCGCGCTTCTCCTTGTAGGAAAGTTTGCGAGGTTTGGTAGAGTTTTGAGTTTTGGGTTTTGAGCTTTCAGTTGAATCGGCGGGAGAATCTGCAATCTGCTCCGGAACACGAGTGGATTTGGAAGACTTAGAATTGCTAGCTTCGGTTTGTGCGGCGGATTCCTCTTCTGCTTTTTTGAAGTCAAGGTAGACCGAGTAGTTGCCAGGATATTGGCGAATGTTGCCGCCTGGTTCCAGGGCAAAGATCGTGTCTACGGTGCGATCGAGGAAATAGCGATCGTGAGAAACGACAATAACGCAGCCATTGAAGTCTTCCAGGTAGTCTTCTAGAACTGCCAGAGTTTGTACGTCGAGGTCGTTCGTTGGCTCGTCCAAAATCAGCACGTTGGGCGCACTCATCAGCACTCGCATCAAGAACAGCCGCCGCTTTTCGCCACCCGATAATTTGTGAATGGGTGCGTACTGCTGATTCCCAGGAAACAGGAATCGCTCCAACATTTGAGAGGCGCTGATCTGAGTTCCATCGGCAGTTTGGATGAATTCACCTACTTCTTTGATGTAGTCAATTACCCGCTGGTTTTCATTGAGAGCGGTGAGAAGCGCTTCGGAGTGCTGGTCAAAGTAGCCAATGTGAATCGTGGAGCCAATTTCTACCGTGCCGGAGTCGGGCTTCACCCGTCCAGTAATGATATCCATCAGGGTTGATTTGCCTGCGCCGTTGCCGCCAATGATGCCAATGCGGTCTTCAGGATTGAAGTAATAGGTGAAATTGTGGATCAGGGTGTGATCGCCATACGCCTTACTAACCTGCTCTAGCTCAATCACCTTCTTACCAATCCGCCGACCAGGAGTGGCAATATCTACTTTGCCCTGGACTTGTTTGAATTCCTGCGCCTGCATGTCACGAATTCGCTCGATGCGCGCCTTCTGCTTGGTGCTACGAGCTTTGGGGCCGCGCTTTAGCCATTCCAACTCGCGCCGCAATACGCCCTGGTGTTTGCGCTGAGAACTAACGGCAGATTCCTCAGACAGCGACTTTTTCTCCAAGTAGTAGGAATAGTTGCCGGAATAGCCGTAGAGGTCGCCCCGGTCAATCTCGATAATCCGGTTCGTGACGCGATCGAGAAAGTAGCGATCGTGGGTAATCAGCAGCAGTGCGCCCCGGTAGCGGTTGAGGTAATCTTGCAGCCATTCGACCGATAGCGCATCCAGATGGTTCGTTGGCTCATCCATGAGCAGCACATCAGGATCAGCGAGTAGCGCGGTCGCCAGGGCAATTCGCTTGCGGTAGCCGCCCGACAGGTTGCTGATTCGCTCGTCAAAATCTTCAATTCCCAGCTTGGTCAGAATAATTTTGGCGTTGGTTTCCAGTTCCCAGGCTCCAGTAGACTCCATTTGGTGAGTCAGGTGAGAAAGCTGCGACATTAGCCTATCGGCATCACCCTGTCCGTGTGCCAGCTTATGCGAAACCTCCTCATACTGCCGCACCATAGCCATCTGTTCACCGCTGTCGGCGAAGACTTGCTCTAGCACAGTGCGATTTTCGTCCAGGTCAGGCTGCTGGGGCAGGTAAACGATGTTGACTCCAGAGTTAACCAACAGTTGACCGCCATCAATGGGTTCTAGTCCCGCGATCATCTTCAGCAGCGTGGATTTGCCAGAGCCATTCGTGCCAATCAGCCCTACCTTATCGGTGGCATCCAGACTAAAGCTGCCATCTTTAAGAATTTCCTTAATGCCAAAGTCTTTTTGAACAGACTGTAGGGTGAAGATACTCATGGGGCGGAAGGATAAAGGCGAAAGAATAGAGGCGAACGCAGCCTGTAGGATGGGTCAGCGTAACGTAACCCATGCGAGCAGAAGATTAGGCGAAAACCACAACCTATACTGCTACACGTAGTAAAGAACTCGTCGTTACCTATTTTAACGTTGCCGTTGGATTGCGATCGCCCTAACCTTAAGTCACGAGCAGGTTGGCGATCGCACAACGTTTATAGAATAGGCAATTTCTGAACGTATACAACCTTCTTGGTTCCCTTTAGCTTTGCTAGTACAGGCTCACCAAACTCTAATTCCTTGATTTGACAAGGTGGATAAACCAAACATTGTCGCTTCTGCTCATCAAATTTGACGAAGCATACCCATGCATCGGGTTTATCTAAAATCGGATCTCTTCTTTGTTGACTGGCTTGAAATGTCCAGGAAAGTCCAAACCTGTTTGCCAATTCTTTTGTTTGAGTTTTTACGGCTAGATCAACTCCATCAACGCACAAATCAGCAGCCCATGATTTTTGCTTACCTTGATAGATTTCATAGTCCGGTCCTTTAGTTGTCTGACCCAGTTGTTGAAGAACTTGTTTGACAGCTTCTTCGCCCACTTTACTCACATAATGGTCATGCCGAATTTTTCTTAAATTGCTTTGATTCGTATCTGTATATGTGCCGTGGGTTCCAACAGTAGGAGCAACCTTTTCTGAAAAGCTTCTAGCTCTCTGAAGAACATCATGACCTACTAAAACTTCAATAGGCCGTTTGAAGAAACGCATTGAATTTTTCCTCTCTTCTTATGTTCTTGTTCAAAGAACATCTGCTTTCGCTACGTGTCCTCAACGTCTAGCGATCGCATCTACAGACACAATCAAACTAGGATTGCAGGGCAGCAAAACTGAATTCATCCACTAGAGAGTGCCCAGATAAAAGCTACTTCTAATATCTGTTCAGCGAGAGTTTTTGACTTTGCAGTCAAAGATAGGTTGGCGATCGCTCAATCTAATGAAGCTTTTTATGGCGATCGCATTACCAGTGTTCCAACATCAATCCATCCACGTAATCAAAGTCTGCATCATCCATTGACAGAACTACTTCTGGTATTGCTAATACTCTTTCGGTAACTGCTATGTCTCCATTCAAAAAGCGAACTGCAACAGAAGTGTCTAATGCAATCTCACCAATCATTCAAATCTACCTGTCGGCACTCTGCTGCAACTGCTCGTTGTAGCTCTTCCGCTTCTGAGTCACTCAAAATTCCAGCAAACTTTGCGAGAGGATGTTTTTGGCGTACAGCCTTAACTCGATGTAAAAAATCCAGCATGGTCTGCACTAGGTCATCGGGAGCCTGTTCAAGTTCCTGAATTAATTGCTCACGATTTGTCATCCTTTCAAGGCTCCTTGACACAACGAAAGCGGCTAGCTCTAGTATATACAAGCGCTAAATCTGCCAAAGAGGGCTTGAAATAGTGCGTTTACTTGGCAGCAACACATTTTATTAAGATGAGCGATCGCACTTTCGAGTAACTGACGGTTAGTTAGCGATCGCCTAATTCAATGAAGCTTTTGTCTTTTCATTATCGTGGTCGAGAGCAGTTTTCGCGATCGCCTGTACTGCTGCCAACGTAATTTTTGCGATCGCCATCTTGTAGGGTGCGTCATGACGCACCTTCAAACACATGTCACTATAGTCAAAACATTTGCTGGAAGATACAAGCACCATAGAACGGTGCGTTTGCTTAACAGCAACGCACCCTACCACTTCTGTACTAGTGCGATCGCTGAAGCGGATGAAGTAAGTGGCTAAGAAGTTGTTGGTTTTCCTTCGGCAACCCAACCTACGGGCGGCTCAGTAAAAATACTATCAACTATTGCCTACTGAACTCCTACGTGATTACCCCTTCAGCTTTGGATTTACGTTGGATCGCTTGGGGGCAACGCTGATTGCCCTAACGCTTCAGGGTAGAGAAACTCTCCACCGGGTGCCCGTGAAATTACCTCCTGTTGAGTCAGCTAATCCAACTGTTCCATCAGCAGTCCTGCCATCCAACCATCTCAAATTGTTAGTAGCACCCAATGCCTCTAGATGAATAGTTCGATCATCTTCATTACCGAGAATGTGAACTTTCCACTGAGTACTCACATCTCCTGTTGAGTCAGCTAATCCAACTGTTCCATCAGTCTTAACATCCAACCATCTCAAACCATCAAAATTACCCAATGTCTCTAGATGAATAATTCGATCATCTTCATTACCGACAACGTGAACTTTCCACTTGGTACCCGTGAAATCATCTCCTGTTGAGTTAGCTAATCCAACTGTTCCATCAGCAGTCCTGCCATCCAACCATCTTGTTGTTGGAGGTGGAGAAGATTGAATTCGCAACTCAATCTCTTCACCATCTCTCAACCAGTCAGGAGCAGAAGATGGCGAGGTTGTAGCAGACGACGGAGGTGAAGTGGAATCTGGTGGTGTAGGTGATGGTGTTGGATTTTCAGTATGTGGTGGTCGTGGTGAATCATCTCTAACACGTGCTTGGATTTCATAGATCCCTCCTATGGCTACTACTAGGCTTGCAATCGCTGTGAGTATTCCTGGTAAAGTTGTCCAGAAATTGCTTTTCTCTTTGCTTTCAGTCATAGTTTGCTCCCCTTTGACTTGATTGCGAGTTTCTGGCTATTGCTAAATCAACTCAATGACAACGTGGTTTGTCTTTATTCTTTCGCAGGACATCCATAGTGTGAAGACGCTTAAATGCTCTAGACTAAACTACAAATGCAAGAGAAGAATTCTTTAGCTCTATCAAAGTAAGTTTTTTATCTTGATCCTAACGTGTTTACCTCTCGCTAACTCATACAGGTGCTCTTGGTTATAGAACAAAGGTAAACGCGCCACCCACAATCAACCTCGAAGCTACTGTCTCAACAGACCAGAATGAAGCCAGCTAACAATTTGTTGTACTGAAATTTTCCGTATAACTTTTTACTCCAGGCTCCTATTCCCGAAAGTTTCTAGATAAAATGCCTTTCGATCGCATTACCCTGAAAGTTTCCGTATAATACCCGTCGCTTCAGGAATTACCTTGAAAGTTTCTGCATGATTTCAGCATTCGGTAGCGAGGTTTGTTACACGAATAAAAGGTGTGATTGCCATAAACCATGAACTTCTCCTCTAGGCTTTTCGAACGCCTACTAGGTTGGGTCGTGTTGGAGGAGATTGCTTGTTAGATGGAGAGGTGAGGAGCGATCGCCCCCTATCCCCAAAAACAATCCCTCCCCATCCTCTCCATTCCCGTCTACACCACAAACACTTATGCTGACTTGATAAACGTAAGTTCTGATTTAATAAACGTAAGTTTTGATCTGGTTACTGCTTATGCTGACTTAAAGTCCGCTTAAGTGGATCTTATGAATGAAACTTCTGACTTGGTAACTGAAACTTCTGACTTGGTAACTGTAAGTCTCGACTTGGAGATCGCTTATGCTGACTTGAAGTCCGCTTAAGCAGATCTTATGAATGTAAGCCTTGACCAGATAACGATAGTTCTGAAATTTGGTGAATCGTTTGTTTAAGCCTATGAGCAGGTTTGGCGATCGCTCTCTTCTACATCGGGATTGTATTGCAAATAGTCTCTTAGCCAGTCGCAGCCTCGCGTTAGCAGTTGATCCAGAGTTTCTATGGGTTCAACGCGCCAGAGTTTAGTGATGCCATTTTCGCCACTGGCTGCCAAAGTTTTTCCATCGGGGCTAAAGCTGACGCTCCAGATCGCTCCCTGGTTGCCTTTAAATTCACCCATTTGATTGCCTGTTAAATCCCAAATGCGAGCAGTGCCGTCTTCTGCGCCCGTTGCTAAGAGTTTTCCATCGGGGCTAAAGCTGACGCTGTTGATCTGTCCCTGATGTCCGCTAAATTCAGCAATCTGGTTCCCTTCTAAGTCCCACAACCGCACGCGGTAATCTGCCCCAGCGGAGGCAACCGTTTTTCCATTGGGGCTAAAGCTGACGCTTAAGACTCGGCTTTGATGGTCAAGTTTAGCCAATGAGTTTCCTTGGAAATCCCATAAGGCTGCCATTTCATCGCCACCCGTTGCCAGGGTTTGTCCATCGGGGCTAATGCTGATGCTGTGGATCTCGCTGGGATCGGCTTGAAATTCGGGTAGTGGTTCGCCTGCACGATTCCACTGATACACTTTGCCATCTGCGCCAGCGGCGACGATTTGCTGTCCGTCTGGGCTAAAGCTGACAGCACGAATCCAATCCTGACTCCTCTCCAGAATGGCTAACTGGTTTCCCTGAAAATCCCACAGTCGTGTCGTAAAGTCGATGCCACCAGTTGCCAAAATTGGCTCTGTCGGACTGAATGCCAGGCTCAAGCTGCGGTTTTGGTTTGTGGGAAATTGACCAATTGATTCGCCTGTGGCATTCCACAATCGCACCATACCGTCGTCTCCTGTGGTGCCGATTTGTCCATCGGGGCTGAAGCGAACGCCGGTCGCCCGTTTCACATGTCTGCTCAGTGCCAAGGGCTGATTGCCAAGCTCCCACAGCCGCACGATACCGTCTTCGCCGCTGCTGATCAGGCGATTTCCATCAGGGCTGAAGCGAACGTCATAGACGCGACCCTGATGCCCACTCAGTTCAGCAAGCTGTCTGCGATCGCCCAAACTCCACAGACGAATGGTGCTGTCTTGTCCGCTGGTGACAAGTTGCCGTCCATCCGGGCTAAAGTCCGTGCTGTAGACCCAGCCGTTGTGTCCTCGCAGTTCACCCAGCAGATTGCCGTCCAGATTCCATAGACGAGCGGTGCCGTCCTGGGCACTGGTGGCAATTTGCTCACCGTCGGGACTAAAGCTGATGCTATAAACCAGGTCTTCGTGCCCGGTGAGGCGAACTCTGCGTGAGGGGGAAGTGCCGCTTAAATCCCAAAGGAAGGCAGTACCACCTAATCCACTGACTGCGAGAAGCTGACCGTCGGGGCTAAAGCTGATGTCTTCGATCCAGCTTCCGTCAATCGCCTTGAATTGAGTGATGAACGTGATGCGATCGCCTTCTAGCCTCCACAGTTTGACCGTCCCGTCTTCTCCACCCGTTGCCAGTTGGTCTCCGTTGGGGTTAAAGCTGAGGCTCCAAATTTTGGTTTGATTGGTTGGCACTTTAGCGACTTGATTGCCTTTGAGATCCCACAGGCGCAGCGTGCTGGACTGATCGCCTGTAGCAATTCGCCATCCGTTGGGGCTAAAGCTGAGGCTTCTAATTAATCCCTCGTGCCCTCCAAGCTGCACTAATGGTTCACCTGTAGCACGCCACAGGTTGGCAATTCCAGAACCGCTGGTGAGCAACTGTTGGCCATTGGGGCTGAAGCTGATGCTGTAAACCCTGCTGACTCGTCCTACTAGTCGATTGTGTTCGCGAATGCCAGAGACGATGCGCTGTAAGCTGCCCCTGACTTGATCATGAAGTTGGGCATCGGGTGAGTCGAGTTGCTGGAGCTTGCGAGCGGCTTGCAAACTGGCAATTAGCGCTTCCAGACTTTGGTTTGAGCTAAATAAAAGCTGAGAAGAGGCACTCAGCGTATGGATTTGAGCAACCTGAGCCGCATTTTCGGCATTCCAGGCTTCTATCTGATTCAATACCGCAGCAATGCTGACTCCCAGCAAGGCAACTCCGCCAATTAGCGCCCCGACAGTGGTTCTCTGTGCCGTTTTGCGAAGTGCCCGCTCTTGCTCCAGTTCTCGCTTTTGCCGTTCCTGCTCCTGTTGAATCAGGCGATCGCTCGACTCAGCACTGGCAATAATAAATTCCTCCTGCAATGCAGTGGGGGCTGGCTGCTTTTGCTGATGTTGGGCTTGTTGGAGCCATCCTTTTGCCAGCATCAGCTCACTGCCACGCAGCAACAAATCAGGGTTTTTGTGGTCGTGCTGCCATTCCAATGCTTGCAGTGACCATTTAGTATGGCTCTGAACGTAAATGCGATCGGTATCCAGCACTCTCACCAACTCACTAAAGTTGGCATAAAAGTCGCCAACATAGCGATTAAAGTCAATCCACTGAATGCTAGCTAGGGCGGGATGCAGGTCTTGAACGGTAACTGGGCGATGCAGCACCGTGACAATTCGCTTATTGAGCTTCTGGGCGTATTCCACCTCATCTTTGCAGTAGGGCGAATAGATCGAACTGGGGGAAATGATGAACAGGAAATTGTCAGAACTTTCGATGCCGCGATAGATTTCCTGCTGAAATTCTGTTCCAGAAGCAATGCTTTCCTGGTCAAACCAGGTGGTTTTGCCCTGGACTTGCAGCGCATCATTCAACTTACGCGCCAAGTCAGAATCGGCTCGTGAGTAAGAAACAAACACCTCCAAGGCAGCTTCGGGCGGTTGATTCAGGCTTGCGGCAATGAATTCTGCTTGTAGTGGGGTTGGCGTATGGTGCGATCGCTGCTTTGCTAGCTTCAGCCAGGTTTCGTAGTGTTGCAGGTTATAGCCGCGCAACAGAATGCTGGAATTGCGGTTTTGTCGCTGCCATTTCAGGGCTTTGACCAGCAAAATTTTGTGCTGCTCATAATAGTGAGCATCTTGATGCAAGGTGTTGAGGAGTTTGGCGATCGCCGCTTCATATTGCGCTGCATCTTGATAAGCTCTGAAATCAATACAAGTAAAGCGCTGGAGTGCCGCCAATGCTTTTGGCTGAGTTGGCGGCTGAACCAGCAGGGCAATAATTCGCTTTTGATCAGCAAAAGCTTGTTTCACTGCTTGCTGACAAGCCTTAGACATCAGTGAGCTTGGCGACACTAAGTAGATTAAATTATTCGCCTGCTCAACTCCTTGTTGAATGCTCGCCTCAACCGCAGCACTCATTTCACCTTCAACGGAATGAGTCCGAATGGTAATGCCCTGTCGCATCAAAGTTTTGCTGATTTGCGTCATCGCGTCTTGATCAGCCGCCGCATGGCTGATAAAAACTTGAGTCATCAAATTGTCAGCATTTTTAGTGCTTTCGCAAATGAATTCACAGTGTAAATCGGACGGTTCACACGAAGCTTGCTCTCCTTGAAACTGCTTCCTCAACCAGTTTTCTGCCTGAATCCGCTCCTGCCCAATTAACAAACAGCGAGTTTGTTTCTGATGCTTTTCCCACTCCAGCGCTTGGCTCAAAATCCAGGTGTGCTGTTTCACATAGTCTGCATGGCTTTGCAGCACATTCAGCAGCTCAGCAAGTGAAGTTTCAAAGTTATCAATTCCTTCCTGAAACCAGATCCAGTTGAGCTTACGAATGATCGGATGGGTCAGATGCAGGAAGTCATCCGCTTTGACGTGCAGCAGTGGAATGATTCGTTTGCGATATTGCACCGCATGTTGAATTTCGCGCAAACAATAGACAGATTGGACAGAATGCGGAGCAATGATGAAAATGAAGTTGTGTGCTTTCTCAATACCGTCGTTGATTTGATTTTGAAAATCTACGCTCGGCGGAATGTCGTGCTGATCTAGCCAAACTTCCAAGCCACATTCAACTAATCGGTCGTGGAGCTTCGTAGCAAATTGTGTGCTGTCAGCCCGCCCATAAGAAATAAATGCGTCCTGAAAATCTTTCATAGGGCAGTCGGTGAGAGCGATTCATCATGATATCAGGAGCGCATGGGGCGATCGTCAAATGACAAAATTTTTTACTGGTTTCTCAACTCAAACACGGAATCGACGAGAAACCCAGGTCCAACCCAGATGAAATTCTTTTAGCTGAACCTTTTCGCCGAAATTAGGGTCTAAACTTTTCGGAGGTCAAACTTTTATTGCGTATGAAGGTTAAGTCTCTAGAATTGAGATGCCCTGCTTTCTGGCAAAATTGGGCTGGGAACGAGAAACGGAGGTAGAACGAGGCTGTGAATATTCCTGAGCTATTTGCTAGGGGCGGTCCCGCAATGTGGCCCCTGCTGCTGCTATCAGTTTTGGCACTGAGCACCATCATTGAGCGGATTTGGTTTTGGTCAAAGACTTTGAGCCGTGAGCGTGAAATCGCAGGACGGGTGATGGAAGCGGCACGGCGCGAGTGGGGAGACGCAACCGAAATCGCCAGAAAGTCGAACGATAAACCGATTGGACGGTTTCTCTACTCAGCTCTGGAGCTAAACAACCCAGATCCAGAAGTGTTTCAGCTTGCTCTGGAATCTAGCGCCGATGAAGAATTAGCAGCGATGCGCCGAGGCGACAAGATTTTAGAAGCCGTGATTGCCATTTCGCCGCTATTAGGGCTATTAGGAACGGTGCTGGGTCTAATCAATTCGCTAGGTTCCATTCGTCTAGGCGATCTGGGTACGGCTTCAACGGCAGGAGTGACGCTGGGGATTGCAGAAGCATTGATTACCACTGCGGTGGGGCTAATTATTGCGATCGCGAGTCTTGCCTTTTATCGCGTCTTTCAGGGATTGGTGTTTGGACAGGCAAAACTGTTCCGGCAGTCTGGCAATGAGCTAGAGCTGATCTATCGAAAGAACTGGGCACTACGACATAATCCTCTGCCAAGACCCATCAATCCTGATGTCCCACCTGATCTAAGAGGCGGCAGTGGGCTTTAATCAAGAACCACGTTTTAATCAAGAACCATGTAGGGTGTGTTAGCGCTAGCGTAATGCATCGTTGCTATAGGTGATGCGTTACGACTGGTCGTCTAACGCATCCTACGGTTCCTTTAAGAAGTGCAGATCTAGGCGTTTGATTTTTAGTTGTTTAGCGATCGCCATGAAGATTAATTTAGATTCCCCAGCAGAAGAAGTGCGGATTGAGATTATTCCGCTGATTGACGTAATTTTCTGCATTCTGACGTTTTTTATTCTGGCAGCGGTGGGGTTAACCCGGCAGGCTGCCATTGGCGTAGATTTGCCGTCTGCCTCGACGGGTACGCCACAGATGCGCGAAATGCTGATCGTTAGTATTGACCCGATTGGACAGGTCTATGTCGAGCAACAGCCCGTCACGCAAGACCAGCTTTTGGGGGTGATTTTGAACTATCAGCAAACTAGTCCAGACGGGTTGATGGTGCTCTATGCATCGCGAGAAGCCCGTTACAACGATGTGGTTGGTGTAATTGATCTGCTGCGTTCGGTCGGGGGCGATCGCGTAGCCCTGGCAACCCTGCCAGAATCTGCAGCCGATACCGCAGTTCCCGGATTGGTTCCCGACCCGGGAGCTATTCCCAATGACCCCTTTGAACAGCCTGGATTGGGCGCACCGGGTACGACCGATCCGCTTGCTCCAAATCAAGACCTATTCCCAGGGTTGGAACCTTTTCCCAGCGCTCCTGATGGTTCGGGTTCCCTGGAACCTGCTCCCTCTACGCCGCAGCCTGCTACTCCATAAACAGGTAGTCTTCTGAATTCCCACGCTCCTGCTTAGCAGCGAGGAGTCGAACCGCTTTGTAAGGTATGGGTAGAATCCTTTGTTTGAAGAAATTCCTGCAAATAGCATGTCTATTTACTAAATCAGAGATAATGAGGGCGGATTTTGGGTCAATCGATTAGCTTTGACTCAAAAATCGCTTTTTTTTATCGGCTTCAGGCAAATCAAGTTAGATGAGGAGTCCTTACCATGCCTTGGATTGTTGGAGTTTTAATTATTTGGTTAGTTACTGCGGCTAGTTTGTACATTATTTCTAAACTACCTTTTGTGGGAGTAGAAATTTCTAGCCCTCAAAAAGCTCTTACTTCAGCAGCGGTTTTTGGTGTATTGAATGCTTTTTTGGGGCCAATTCTAAGGTTTCTAGCTTTTCCAATTACGTTTCTAACGCTAGGACTGTTTGCGATTATCGTTAACGCAATTATTTTTGGGTTAGCAGCTTATCTTGTCCGAGGTTTTCGACTAGAAAAAGGATTTTTGAGTGCTATCTTGGGCGCAATTTTGCTAGGTCTGATTAATTCTTTGATCATTCAGATCTTGGCTAGAGCAGGTTTACAACTCGTAGCTTGAATCTTCGGAAGGGCGTAGCATTCGGGCAAAATTTTTCGGTCTATCCAGAGTCTACCTGCCGAATGCTGCGCCCCTACAGTGATGTAGGTTGGGTGAAACGCAGCAGAACCCAACGCTTTAGGATTGATGCGCTACTGCAAATCAGGCGGGAATTTGGATCTTTTCTTGACCCGAAAGTCCAAAGGCAGCGTGAACTGCCTGGAGCGCTTTCACACCATCGGTTTCAGCTACGACGCAGCTAATCTTGATTTCCGAGGTGGCAATCATCTGAATGTTGATTTGCTGATGGGCGATCGCCTCAAACATCCGGGCAGCAATGCCGGGTCGTCCCACCATGCCAATGCCAACAATACTGACTTTGGCGATCGCCCAGTCCACAGTGACTTCTCCACAGCCTAATTCCGGGGCAGCTTCCTGAAGCACTTTTTGGGCGGCGGTCGCATCCATTTGCGCCACTGTAAAGGCAATATCTCGCGTGGTCATACCGTTGATTAAACGGCAACGCTGAGACTGAATGATCATGTCAACGCTGACATTGTGGTTTGCCAGCAGTTGGAAAATTTTCGCCGCCATACCAGGGCGATCGGGCACATGGCGAATTGCTAATCTTGCTTGATTCACATCGAGTGCTGCCCCCCGAACCGGCAATTTGCTGCTGTCGCTTACTTGAGGCGAAACGGAATCTAACCGCACCGGAGAACTGGCAATACTAAATACCTTGCACAGCGCGGCGATCGCCCGGTCACAATCTTCGGCAGCGATCGCACAGCTTACTTTCACCTCAGAAGTGGAGATCATTTGAATATTGATCCCCGCTGCCGCTAGGGTGGAAAACATTTGAGCCGCAACTCCTGGTCGTCCGATCATGCCTGCTCCGGCAATGCTGACCTTAGCAATTTTGCGTTCGACCATGACCTCGGCTTCATCCAGGGCAGTGGCTTCTCCTCGCAGGGCAGGGGCGATCGCCGCTGCAACGGCTTCAGCTCGATTGAGCGAATGTTTGGTGACGGTGAAGGCAATGTCGTTGCTGTTGCCCTCATGGATGGATTGAATAATCAGGTCAACGTCTAAATCCTGCACTGCGATTTCGCCAAACAGCCGAGCAGCAACGCCGGGGCGATCGGGAATTCGCAGCAGCGCCACCTTTGCCTGGTCAGTGTCGAATTCAACTGCATCAACGGGATGGGCAATTTCTAAACCTTCGAGCGATCGCAGTTGAGGAATGGGCGAAACCACACGAGTACCGGGATCATCCGTCCAGCTAGAGCGCACTACCAGCATTACGCCATAGTTTTTCGCAATCTCTACGGCACGGGGATGCAGCACCTTAGCACCGAGGCTGGCCAACTCCAGCATTTCGTCCGAGGTGATGTCAGTCATCAACTGCGCATCGGGCACAATTCGGGGATCAGCCGTCAAAATTCCCGGTACATCGGTGTAAATTTCGCAGGCATCCGCTTTCAGTGCTGCCGCCAAAGCAACGGCTGAAGTGTCGGAACCGCCCCGTCCTAACGTCGTGATCTCCAGGTCAGCCGTGCTGCTAATTCCCTGAAATCCTGCCACAACAACAACTCTTCCGTCCTTTAGATGTCGCTCAACCCGATCCGTTTGAATATTGAGAATCCGGGCGCGGGTATGTTCTGCTTCGGTGACAATGCCGACCTGTGCTCCCGTGAGGGAGATCGCAGGCTGTCCCAACTCCTGCAGCGCCATACTGAGTAGGGCGATCGTCACCTGCTCTCCGGTAGACAGCAGCATGTCCATCTCGCGCCGACTGGGACTGGTCGAGATTTGGCTAGCCAGCTTGACCAAACCATCGGTCGTTTTTCCCATTGCTGAAACGACGACTACAACCGAGTTTCCTGCCTGTGCTGCTTTTGAAACTCGCTGTGCAACCGCCTGAATTCGTTCGACCGAGCCAACAGAAGTGCCGCCGTACTTTTGGACAATCAGTGCCATGACTATATTCTTTTGCCTACTTTTCCCTGACCTGAATGGTTGAAGCGCAACAGCTATTCAGAGTCAGAATCAGCTTTTCACCTAATCCTATAAACTTATACCGCTTTGTGAACCTGTCGCAATACGTAGTCAAAGGACCATTTACTGAATGTAAGCAATCGTCACCCCAGAACCGCCATCTGTGCGTTCTGCTAATTCGTAGCGAGAAACCTGGGGGTGCTGTTTGAGGAATTCGTGAACTCCTTGACGCAGTTTCCCGGTGCCGTGACCGTGAATGATCCACAGCGCTCCCGCTTCGGCAGAGGCGATCGCCCGTTCCAGCACCACTTCTGCATCCGCAACTCGGCTGCCACGAATATCTACTGTGTTACGAGAAGTGCGGACAGTTGGAGCGGGATCAGCAGGGGGTGGGGGTGGCGGTTCAGGGGCGGGTTTGGGCTTGGCAGGAAGTTCCGCTTTTTCGCCATTCAGCGATTCCACATCTGCTAGGGAAACAGTCATCTTCATCAACCCAAAGCGGACGCTGAGTTCGCCGTCTTCATCGGGATTGGTTAGGACTTCTGCGGTTTGTCCAAGCCGAGGAATGCGGACACGATCGCCCACCCGCGGACGAAAGCCCGGTTTGGGCTTAGCAGGCTTTCGAGAGGGAAGCTGTTGTTGAGCAATCTGATTGAGCGATTCCGTTGCCTGTTGAGCATCCTGCGCCGTTGCTGGGCCGCGTTGAAGCTGTCGGATCACTTGAGCAATTTCTGCTTTTGCCTGGGCGATCGCACTCTGCACTGCCTGCTCTTGCTGCTGCTGAAGGTCACGTTCTCGCTCTTTAAGCAAGGCTGCTTTGCGCGCTACTTCTGCGTGCAGCCGCTCTGCTTGTTGCAAAAGCTGGGCTGTTTCCTGCGCCTTTTGCTCTTGCTGTCGCCGCTGTGCCTCCAGCCCTGCAATCACCTGATTTACATCCTCGGATGCCTGTAGCCCCACCTGCCCCTGCGCCTGGTCGATAATTTCAGGCTTTAATCCTAGACGACGGGCGATCGCCAATGCATTTGAGCGACCGGGAATTCCCCACAGCAGGCGATAGGTGGGTGATAACGACACGTCATCAAACTCAACCGAGGCATTCTCAAATCGCTCGTCTTGATATTTCAGCGCCTTCAGTTCACCAAAGTGAGTGGTCGCAATCGTCAACTGAGCATGGTCTGCCAGATGGCGAAGTAAGGCGATCGCCAGGGCACTTCCCTCCGAAGGGTCGGTTCCGGCTCCGACTTCGTCGAGAAGAACCAGGGAGGAGGAAGGGGCTGTGGGTTGGGGGCTAGGGGCTAGGGGTTGAGGAGATGGATTGTCTGCTTGCTCTTCAATATTCTGTTCTTGAATTTCTTCTGAGCCTTGCGTCTCAGTTGCCAATTCCTCTTCCCCTAGCCCCTTTCCCTCCCCCTGCCCAATCGCCTCCAGAATTCGACTAATTCGCCGGATGTGCCCGGAGAAGGTGGAAAGGCTTTGTTCTAGAGACTGTTCGTCGCCGATGTCGGCGAGGATGTGGTCAAACCAGGGAAGCTCTACGGGTTCACGGGCAGGGATAAACAAGCCCACTTTTGCCATGAGAACGGCGAGTCCCAGGGTCTTGAGGGTGACGGTTTTACCGCCCGTGTTAGGTCCGGTGATAGCGACGACGCGGATTTGCGGCTGAATCAACAAATCGATTGGAACCACAGGGGTTCCCTGTTCATGCTGATTCTGCCAGACGAGCAGGGGATGGCGCAGTTGCCGCAGGGTGATTCTTTCGCCTGCGCTGCGGTCGATGAAGCGGGGCGGGTTTGCGCCTAGCCAGAGAGAATAGCGGGCGCGGGCAGTCGCCAGATCGAGGATGGTGGCGATCGCCAGCAATCTTTCCAAATCAGGCTTCACGGCTGCGACCTGTTCCGTGAGAACTCGGCGCACTGCCTCTTCTTCCACCTGTTCTTGACGGGTTAATTGCCGTAGCTGGTTGCCCAGATTGACCACAGAATGGGGTTCAACGTAAAGCGTCAAACCGCTGGAAGACGTATCGTGAACAATGCCGGGGATCGCATCTTTTTGGGGGGCTTTCACCGGGATCACAAAGCGATCGCCCCGTTGCGTAATCACTGGCTCTTGCACAGCATTGGACTGCCGCTGAAGAATTCGCTGCAACATCTGATAGATGCGATCGCGCACCTGCCGAAGCTGTTCTCGAATGCCACCCAGTTTAGGACTGGCTCGATCGGCAACCTTGCCCCGATCGTCGATGCAGCGATGAATCTCCTGCTCTAGCTCTGGGTAGGTTCGCAGTTCCGACACGAGTTCCGTCAAAACGGGCAGGTCGGGTTGGCTGTCGATGGTTCGGCGAAGCTGTCTTGCACCCGCCAGAGTCGTGGCGATCGCCAGCAGTTCATCTCCTGACAAAACGCCCTGAAGCTGCGATCGCTCCAGTGCTTCACCAATGTCTTGAATGCCGTCAAACTTTAAGCCTGACGGTAAATTTTGCTCAATCTGGTAGGCTTCCTGGGTTTGCGCGAGTAACCCTAAACTTTCTGATAACGCTGCTGGAATTTGTAAGTGACGTGCTGCGGTTGCCCCTAGCTTGGTCGCTGCAAAAGTTGCCAGATGTTGACACAGACGCGACCATTCCAGTAATTCTAAAGTTTCAGCTTGAATCAAACCCCCGATCCCCGATTTCGTTTATCTTAAATTTTGCTTACAAAATTCGCCTATCTTTCCTGATTCTAGTCAAACCAACGGATGACTACAATATTGGGTAAGGGGACTAAAAATGCTGGTAAAAATGAACCTAAGAAACTCAGCGATCGCACTGACTGCGGCTACTTTCTCCACACTAGCAAGCGCAGAAGCAAGCAGGGCGATTGTCACAGCAACCAACAATCCCGACGCCCGCCTGGTGGAAGCGGGAGCTTACAGCGGCGTTGCGCGACTGTCTCTAACCAACGTTTCGGGAAATACAACCTCCTGTACAGGCTCTTTGCTGCGAGATGGGCTCCACCTTCTCACCGCCGCTCACTGCGTTACAGACGGCCGGGGCGATCGCGATATCGTCAGCGCTACTGCTAGCTTTACGGAACTGACTAGCTCATTCAGCGTTGCCACTAATGGCTTCTTTATCCTTCCAGGCTGGCAGGGTGATCTTTTGAGCGGCAACGATCTGGCCATTCTTAAATTAAATCGACGGGTAGTCGGCGTAGATCGATACGGCATCTATCGCGACACTGACGAAGTCGGACAAATTTTTACCAAAGTTGGATACGGCAGGATTGGCACGGGCAATTTGGGCGAGAGGGCTGATTTGTTTGGCAGGGGCAAACTGTTCGGACAAAACCGATTTGATGCACGCGCCGAAGATTTTCCTAACCTGATTCCAAATTCAACGCCCGGAAGCCAGCTTCTATTTGATTTTGATAACGGTAGACCAGCGAACAACTTCTTCGCGGATAGTGACTTGGGCTTGGGCAGTCGTGAGGTAAATACAGCTCCGGGCGACTCAGGCAGTCCTGCTTTTATCGGCAAGTTGATTGCTGGAATCACGACCTACGGTGAGAGAGGAACTGGCAGCACAGACCTTGATGACACAGTCAACTCTAGCTTTGGTGAATATTCTAGTGAGACAAGGGTGTCTTCCTATCGGGGTTACATCGCTCGTGTCCTGGATGGAACCATCAATCCTTCTTACATTCCCGCATCTGTTTTAGCGTCTGCTGCGACAGGTAGAGACGCTTCGGGAACCTCGTCGGTGGCTTTAGCAGACTCGCTGGATACGAACAGGGAAACGGATGAATCTAGCGCATCCGCTACCGTTCCAGAACCATCGTCCTTAATGAGCTTGCTTGCTGCTACCGTTTGGGGTGCCGTTTGTGTTTGGAAACGTAAACCCAAAGCCGGAAAGCAGTTGTCATCGTGAGGGATGAGAGCGATCGCCTCTTCGTTCTTAAAAGTTTCTTTGGTGCATGTCCAGAAGCAGCGAATGTTCTTGAAAGGGCGTAGTATTCGGGCAAAAATGGTCGGTGTATTCCAAGATTTATTTGCCGAATGCTGCGCCCCTACATCTGCTGGCTAACTTTGGGATTGTGGATTAAATAACTTGCATAGTAGCGCAGCAAATCTAAAGCGTTGGGTTTCGCGCTGCTCCACCCAACCTACAGATAGCAGAACCGTAGGTTGGGTGAAGCGCAGCGGAACCCAACATCTCAAGCTTGACATGCCAGTGGGTTAGGTGAAGCGCAGCGGAGCCCAACATTTGCAGCCTTTTGTGGAATACGAATCCAAGCGTCGGGTGCTATCACACTAAAATCCATATTCCATCGCGCCCGAATCAGGTTCTGCCCCAACAGAATCAGGTTTTGTCCCGATGAAATCGAGTTTTGGTATGACAAAACAAGGTTCCCTCGCGACAAAATAGGGGTTTGTCGTGCTGGAATTAGGTTTTGCTGTGCTGAAACAAGGTTTTGTCGCGTCAGAATCAGGTTTTGTCCCGATGGAATCAGGTTTTGTCGCGTCAGAGGCGACAATCCCTTCCAAAAGCAGCTTAGGTCTGCCCTAAAACAAAAATTTGGGGAGCTTTAGAAGGCTTCAAAATACACCTTAGATTTCAACCCCCGCCCCCTAACCCCTCAATTCGCCTGCACTGTCGGCAACGGTACAGGCGCAGCCTTTCTGCCCGAAAGGATGTAGGTGTACATTTGTCCTTTGCCCTTGATGTGGACTTTGCCGCGTGATTTAAAGTGGTAGCGATTGCACAAGCATTCGTAAGTTGCTTCGGTGACTTGAATCTGTCCGGCAATGCCATGAGACTCCATGCGACTGGCAACGTTGACAGTGTCACCCCAGAGGTCATAGATAAACTTTTTGGTGCCGATTACGCCTGCAATGACGGGACCCGTGTTGATGCCAATCCGCATACTGAATGGCTTTTGGTGGCGCTTGCTAAATTGACGCATCTCGGACTGCATTGCCAAAGCCATATCGGCGATCGCCTCAGCGTGATTTTCCTGGGGAAACGGCAGTCCGCCCACCACCATGTAAGCATCGCCAATCGTCTTAATTTTTTCTAGCCCGTACTGCTCTGCAAGCTGATCAAACGCCGAAAAGATTTCGTTGAGCAACGCGACTAGCTCCTGGGGCGATAGCGTTGCCGAGAGCTTGGTGAAATTCACAATGTCCGCAAACAAGACCGTCGCTTCGGCAAAATTATCTGCAATGTTGCGATGGTTTTGCTTGAGCTGGTTGGCGATCGGCAGCGGCAAAATGTTGAGCAATAGCTGCTCTGACTTTTCTTTTTCTGCCTGCAACCACACCTTCATTTGTTCTCGCTCTGCCATCACCGCTGCTAGCGTCAGTGCTGTCAGCGCTGTCACACAAATGAACGCTTGCAGCGACTCAACAGGCTGCACTGCGGCATTCTCTCTCGCCGCGATGATAAACGGCCCCTTATTTTGGATCACTCCCCAAGTTGCGACGTTGGTGAGGATGGCAGTTGATAACGCTGCGCCCATTTGCCCAAAGCGCAACGCTCCCCAGATGATCAATGGAAATGATAAGGAAGCCATTGAGTAGGGTGCTAAGGGCGTTTCACTGGTGGGGCAAAAGATTAGCCAACTGGCTGTCGTGAGCAAACAGAGCCAGATGAAAGCTTCAGCACAGCGGCGAGGATTTTTGGCGATCGCCGTCCACTGCCGACAGGTTAACAGCACAGGCATTAGCGTCAGGATGCCTGTGACATTACCAATCCACCATTGAAACCAATTTCTGCCAAAGTTGGCCCAGTCCATCAGCCCCGCCAGATCGATCGTCAGCATTCCCAGGGTGGCGCTGAGTGCAGACGGCAGAATGGTTGCCAGAGCAAACAAGGCGATCACGTCCTGCTGGCGCTGAAGGTCGTTGCGAAAGTCAACTCGCTTCAGCAGCGTTGCCCCAACCAGAGGTTGCACTGTGTTGTTGAGGGCGATCGCTGCTGCCAACAGCCAAGAGATTTCCTGGGATTGAAACAGCGAAAACAGAAACGAGCCAATTGCCACGCCTGGGTACAGTCTGCGCCCAAATAACAACAGGGCGGCTTGAGCCAAACCCGCAGGCAACCACAGCGGCCAAACCCGCATACCCTGTTGCTCAATTGGCACCATGAAAATCAGTTTAGTGATGCCAAACTGACACAGAGCCAGCACAGCCACCATGATCAGATAACGCCAAGTTCGATTTCGAATCAGAGGCATAGGGTGAGGTAAATGACGTTGGCTAATTCTGATAATTCTGATTGCTGATGCTTAAAGCTAAATTGACTGAAGCTAGAATTTTTGCCTGAAAAGAATTTCATCTGCCCAAAAATCAGGTTGATCTGCCAACGCAATCTATTCTTCTTTGAATATTTGGCTCTATCAGGCTAGCATCCAGTATGTTTTCAAAATGATTTCAGTCCATGCCGTTCAAACGCCATAACTTTTCTAGTGGCTTTTGTTGTGAATGACGACCTGACCACTAAGATAGATAGTTAACTCAAGTAGGTAGCCACAATCAATATAAAAGCCGGGGGAATGCCCCTTCGGGGCACTCCCCCGGCTTTTATATTGGGTTACATACGTAGTTCCTGTTAGACTCTGACAGCCCAAGTCCTTGCATGAATGACTCCTCTGCACCTGCGCCAGCAATTTTACAGCCCGCTTCAGATAACCCCAATCTACAGGTTCGGTTTAAGAGTGAGGGGGGGCGCTTGTTGCTGCTTCTGCCGCCAGAGGCAGAGGTAAGCGCCAACCACAGCAGCGCCAGCAAAAGCAATGCTAGTCAAGAGGGTGCTAATTCTGATAGCGCTGCTGGCAACAGTCCATCCGGTAACGGCGCTAACACAAGTAACTGGAATGACCTTTGGCAACAGCTAAAACAGCGGCTCAATGCCGGAGAGCGGTTTTGGCAACCTGAAACAGCAGTGCATCTAGTTGCCCGCGATCGCCTTTTAGATGTGCGTCAATTGCAGGCGATCGCTGATGCCCTAGCCGATGCCCAGCTTCAGCTCAAGCGAGTCTACACCAGCCGCCGTCAAACTGCTGTCGCTGCCGCCACTACAGGCTATTCTGTTGAGCAACATTCGCCCGTCGCTCACCTAAATCAGCCCTCTGCTGAGTCCGGGCAAGCTCTAGCTGACCCACTTTATGTGCAAACCGTAGTTCGATCTGGTGTCGAAATCCGTCATCCCGGTACAATTGTTGTTTTGGGAGATGTGAATCCCGGTGGTTCCGTAATTGCAGATGGCGACGTGCTGGTTTGGGGCTGTCTACGAGGGCTAGCCCAAGCTGGAGCCGCCGGAAACGGACAATGCCTGATCATGGCCCTGCGAATGGAGCCGACCCAGATTCGGATTGCCGAATTTGTTGCCCGTGCTCCCGAAATGCCCCCCGACCAATTTCATCCCGAAATTGCTTACGTGTCCTCAGAAGGCATTCGCATCGCCAGAGCCGCCGAGTTTTCCAGAATACGTCTCTCGTAATCTGGTTTATGAACTGTAACAGCCAATCTAGTCAGCGCAGGCGTGCGGATCGCATTTTCAATTCCTAATCCCCTACCCCCATCGTCCATTTATCAACCCCAGCAATTCAATGAGTCGCATTATCGTTATTACGTCTGGCAAAGGTGGGGTGGGAAAAACCACCTGCACCGCCAATCTGGGCATGGCTCTGGCTCAGCGCGGTCATAAAGTTGCTGTTGTCGATGCCGACTTTGGCTTGAGAAACTTAGACCTGCTCTTGGGGCTAGAAAACCGCATCGTCTACACCGCGGTGGAAGTTATAGCAGGCGAATGCCGGCTCGATCAGGCCTTGGTCAAGGACAAACGCCAACCCAACTTAGCCCTACTGCCAGCCGCTCAAAATCGCACCAAAGATGCGGTTAACCCCGACCAGATGAAGCAACTGGTCACTTCGTTGACCGCTACTTACAAATACATCCTGGTAGACAGCCCTGCTGGAATTGAGATGGGCTTTCAGAATGCGACGGCTGCAGCCAAAGAGGCGATCATTGTGACTACGCCCGAAATTGCTGCTGTGCGTGATGCTGACCGGGTCATTGGCTTGCTTGAAGCAAACGACATCAAAAAAGTCCACTTAATTGTCAATCGTCTCAGGCCCGCGATGGTGCAAGAGGACATGATGATGTCGGTCAAAGACGTGCAGGAAATTTTGGCAGTGCCGCTGCTGGGTGTGATCCCAGACGATGAGCGAGTAATCGTTTCAACCAACCGAGGCGAACCACTGGTGCTGTCGCAAAACATTTCAATGGCGGGGCTAGCTTTTAGCAATATCGCGCGCCGGCTAGAGGGCGAGAAGGTGCCTTTCCTCGATCTGATGGCTGCTCATGACGATCTATTCAGTCGCATTCGGCGGCTGTTTCGCAACTCGTCCCGCAACTAAATGTCACTCTCAGCTTTAATTCGGTTTCTTATCCAGCCTTGATTGATTTTCTCCCCCAAGCTCCATGATCAGCGAACTTCTCGAACGACTTTTCCCGCGTCAACAACCCAGTTCTAGCCGTGAAGAGGTCAAGCGTCGGCTACAAATTGTGTTGGCTCACGATCGGGCTGATTTACCCGCTGAAACGCTGGAAAAGATGCGCCAAGAAATCTTGGAAGTCGTTTCACGATACGTGGAAATTGACCCAGAGGAGTCAGAATTTTCGCTAGAGAACGACCAGCGAGCAACTGCCTTAATCGCAAATTTGCCGATTCGCCGAGTGAGAGCAGAGCCGCAAGTGGAGGTCAATCCATAACGCAGTTGAGTTTGCTTGGATAGGGGTTTGGGTAGGGGTGCAGCATTCGGCAGCTATTCTAAAAAACTTAGAACTGATTCTTCGCCCGAATGCTACGCCCGCTCAGAGCTTGCATTGCTTTGCGTTACCAACCAAGACAAGTTGGATAATAGCGGCTGCAAAACTCAATATCATTCATGTTTCTGGTGTCTGTTGGGTTTCACGATGTTCCACCCAACCTACAGCTACAAGCTGATTGACAAACTATCGAGCCGATCGCTCTGTCTCACGCTGTGCTCTGTCCAGAGACTTAACATTGCTCGGCTGATCTCCGTCATAGATCGCACCCTTTTGGCGCACGTTTAGGTCAAAGGTTTCACGAACGTTCTCACCTAGCTCTCTCAGATTTCCTAGCCCCGTGTCGCCAATGGGATGCTCAGGGCTGTCACCCAAGTCCTCAGCCTTATCCTGAATCCGCTGAATTGTCTTTTTGGACACTGCGGAGGGGTTGGAAGGCGTGGGGGATTTAGTTTGAAATTCGCTGGTGACGGCTAGTGCCTGAGACGACACGCTCGTGCTAAACGCAGGAATACCTAAGAATGCAGTAGTAGCTAGAAAAATTGCGAGGACTTGGCGAAGCCCCACTGTAAAAAGACGACCAATTACCTGTTTCATTTCAAATCTCCTTTAGTTTTTAGCGACCCAAACCTAGAGGTTGGGTTCATAAAGCTTCATAACGTTAACTGAGGAACTGTTCCCGGCTCGTCTTTCTTAAGTGGGAAGTCCACTGGTCAGTTAGGTAGGTTTTGTTCTCGTTTTTACAGTTGAAAATCGCCAATCTAAAATTCAAAGTAGGTGAAATGCTAGGAGATTACTGTTAATGACTTTCATGCCTCCCGCTTATTCGATTTTTTTATTGATGGGTCTAGGAATTATTTGGGTTGGACTGAAGACAGGGGAGGAAATTATTCGAATTGCAGCGGCGATCGCAGGGGCAATTTTGTTGGTTTGGGGGTTTGCCCTTACGCCCCTGTCCCTACAACTGTTCGTCGAGATAATTTCAGTCATGGCAGTGTTTTCGGTTTGCGTTCGCTGTCTGAAGGCATAGCCCTATTTCCTCAGCTTTGCCGTTATCTTTGCAGCTTATTTTGCAACATGAACTGAAACGGGAATTGTATGATTGCTCCACGAACGCAAGAAGGAATAGCCTCTTGCGTCGAAAAAAACGGTGTGAGAGCAACCCTGACTCTACTCGGCTAGAAACGGTGGAAACCCGCCGTCTGTCTGGACGTGATAGAGTCATGTCAATCCTGGAAAAGTCGCTATCTCAGAGCAATTCTGGCAAGCTTTGTGGAACTAAAAACCAATAACGACCAGAGGTGCATCGGAGAACTTGCAACTTCCACTCATCAGAAGATCTACCGTCGGGAGGAAGCCGCAAATGAAATTGGGTCTGCTCAAAGTTTTTACGTCATTTCGTCCAACTGAACCATCTGACCTAGACAGCAAAGCAGCAAAGCTGCTACCAAACCCTAATCACAGTTACTTGGGCGGACAGGCAATTGTCACACAAACCATTCAACCGCTGAAGGCGGGACGGGTGCAGTTTCAAGGGTCGTGGTGGCCTGCCTGGTGTGAGCAGAGAATTACGATTGATCCGGGGGAAGTGGTAGACGTTGCTGGAATTCATCGCAATATTACGCTGCTGGTTGAGCCAGCGCTATTGCTCAAAGCTTCTGCTTCTGGCTTGACGCGGATTAACCAGGCGGTTGCCCAAAAGGGTTGGTGGGCCGGCGATCGCCGCCCTATCGAAGCGGCTAGTAAAGTCTTGATCCCCGATACCTTAACGATTGGGATGCCCAGCCAGCAGGCCGGTGGAATTTCAGCCGAAACCTGGGATCGTTTCCTCCAGGCAAAGCCCATTAACGTCAATACTTTCAAAGCCTATTGTGAGGTGCTAGAGCTGGACTGGAAGGAAATTGTCGGACGCAGTACTCCGCAACCTGCCAGCTCAGCCCTGATGTCTACGCTGAATGCACCGATCAGCCTACCAGGACAACCTCCGATTCGTCCTGAACCGTCGCTCCCTGACACCAATGTGGTGTTTGTCGGGCGGACAGGGGCGATCGCCGATCTCGACAACCTGGTCAACGCTGGCGCAAAAGTCATTGTGGTTCAGGGTAGCGGCGGTCTGGGTAAAACCACCCTGGCGCGGCAATACTTTAACCAAAAAAACTTGGGGCAAAGCTTAGAGTGCTGGATGGCCAAAGAAACCCGCAACCTCACGTCTGCTCAAAGCATCGTCCAGGAGTGGCTACGGCGCAACTTTAACGAGGAACCCGGACGCGAATTTGGCGTATCGCTAGAACGGCTCAGGCGCAAATTAAAGACTCAAAAAGTCTGCATTCTAATTGACAATCTGGAACCTGCACTAGACAAGAACGGAAAGTTTGTTGAACCACATCGAGACTATGCTGAACTGCTGCGAGTTCTAGCTGACCCAGAAGTAAATTCTGTCACGCTGATTACTAGCCGTGAGCCTGTGCATGAGGCAAGTGTCAGTGTGCATCCCTACGTCCTAGCAGGTTTAGAAGAAGAAGCTTGGGGACAGTTCTTTAGTCAAAATCAAATTAACGTCAACTTTCCAGTTCTAAAAGATATTCATACAGCCTATCGCGGTAATGCTAAGGCAATGACTATTTTGAGCAGCATTATCCAGATGGATTATGCAGGCAATCTGGAAGCATACTGGCGAGAAAATAGCTCTGACTTGTTAGTTGAAGTTGAGCTTGAGAACTTAGTTGCAAGCCATTTTAGCCGCTTACAACGGCTTTATCCTGAAGCCTATCGGTTGCTTTATCGGTTAGGCTGCTATCGCTATCAAAGAATTGCCAGAATGCCCATTGAGGCAGTCGCTTGTTTGCTTTGGGATGTGCCACCAGAGCAACACAAGCGAGTGATCCGTTTTCTGCGCGATCTGTTCTTAATTGAACTGATTGATGGCGAATATCGGCTGCATCCAACCATTCAGGCAAAGGCGCTAGAAATCTTAAAGGCAAGCGGTGAATGGGAAATTGCCAACTTAGAGGCAGCGGAGTTTTGGACGCACAGTGTCAAGGCAATTAGCACACCCGATGATGCGTTTCGGGCGCTGGAAGCCTACTATCATTATCTTCAAACAGACCGAGTTGAGCTAGCCGCAGATGTGATTCTCTATGCTAGAGATAACCGCTGGGGTAAGAATGAGCCGCTGGGCGTTTCGTTCTACAGGCTGGGTTTGCTGCAACAGATGGTTACGACCATCACTCGAATTATCGATCGCGTTAAACCTGGCTATTCGCTCAGTAAGCTGCACAATATTTTGGGTGATTTATATTGGATAGCAGGCGATATTCATCGGGCAATTCGCTATCATCAGGAGTCTCGTCGAGTAGCGATCGCCCTCAAAATCAAAGAGCTTGAAATCGTTTCTCTTTACAACATTGGTCTATGCCAAATTGACCTGTGGGAAGTTGAGGAAGCTACCAGATACTTCAAGGCAGTAATTTCTCTCGCCGAAGGAACCGATTTTCACAGATATGCCGTCACCGCTTCTGCTTGTTTGGCATTTTTAATGTCTTGCTCCGGGCGCAATCAGATTGCGATTGGTTTCGCGAAAAAGGTTTACACCGATTATTCAGCGATTCGCTCAAGCCGAGGCAAAGGCTACAGCCTAATTTTCTTAGGTCAAACCTATCAGAACTTAGGAGAGCTTGAAAAAGCACACAAAATGTACAGCTTAGCCAAAAATTATGCTGAGGAAAGCCATTACACGCAGGTCAAAGCCAATGCACTCAAAGGGTTAGGAGAACTTTGTTTGATCAAAAATGACTTTAAGGGGGCGATCGCCCATCTTTTGTCCGCCAAAAAGCTGTTGATTGAGATTGAAGCTAAAGCTGATTTAGCCGAAGTTCACTATCAGCTTGGGTTAACCTGCCAAGCTATGGGATCAGTTGCCGAAAGCGAAGCGAACTTCCGAGCGGCAACTCAGCTTTTCCATAAGATTCCTGCGCCTAAGCAGGTTGAAAAAGTACAGAGAGCCGCAAGACCCATAGCAGCAAGTTAAACAACGCAGTTTGGGGCGTATCATTACGACACGCCCCTACATCACATTTACGCCAGAAATCTACTACTTCCGCAACTGCACAAGTTTAAGCGGATGGTTCATCATTACTGTCGGTTGGTGCAGGCGTAGAGGTGGGTTCGGGAAGATCGCAGCTTGTTAGCTTTTGCTGATCTTCCTGCCCACTCCATGAGCCGAAATGGATAACGTGATGTGAACTCAGAGTGGGGGTTGTTGAAGAGAGCGTGGCGATCGCCCCAAATGCTATCAGAACTCCAGATTTCATCTAAGAACTTCCTCCTATCACTTTTAGCTCTTATCACTTAGAGTGCTACGCTTCTACACCCCAGGACCCGTCTCTACAGGCAAGTCAGGATGGGAAGAATATTCTGTCCAAGAACCTTCATAGACTCTCACGTTGGGGTAATTCAGTAGATGCTTTAGCACGTTGTACTGCAACGTTGCCTCACGCCCTGTGCTACAGGAAACAATAATGTTGTCTTCGGGTGAAACGCCGCGATCGCTTAGGATCTGCCGAATCTCATCTAGTGGTTTAAGCTGATGGAAATTTGGCTCTCCTACCGTAAACGTGGGCCAGGGAATGTTCTTTGCACCGGGAATGTGTCCATTACGAATCCACAGATCCCGCTCTCCTGAAAACAGTTCTAGTGGACGCGGATCGATAAAAGTGACTCCTGGCTGACCAATCAGTCCACGTACCTGATCGAGCGTTACTCTGACTGAGTCATCATCACGGACTGTAAAAGTACCAGGAGTATATTGGGGAAACTCTTTGACAACAGGAAGTTGAGCCGACACATAGCCAGCATAGCCGCCATCCAAAATCGCCACATCGGGATGTCCGGTGCGCTCTAACAGATAGGCAACCATCGTTGCTCCCAGCACGTCTCGACCATCCGAGTAAACTAAAACTTTGCTCTCATCTGTGACTCCTGCCAGCCTGAATGTTTCTTCAAGCTTGTCAGGCTGCCAATATTGAACCGGAAGCTGTCCGTTTGGACCACGAAATGTGTTGTCTGCAATATGAACCGCGTTAGGCACATGACCTGCAAAATATTCCAACGGGTTAAGCCGCACGTCCAAAATACGCAGATTTGAATCGCTGCCATGTTCCGCTACCCAAGCAGGTTGGACAAATTGCACGCTGGCAGACGGGTTCGCTGATGAAGCAAACGGCAACAGTGGAATCACTACTGTAAATGCCAACAAAGATGCAAAGAAGGCAACCCCTCTCGTTATCCAAGTCGTCTTAGTGAACTTCCTCCATAACCTCATGATCATATTGAGTCTCCTCAAAGAATGGTGCAGTTAATCATTGAGTTGCTAAACGGTTCCCTTCCCCATTCCTCTACTTCTGATAAAGCTGTGCCTTGCGATAAAGCTGCATCTGTATGGGTCTTCAGTAGATGAATGAGGAAAATACGGTAACTCAATCAACAAACCGTATTTAACATTCAAAATCATCTCATACCCCCGAAAACCACGCAAGATAAATCCCGCAAACGTTCTCCCGGGGTTTATTTGCTTGAAATTAACTAGTTCTTAACCTAGACTTAACCTTTAAATCACCTTTAAGTACAGCGAGTTACCGGATTTATGTCCGGCTTGAGTCATGACCTCAATGTTTTTTAGCCCTAATGATTGGCAGAGTGTAACCGCAAGACTGTCTTTGGCTCTCGTGGTTGGCTTTGCGATTGGCATCAATCGTCAACGCACGGGTAGACCTGCTGGATTGAGAACTTTTATGATTGTGAGTCTTGGTTCTGCTTTGTTTGTAATGCTGCCTTTGCAGAATGAGATTGCTGATCAGCTTGCTGATGCTACGGCATCTAGCGAGGTTGCTCGTTCTACGGCACTCAATGCAATGGCCCGCGTTGCTCAAGGCGTTGCAACGGGAGTAGGCTTTTTGGGCGGTGGCGTGATTTTGCAGCAGCGCCATCCCAGTTTGGACAGGACAGAGGTTAAAGGATTAACGACTGCCGCTGCGATTTGGCTAGCTGGTGGGCTGGGCGCAGCGGCAGGGTGTGGGCTATGGCAGTTAAGCGTCATCGGAACGTTGATGACGCTATTTGTTTTGGGTGGCGTTAAGAAGTTGAAGCAGTTTGAATGGCGGAACTGGCTTGAGTAAGGCTGGCTATCGAATGTCTCGCTTTAAGCTGCTGAACAAGGTCAAGCCAAATCTGTGCAAACGAATGAGCACCAAACTGATGGCAAGCAGTAGAACGATTCCCAGGAGTGGCAGGTAGGCTCGTCCGCCACTCCAACGAGACTTTAGCAATTTGATATGTCTCTGCTTAGTAATCTGGGTTTGAAGGGTGACTCGATCGCTTGAACTGTGAAGCGAGGTGGCGATCGCCATACGATTTCTCTCCTGGTTGAATGCAATGTAAAAGATTGACCCTAATCTACGGTAAGTCACTAGGTTTATCGTAGATTTGACGAAGTATGACATACCCCGCTTGAAAAAACAAGCTCAAGCATTGCTGTAATCCCGTTTCAACAAAAAGGGATCCAGATGAAAGGGTACCCGTGAGGGGAAGTGCCCTTTCATCTGAATCCTTTATATGTCCCTAACTCAATTTTCTATGAAGACAACTGCTCCATTTCTCGGGAGTTGTCGATTCCCGCGTAGGTTTGTTGCAAAATGTGAGCTGCCTGAGTAATAGGTTGATAGCGGGGTGGATTTTCTGGCGAAACAAATTCGGGCAGGGGTTGCAACACCTGATCTACATCAGCAGCATGAAACATGATGAGTGAGTAGCGCTCCCACGTTGTGAGCGGTACACGATGTTGAGTTGCCCTAAGAACGCCATTGGTTAAAAATTCCAGCGCGTCATCTAGAATTACGCTAAATGCATCTGGAATCACAGGCACATCAACCCACTCTCCACCGCGGCTCAACAACTGCAACCCTGGAGCATTTTGATGCATGATGGTGAGCATCTCAAAGTCAGAATGTGAACTGATGCCAACCTTAACGCCTTTGAGAGAACTCCCTTCTTCGGGTTGTCTATCCTGTTCATCAGCACCCGGATAGTGCAACAGTCGCATCTTAGAACCTGCACGACGAGTACTCATTTGTCTGAAGGTGTTGCGCTCCAATTCCAGCATTTCAGCGAATGCTTCTAAGAGTGCACTACCCATACGATTGATTTCAGCGTAATAGGTATCGATATCTTCCTGAAAACCTACCAAGTTAGGATATACATTTGGCCCTAATAAAGGAGATTCCACATAATCTGGATCGTCTGGTAGTAGGTGTAAACCCAGGTCAAAAGATTCTACATGAGAGATTGTGCCTGGTTCGTAAGCGGGTTCTTCATGTAGAGGTACCCACCCCCGAGTAATCACTTTTTCCAGGCTGTAATAGGGGCGTTTGTCCACATCACTGAGGCTGTGAAAGTTCGCTGACTGGTGGTAAACGCGGTTAATTAGGTCTTGAGAGCAAGCTCCTTTTGCGCCAAAAAAGCCGACTGTTAAACAAGCATGCTTGATCTGTTTGATGCATTGCTGTCGAGATGACTGATCTTCTGTAAATAGAGGGGCAATATCAATAATTGGAAAACTGGTGTTTTCAGAAGTGATAGGGGTTGGATGTGCATCTGTGGGAGGAGAATGGGTAATGAATTCAGCGACTTTCTCTGATGTCATATCCAACCTCTAGGTTTTACTTAATTTGATTTCCATTCAACCTCAGAAATGCAGGATTAGTAAAGGAGATCACTAGATTTCTGGCTGGTTAACTCATAACTCTTCTGATTTGGGTTGGGTGAAACAACGTGAAACTCAATACTTACCTAGATTGTGTTGGGTTACGCATTCGCTTCACCCAACCTACGAGATACCCATAGCTTTAGGAGTTTTGTTAGTCAACCAATTTCTGGTGTGAATGATAGCGTAACTCCGCTGCGCTATCATTCACACCGCAAAAGATGACTTAGAAGGAGTATCGACAACTCACCAACTGTATTCGCTGAAAGGTTGGTTGGGGTGATGTTCTAGCAGAAAGCGGGCTTCGGCGGCGCGATCGCCCTCCCCATAGTTCTCCACAATCTGCTCCAAGTATTGCGATTCTCCACTTATGGCATAGCGAGAAAACAGTAGATCATCAGTGTAGGGGCTGCTGGAGAACTCACTTTGTAGCGTAGCGATCGCATTATCCAAATAGCTCAGGTAATCCTGCTCGATTTGCTTGTAATTTTCCTGCCGCTGTTCATAGTCTGCTTCTGGATTAGAGATAGGAGTGAAATTTAGGGAAGGGCGATCGCCACTCATTCCTGCTACGGGATGAATTCGCAACGTTTCACCAAGGGGGTGGTTTTCCCATTGCCACAGAAGCGTTGAGGCAGCCATGTAGAGTGTTTTTTCGCGCAGGTTTGCGGGAGTGGTGGGGTCTTCCAATAAATCTTGGTAGAGCGAGAGGGCGATCGCATTTTGGCTTGCCTGCCGATAGCTGTTCTGCACTGCGTCTGCCTGCCTCAAGTTGAGATTGCAAACCCAAAACTTTTCGCAGTACTCATTTCCCCAGCTTCCCGTTGGCAAATAACCCGTGCGCCACTGATCCCACACTGCCAGGTAGCCATTCTTCCAACCGCCTGCCCCTGCCCAGTTTGAAGCAAGCTGATAGCGAGATTCGGGTGTGTTTTCTGCCTGTAATTGCTGAAGCTGTTGCCAGCGCTGACGCTGTTCGGTCAGCATGTCCTGCATTTCAATCTGAATCTCAACCTGACGGTTGTAGCTACTAAACCAGGAGTCGTTGCGATAGTAGCTGTTGAGAATTTCGGCAGGCATCTCGGTTAGGTTTAGCCCTTCGGAGAGTTCTAGTGCTTCGGTATAGTTGTGTTCTCGCGCCTGCCGAACTGCCAGGGTATAGCGGAATAGGGGAGCGATCGCTTTATCCTGATACTGTTCGTAGAGCGTTTCAACTTGCTGAGTCGTCAGCCCAATGTCTAACAGTGTTCGCACATGGGGAAATGCTAGATAGGAAGCATCTCCGTCACCAGGCGTTTCGGTCATCATTTGCACCCAGTAGCGCATTGCAGCGACAGGGTCGTTCTGGTCTTCTAAGGCGCGTGCCAGGAAGTAGGTTGCGTCATCAGCACCGGGATGGTCAGGATAGCGGCTAAGCCAGTCTTGCCAGTCCTGCATTCGCTCTTGGGATGTTTTGTTGGCGATGCGATCGCGAATTTCCTGACTGCGGGGCGCACTGCCAAAGTAGGAATATCCCGTGAGGTCACCATATTCTCGACTGGCACGAATAAATTTGGAGTCGGGATATTGTTCGGCAATGCCAACCAGCAAGAAGTAAGCGTGAGAACTTTTTGCCAGATCGCCGTCATAAAATGGGTCGTACTGCACGATATAAGTGAGCGGCTGAAGCTGACTCAGATCGCCATTGATGATTTCCTGTAATGCCGCTTTGCCTTCGGGGTCGCCGTGCCGGTTGAGTTCTGCGATCGCCCACATGCGGTTCTCCAATTCCACATTAGCCGCCAAGTTTTTCAGCAGTGCTGTGCCTACAGGCGAAAGCTCACCCGCTTTGACCGGACCCAAACGCTCTACCAAAATGTATTCCTGCGTATTAGGGGGAAGGCTGCGGTAATAGGCGATCGCCTCCTGCACTTGTGCTTCACTAGGCTGGGGCAATTCTGCCAACTGGTCCCACTGGGGAATCTCAGGTGCAGGCTCCTCCTCAGGTGGATTTGCCTCTGGGTGAACAGCTTCATAGCCCAACATGGCTTCCAGAAATGCCAGATTAAATTGACCGTAATTATTGCCAGCGTTGGTAGGCTCTAGGTTGGCTCTAGCAAGTTCAATCAGGCGATCGCGCGTCTGGGGATCATCCAAACCAAAATCTCGCTTCCACTGATCATAATCGTAGGAGGGGGTATAGCTAGCTTGATTAAGCAAAGTAGCCGGATCTTGAGTCAGCAAGTAGAAGTTTGTGCCAGACTGCCCCTGCTCTATTTGACGCTCTAGCCATAGTGTGGAATAAGGTGCACCCAAGCTGCGAATGCCAGCCATCCCATAAGCTTGACGGGTTGGGTCAGCCGACTGCACGTAATAGCTCAACAGCGGAAATGTTTTTGTGCCAAACCGTTTCCAAATGGGGTCTTGAACCTGTCCGTCGCCCCACTTGATGATCATGATGTCTTGCTGCACTGCCTGGGCGATCGCTCTCCAGGTTGGGTCAAAGCGCAGGCGATCGCGGATTTCTTCATCAATTTCCAGGTCAACCAATTCTTCAGGGCTAAGCTGTTCCGCCTGCTCAGATGCTTCCTGCGGCGACGGCAGGGTGCGAGGCAGTTCTCCTTGCAGCGGCAAGTCGGCAGACAGCAATAGCAACGTCGTCAGCGCCATGAAAACCTGACCCTTGCTTCCTATCTGCGAAACGCTGTACTTAAAATTTCCTTGAAAAAACCTGCTGAGTCGCTTTGCCATCCTCGTCACACCACGATCCCATCTGAAAGTTGAAGCGTTGTTAGATGCCGTCTAAGCTGTCTAAGCTGAGCAGCCTCTAGGTTGGATTGAGGCACAAAACTCAACAGCCAAGCTGGCGACAATCCCATTTATCAAAGCCACTCATCAAACAGCTACTTCTGTAAATACGCACAATTCTCAGCAAATCCCGAAAAAAATATCAGCCCCACCTGATTACCCATCGGGATTTCAAGTAGAGCTGGAGACGCAGTTAGGAGGTATCTTGACATTTAAGGTATCCTTAGAAACTGCTTTGCCTTCTACTCTTAACAAGTTCTTAAGCTTACTTTTGCTCAATAGACTTCTTGCATGGATCATTATTTGAAGCATGAATGGTGGCATCACCCTTCACGCAGGAATCTAATCACTAAAGATGTTGTGAAAGCTTTGAGGCTGGCGAATTAGGTCACGGATAATCTGAACTTGACCTTCAGTGGGTCTGGCGTTGGGATGAGCTTGCTTGACGCAGTTGATCGCTTCCCAGAGTTCCATGTCGTGGTGTAAGCAGAGATAGGCAATGCAGGCAGTGGGCGATCGCTCCATCCCTGCTAAGCAGTGAACATAGATTGGCTGCTGGCTCTGGATGTGGGTGTGAATCAGTTCTACGACCTGCTCAAGCTGATTGGGTTGAAGCCCCAAAATGTAGTGGCTGTCCGGCAAAATGAACCGTAAACAGCGAAACTTTTGCACAACATCTTCAGGTAAGGTGCCTTCAGATTGGGCGCATAGGGAAAGCACTACCTTAATTTTTTCTCGCGCCAAAATCGCGCCATCTCCCATCTGGGGTAGACCGCCGACCGCCAGTTTCCCAGGGATGATCCAGCTTAAGTGGTGACGATGAGAATCGTGCTGCAAATCCCCGGTGTCGTGAGGCGTAGTAGAGTCCGTCTGTGGTAGGTTAGCTTCCCTAGACTTGGTTTGCCCAAATAATTTTCTAAACTGTCGCAAGGACTTGCACTCCCTTACGAAAATAGGTAGTCAGGACATGAATGATGAATAGGCTAAAGCGAAGAGAGCGATCGCCACTTTTACTCATCCCAAGGTTAAAGACTTTAATCCGGATAAAAACAGAAATTGAGTCGTTCTTGTTACTCCTTCTAGTCCTATTCCTTTTAGTTCTTTTGGACACCTCTTCCCCGTGGTTTTCGGGCTTTTCCCACCTACGGGAGATGATAAATCCCCTAGTGATCAGAGATTCTGTGGGAACTGGCTAAATTCATTTGCCATCACAGCAGCGCGATTGGGGGCAGCATGTGATTCTTTTGCTTGGAAAAATGTCTGGGCAAAAGTGATTCACAGGGGGCATCTCAACGGTTGTACTGTTAGTTCCCTTGAGGCGATTCGGTGCTGCTGTCGAGTTCGGAAATATAGCGTTTTGCGTTCACGCGAGTTCTTGATGTGCGTGAGTTCCACCTATCGAAGAGGCTAAGGTTGTGATTAGAGCTACAGTGAGTGCGATAAATATATGGAGTGGTCAGTTTTGGCTAGCGCAAGTTCCAGAGGTAGAAAATCCTGAACAGGCATCAGCCTTGTTTGAAGGGGCAGACTGGGGTACTCAATTCTTGATTGCTTTAATCTCAGGTCTTGTCCTGGCGTTTGCCATTCAGCTTGTGTTGACTAACTTGTCAGTCGCAGTTGGAATCTCCTACCTGGGCAAGTATACCGATCCCGATGCTAGTCATAGCAATCGTAGCAGTAGCAGCAGTGATGATGATTCGAGCGGCGGTATCGGTTCGACGATTCGCAAAATCAGCCTGGGTGTAGGAGTATGGACGCTGATTACAGTTACTATTGCTCTGCTGATATCCTGCTTCCTGGCTGTAAAGCTGAGTTTGCTAGTGAGTCCGGTATTAGGAGCAATTACTGGATTGGTGATTTGGGGAACTTACTTCTCATTGCTCGTTGGGATTAGCTCTACCACTGCTGGCTCTTTGGTTGGGACAGTTGTGAATGCTGCGACCTCTGGTTTCCAAGCAATTTTAGGAACTGCGGCAGCGGCAATCGGTGGCTCTGCGGTCAACCGTCAGGTCGTGTCAACGGCTGAAGCGGCTGCTTCGGCGGTGCGACGAGAGTTCGGTGCGGCGGTCGATCCGGTTAGCATTCGCGAAACGGTTGAGGATTATTTGGATACGTTGCGTCCGACTGAGCTGAATATGTCGGAGATCCGCAGTGAGTTTGAGCGGATGTTGAATGATCCGGAACTGCGGGCTGTAGCAGGTAGCGATCGCCTTCAAAATGTCGATCGTCAAACCTTTGTTGACCTGGTCAGCAGCCGTACTGACTTATCTAAGCGGGAAGTTAATCGAATCGCCGATCAGCTAGAGCGCACCTGGAAGCAAACTCTAGGACAGCGAGCACAAGGCGATCGCATGGCAGAGTTACTTGACTACCTGCGCTCAACCCAACAAGGGCAGCTCAACACAGAAGAATTTAACCGCAAAATTGACCAGCTAATCGACGAAATTCGTCAGTCTAGAGATACATACTCTCAGCAAGGCGCTGGTGGTTATCAGAGCGGACCGGGTGGACAAAGCGGGCAGAGTGGACAGAGCGGAATTGCTGCCTCTGTGCAGTCCCTACAAACTAGCCTGATGCCTCTGATGGGCATGATTATGGGACGGGCGGACATCTCCGATCTCAACCTTGAAAAAGTGATGGATCGGTTGAAGTCTGTTCAAGGTACGGCTCAAAGCGTTTTTGGTGAACAGGCAAGCAAGCTGGGCAGTCAGTTTGGGGTTGAAACCTCAGTTACGCCTTACAACACCATTCGTGCAGACATCGAAAACTATCTGCTCAACACCTACGCTTGGCAGATGAGTTCTGAGGCGATCGCCCGTGACTTCCGCAACGTCCTCTATGATCCCGCCGCTGACCCCGCCGCCGTGCGTCGTCAGCTAGAGCAAATCAATCGCTCCGATTTCATAGATATTCTTGCCTCACGCGGACTGTTGACTCAGGCACAACTTCAACGAATTGCCGACCAGCTAGAAATGGTTCGTCGAGAAGTTTTGGTGACTGCACGAGGCGCAGAAGAGCGGGAAGCAGCCCTGTCTTTGCGTCAGCGGATTGAAACCTACTTGTCTTTCACACCTAAAACGCAACTGCTCAGCCCCAATGACAACCAGCGGGCGTTTAAAGCATTGCTCGAAGATTCCGAGGCAGACTATGAAACCCTGAGCGGTCGTCTTGCTCCTTATACCCGTTCTGAGCTGGGACTTCTGCTCGAATCTCGGCAAGACATTCTGCCAGAGGAAAGAGGCCCAATTTTAGACCAGCTAGAGAAGACCCGCGATCAGGTTCTCTCTGAAAGTTTGTCGCTCAATGAGCAAGCAAGACAAAGAACCGAGCAAACCTGGCAAAACCTCCAGGGCTACCTGCAAAACACGGGCAGAGATGAGCTGAATCCTAATGCCATTCGGAATGAGCTGCAAGTCCTGTTGAACGATCCACAAGCAGGCATGGAATTGCTTCGAGCAAGAGCCTCTCACTTTGACCGGAATACGCTGGTACAGCTTTTGGCTCAGCGGAAGGACATGAACGAAGACCAGGCAAGTGAAATCCTCAACCAGGTGGAATCGACCTGGTTTAAGGTAACTCATTCGCCTCAACTTCTCACTGGGCAGGCAAAACAACAGTATGACCAGGCTACCAGCACGATCGCTGATTACCTGCGTTCGACAGGCAGAGACGAGCTAAACCCTGAAGGGATTCAGCGAGATCTGCAAAAGCTGCTCAATGACCCCAAAGCCGGAGCGACTGCCTTGCGCGATCGCCTCTCTCGTATGGATCGAGAAACCCTGGTGCAGCTTCTCAACCAGCGTCAAGACCTGAGTGAAGAGCAAATCAACCAGACCATCGACCAACTTCAAGAATCGATTCGGACGGTACTGCGCGCTCCTCGTCGTCTGGCTCTACGGGCACAGCAACAGGTACTCGACTTCGAGTCCACGGTTGAGGAATATCTGCGAAATACCGACAAGGAAGAACTGAATCCTGAAGGCATCAAGCGTGACCTGCAGCTTTTAGTCCAAGATCCGCGATTTGGTCTAAGAAATTTGGGCGATCGCCTCTCCCGCTTTGACCGCAACACCCTGGTTGCCCTCCTGTCTCAGCGCAAAGACATGACCCCCGAAGAAGCTGAGCGAGTAGTGGGACAGATTGAATCTGTGCGTGACCAGATCGTCACCCAGTTCCGCAATGTTCAGTATCGAATTCAGGCTGTGATTGACGGTATCTTTGCCCGGATTCGCAACTACCTCAACGCGCTAGAGCGCCCTGAGCTCAACTACGATGGCATCAAGCGTGACCTGCGTACCCTGTTCAACGATCCTCAAGCCGGATTTGATGCTCTAAGGGGTCGCCTAGGTCAAGTTGACCGAGGTACCCTGGTTGCCTTGCTTAGCTCCCGTGAGGACATTTCTGAGTCCGATGCTAACCGCATCATCGACCAGGTTGAAGGGGCACGGTTCAGCGTTCTGCAAAGAGCCGAACGGCTTCAGCAAGATGCCCAGCGTCGTCTAGAAGCTGCCAAGCGCCAGGCTCAAATTCAGGCAGACGAAACCCGTAAAGCAGCCGCAAATGCTGCCTGGTGGTTATTTGCAACTGCTCTAGTTTCTGCCGCAGCCTCCGCTGGCGCTGGATGGCTAGCTGTCCTCTAAACTTTTCCTTGACAGTCCCTTGACTTAATTCAAGCTCCCCAAAAGCCTCCTACACAGGAGGCTTTTCCTCTTTCTAAGGAACTGGTTACTGCTGGATTTACCTGTAAGAGTAAACAGCGTTCACCCTAAATTATTGGTAGACCCTTGAAACGTCTCACCAAAAACACACCTAAACAGTTCCTCAAAAAGCAGAAAGAACCTTACTAAGATCGCAAAACATAGATATACATTCAGTGAGTAGGCTCTTTAACTCGCATCACTCACCTTATCGAATTTTGCATGACCCCCACTCATCAATCTGAGATAACTAAGCGCGCCCCCGCTGAGCTAGAACCCGCAATGAGCTGAATTTCATCTGTATGATGTTGTATATACCCAGAGGGCAGCATAAACAGAGCGCAGTATAAGAGCAAAACCTAATCGCTTTACTGCTTTTGATGAAAAATGGTCGATCGCAAACAGGACGATGCAAACTCAACAACGTTACTACACTCCAGAAGAATATTTGGCACAAGAGGATGTTGCGGAGTTTCGTAACGAGTATCGAGATGGAGAAATTGTGCCAATGACCGGTGGCTCGATTAACCACAATCAAATTGCGGGAAACATCTACGCTTTTCTAAAGTTCGCGCTTCGTAAGACAGATTACAAACCATACATTGGTGATTTGCGGCTGTGGATTCCTCAATATCGCCAGTACACTTATCCAGACGTATTTCTAATTCAAGGTCAGCCTGTATTCCAAGATCAGCGGACTGATACGATTTTGAATCCCTACCTAATTGTTGAAGTTCTGTCTAAATCTACGAAAGATTATGATCACACCGATAAATTTCGCTATTACCGTTCTATTCCGGGGCTTCAAGAATATGTATTGATTAACCAATACGCGGTTGGAGTTGAGCAATATACAAAGGCTGAGGGGAATTCCTGGCTATTTCAAGCTTACGAATCTGAAGCTGAGAAAATTACTTTTGCTTCAATAGGTATTGAAATGCTGGTTGAAGATATTTATGAGAACGTAAACTTCAATCTAGGCAACAAAGATTAAAATTGGCTCTGAAAGGGTATTTGAGAAGAACAAAGTGCGGCTAGGATGGCTGATCGATCGTCAGAACCAATAAACTTGGTTCCATCTTGCTGATCAATCTGTGAGCCAATTCCTAGCCGCAGCTACTCTTAGGGGAGACAACGTAAGGTCTGAGCTTAGTTTGGCGCTACGGTCTTTGCTTTAGACCGCGTGCTATTCTTGTTGGACTTAGGGTTTGATGTGGCGGCTTGAGTTTTAGAAGCAAGATTGCCTTCTGAGATGTTGACATCAAAAGCAATAGCAAACTTTGAGTTAGGACGCATCTGAGACATTGCTTTCAAATATCCTTCGGCATCGTTGCGGTGACGAAAGCGGGCGATCGCCTCCTGCTGGCAGTCGGGTAAAAGCTGGTGAATAACCCAGGGACTGAGATGTTCTTGGTAGTTCATAAGTTTAAGGTGGTGCGAAGGCTAACAGGGCGAAAAAATCAGGCGTAGTGATAGGACGAAGTTAGCTACATTGGCCTACAGGTGAGTAGCAGCCAAGTGAATAGCGATTAATTAAACTTTAAGCCTGACTAGTGGGAGTAGAGCTACCCAAACACTATCTGTAGGAAAAGATAACAGCTTATCCACTATCAGCAGCGCTCAATCGAATTAAACTTACAAAACTTTACATTCTCTACTAGTACAAATGCACAATTCGTGCTAGAAGGCTGAAATTACCTGACTTTGAAAGACTTGCTCCAAAAACTTTCTTTCCTCTAGGCTGTGAGTTGGGCATCGAGCTAGCGTTAACCTTAGTTTGGATAAGTCGGGCGATCGCATGGAAATAGCGACCATAGAACTTAAGTTTCTTTTGCAGTTACTCAGTTTTTCGGGCTATCGGGCATCGCTGTCGCAGATTCAGCCGAGTGCCAAAACTTCGTCCTCAGAGCGAAATAAGACCTGTAGCCAATTGTGCGATCGCGGCTTAATTGACTGTTCTCAGAAAATTGTGAGTTTCAAAATTGCTCCCGCAGGCAAAGCGCTACTCAAGCTCAAATCAGAATTGCCAGTCAGTGGGCAGGAGCTAAAAGTTCTTAAAGCGTGTGAAGACCAGAAGGTTACTCCTGAACAGCTAAATATCAGACCTGCTGCCGAAAAACAAGCCCTTCTCAGGAAACTAACCGAGCGAGGGCTGATTCAAGCAGAAACCAAAATTGACGAGATCTGGCTAAGCGAGCGGGGAAAAGCCTACCTACGTTCGGAATATAGCCCCAAGGGTAGCGGCAACATCAGTCTCAGTTTGCTGAACTGCTACTTGCGTTTCTTGCGTCAGCCTGAATCTTCAAACGGGTCGTCCCCACAGACAGATTCAATCCCAGCTAAGTTTAGCGATGCTGAAGTTTTGCAAGTCATTCAAACCCTAGATCGTAAGCTAGGCAGCCAAAACTATTTGCCGTTGTTTCACCTACGTCAAAAATTACAGCCTCTCTCTAGAGATGAGCTAGACCAGGTACTATACCGATTGCAGCGGCAAGACCAGATTGAACTCAGTTCACTACAAGATGCAACCCGCTATACCGCTGACCAGGTCGAGGCAGGTATTCCTCAAGATATTGGCGGATCGCTGTTTTTCGTTACCGTTGTATAGGGGACTGGGAACTCAAAACTTAAAACCATGACTGCCATTGATCAGATCATTCGCCAAGCGATTAACCCCTTTGATCCCGCTACTTTTAAGCCGGGAAACTTTTGGCATGAGGAGCAAGATCCGGCACTAGACGTGGAGTCGATTCATCAGGAAGTGATCCGTGAAGTGGAGGCGGTTTTAGAACAGGTGGCGCGAGATCACCGCACCCGCACGGTGATGATGTTTGGTGACTCTGGTGCTGGAAAAACTCATGTGTTGGGCCGATTAAAGCGGATTCTCAACCCCAAAGCTTTCTTTGTCTACATTGATCCCTTTCCTGAAAGTGAGGCGATCTGGCGGCATGTGTTGCGCTACACGGTGGATAGCTTGGTGCAAAAGCCAGAAGGTGAGGCAGAATCGCAGCTTTTGCGCTGGCTCAAGAGTTTGTCTGCATTTAAGCAGGGTGGCATTGTCAGTTGGGTGTTGAGCGATCGCCAACGCTTTGTCCGCAGCCTCAAAGCCAGTTACCCTAGCGGCATCTACAATGCCAATGAGTTTTTTGGCGTACTGTATGACCTGATTGATCCCGATCGCTATCCTCTAGCCTGTGAGTGGCTGCGGGGCGACAACCTGGACGACGAAAGCCTGAAATTGCTCAACGTCAAACACTCAATCGAGACAGAAGACGCAGCCCAAAAGGTGTTAGCAAACTTTGGCAGAATTGCCGCCGAAACGCAGCCGATTGTCCTTTGCTTTGACCAGCTTGATAATATTGCCCGCACTTCAGATGGAGCGATCGATCTGCAAGCGTTGTTTAACGTCAATTCCAGCATTCACAATCAACTGCTGAAAAACTTCCTGGTAATCATCAGCATCATCACTAGCACCTGGCGACAAAATGCCGATCGCGTCCAACTTGCCGATCAGGTACGGATCGATACTTCCGTGCCGCTAAAGCCGATTTCACTCGACCAGGCAGAGGCAGTCTGGGTCAGCCGACTGCGACCTTTACATCGGCAGGCTGATCCCCGACCTGACTCCCCTACCTTTCCGCTTACCCGTCAGGTCTTAGAGCAGAAGTATCCAGGCGGCAAAACTTATCCGCGTAATGCACTGGAACTGGGACGACGAATCATTCAAAGCTACAAAGTTGGCCCCAGCAAGGCAGAACAACCGGAAGATGCGATTGCCGCTTTCAAACTGGTGTGGCTCAAAGAATTTAACCGAGTACAGGAACGCATCATCCGCATCCGCCAACTTTCCGCCCCTGAACTTACCCAAATGCTGAAGGAAACCTTCGCCGCGCTGCAAGTAGGTGAAATTCGTCCGCGTTTCCTGCCCAGCTCCACCTACGCCAGCCATTCCTTTAGCTATCAGCCCAACAATCAGGGACGAGTTGGCATCGGTTGGAACGAAGACCCCAGCCTCACCACTCTCTTCCACATCATGAATGCCTACCGCTGCGCCGTTGAGCTAAACCTGTGCGAAAAGCTATTCTTGATTCGAGCAGAAGGCATTGGTAAACCTGGCAATCGGGGCTATGAGTTACATGATCAAATCTTTGCAGAAAACACTCCTCACCAACATCTCAAGCCTAGCCTGCACTCGGTTCACTACCTAGCGACTTATCACAGCCTGGTGAATGCCGCTTACGCTGGAGAAATCGTTGTTGCCGGAAAGACACTGGACATTCAGGCGCTAGAGTTCTTTATTCGAGACTCTCACATTTTGCAGAACTGCACACTGCTCAAGGATTTGGGGGTTCTTTCGAGTAAGGAGACGGTTGAGGTGGAAGGAGAGGGGGCGATCGCCTCTCAACCCGACGACTCCGAACCCGAGTTTCAACCCGACAACGAACCTATTCAAGACTTTTTACTAGACCTGCTCAAAACTCACCAACTGCTGGGACGGCAAGTGATGGTGCAAACCACTGTCGGTCAGTTCACTGAAATTAGTGAAGACCAGGTAAACGAGCTAATTCAACAACTCTCGGAAGACAATCAGCTTCAGGTTCTTGGCGATAACCCCAATCCAGAAGAACAGTTAGTTTATCTTCCCGATCAACTTGCTTAAGCATTCTAACTTTGCGGTAGTCCAAAGACACATCGGGAACCATTGACCGCTCACCAGACGTACAATGTAACTCCGAAGACGCTCTTGCAACTTGCTGAAGATTATTGCGCTAATTGGGCTTTCTACTAAGACTTAGCATTATTTCGATGCTCGTAAGTCTCCAATAAAAATAAACAAAGGGTAGTCCCAGCACCAACAACAAGTTTTGCATGACGAGTAGTAAGCCCTTTAGGTTGCTGTCCTCTACCATGTCCAGAACCATAGAGGTTCCTCAATTCAGCAATGCCTACAGCAACCGAACCAAGATTGCTCAAAACTTTTTTGATTATCTCTGCACCTTTTTTGAAGTTGTCTACTTCTTCTGGAGCGAGTTCCAATATTTTTTGAACCTGTTTCAGTAATTTTGGAATATCGTCTTTTTTATCATCATAACTTGATCCATGACCATGCAAAATTGTTTTCAATGTAGCTTCAATAAGCTCTTTGGTAGAACCAATTGCTAGCGAAGGATCAGATTCAATTGATGCATTAATTCTGTCAATATATACATACAAATGTTCCGCATCTAAGCCAGTAGTTGGAATGGCATATACTAAAGCAGCATCTAATGCATGTGAAACTATTCGTCCATTTTCGTATTTATACCCATCCCTCTTTAAATAGCGGATGAGTTTTTGTTTCTCCTCTTCGTGTTGTGCTGGAATTGTAATCAAAACATCTTCATAAGCATTAAGTATCCGTCGAACAGCCTGAGGATTGCTCCAATCTACTGAGGCGTAATAGCACTCTACAAGTGATCGTCGCTCTCCGCTCGGAAGTTGCTCAACTGGAAGAGGAACATGCTTCACATTATGGTTCTCAAAGAGGCTTCCGATCGTTCTCAATATCCAATTTACGAGCCATTCCTGGAATTCATGACGGGTTCCTCTGCCAATCAACTCACGCGGCATGTTCTATTAAATCTATCTGACTAATTTTGACGACCGGATAATAATCCAGAATTTTACAGATAGTTTAGCCCAATTTAACGCTTCAACGACGAGACCAATCATCAATAATCATCAGCAGCTTTTTTTCTCCAAGTAGACCTTTACCTACTGCCTTGACTGATTCAACTACATCTTGATAGTCTTCAAATTTCTTCTGCTTTTTCTGATCTCTTGCTACACAAATAGCTTTAGCAAGTTTTTCTGCGCTGGGAATTTTAGAGCGTTTTAACTTTAGAACTAAATTCTCTTGATCTAAGGTGTTTATAGTCTCTAACGGTTCTATTTTTTGGGTAGTATTACTCTCAAGTTCCTTCAATCTAGCTTCTATTTTTTGCTTTTCTTCTAATCTATCTTTGTTCAACTGGTTGATATGTTTTTCAAATCTTAACTCAATATTAGTAAGACGAGTCTCTAGATTACTAGGAGCTTTTTCTTCTCTTGTATGCTTTAAAGCAGGTGCTAGCATCTGAAGCTGTTCAGTCACCAGTTCTTCAGATTTTGGTGAAACTATAAATGCATTAACAAGTTCGGCTTCACGAGGTTTTTTCTCTTTTGCTTTAACGGCAGCATAGTATTCTAAGTCCCCATCTATAACAACGTAATTATCTATATCTGTTTGTTTGAGGACAAGAGGACGAACGATACCACCAGAATCTAAAATCAAGTCTGCCAAACGATCTAATTTAGATTCTGAAAACTCTGACCGAGGAGTACTTGAATTGATATCCTTTACATCAACCAGGGAAAACTTAATCATTGAATAATTCCTACTTTTTCTAAGACTTCTTTAGCCAAATCCTCGAATTCATCAGCAGATTGGCGTGCTGAAGCATTACCTTCAGCATGTTCAAAGATAGACTTTGGATCAGGCACCTCCATGTCTCCTACTATCAAAGTTTGATTGAGACAGTGTGAAAGAGCCGCTCTTTCAAAGATGACACTTTTCATTAGCGATAAATTATAGTGATCTAAAATAGTTTTTCTTTGCTTTGGAAACGTTGCTTGTAGGAATTTAGTGTTAGTTGAAATTTTAGATGGAAGAACGCCAAGAATCTGTATAGGCTGTTTCCCTACCATTTCTCGAAACTCATCGACCTGTTTAAGAAAACCTTTCACGCTTGACAAACCTTGATTTGCAAATGGTTTTAGGTCTGAAGGAATTATAAGGTAGTCAGCCGCAATCATAGCAACTTCAGCATACAAATCCCTTGATGGTGGTGTATCTATGATGACAAAATCATATTCATGTTGAACTTGCTTGAGTTTTTTGATAAGCCTAGTTTTACTAGCACTGATAGCAGTTAACCTGCTTTGCTTTTCAATCAAGATAATGTGTGAGGGTATGACATCAAATTCGGGATTGTTGAAAAAATGAGATTGCCTTGAAACATCTGGAATAGAGAAGAAGTCACTTGATTCTAGAACGTGAAAAACATTATTGTCTTTCAGATCATCATCTTCTTCAAACTGAAATTTTACTAGCCCAGCAGCAAAGGTTGTGTTTGCTTGTGAGTCCAAATCTATTAAAAGAACTTTATGTCCCTTATTTCTCAAAGCTGCCGACAAATTGACTGAGACAGTTGTTTTGCCTACACCACCTTTGTTATGGTAAATTGCAATTACTTTCACTGGGCTTCTCCTTTCTAGTTTAGAAGATTTTTTAAGGTCTAGTTCAGTTTCAGAGTTAGAAGGCTTTGCGTCAGTCAAACTATTTTTATTGTTTCTTTCTCTTAGACTGTTTCGGCCAATTATATTCCTGATGATTTCAATATTGTTAACTATTTCCCGTCCGAAACACTGAAAAGTTAGATTGATATCATTTCCGATCATCCTATAGATTCTAATTTCTTTTCCATTTGATAGCAGCCCATACTCTACGTTTAAGCTTGTTAGATACTTCTTAAGGCGACGCACATGTTTGTCCAAATTTTGATCTGGATGCTTTGCCTCCATGACAACACTTAGTGGTGAAGTTGCATCTAAAACGAATGGAAGAACTTGAGTTGCAAAGGCTAAGAAGTCTAGGCGAATGTTGCCAAAAGTGACTTCTTGATGCCAGGTATCTGGAGAATAACCTAACTCTGGTAGCAAGTATTGAACAATAAGTTTGCTTTCAACTTCGCTTTCGTTGCGGCAGAGTTCAGGATCGAAATTCAAGCAGGTATCCTCCATCAAAACTTACTTTAAAGTTCGTATTGAAACTCTTATTTAAAATGAAGAACTAATAACCTAAATTAGCTATTAAGGTAATGGAGTAGATTTGAATCCTAGACTTCGGTAAGCCTATACTTAGTGCTTTAAATTGATGACGACTGTCCATCAGGTTAGCTTAAAACTCATTTGCTTGACAAGGCTGATAGTTGCTTGAAAAGTACAATAACCTATTAAAGAATTAGGTCTATTTCCCTACTTGTGGCTTTAACTTTAACAACCAGATAGGGTAAACAGGTGGTAAATAACTCTTTGGGGTGAACTAGGAAGTCGAGTTTGGTTTTAGCGGATCGGACTTGCGATCGCCAATCTGCATTACTATAGCCAAGAATCTTTAGAAGTGGAATTACAACTTTAAGTTCAACATCTGACTCACTGCTCTGAGGTGTTATTGCTTTAAGAAAGCTGAGTGAGCGTGAGTTAGATAGACCAGTCATGCGATTAATAACAAGCTGTAGTTTCTGTCAGTTTAGCGACTCAGGATCAAATTATCTACAGATTAAAACTCAGTAGGAAGAAGTTCTTAATGCGTAAAGTGATGATGGCTGAAGAGGGAAAGGGGATGGCGATCGCCCTTCCCAAAATCTTCAACATCGACTACTTGCCAAAAGCTTTTCTTTAGCGTAGTCTCGTATCTCACAACCTAAAATACCTTGGACTTAAAGCGTTCCCTGAAGGTGTTACCAGCACCCTCAAGGAACTAACCCCCAAACTGGAATGAGCAGTCTGGTGGGCTAGTTAGGCAGTTTAGCACTTCCTCTAGCCACCCTTGTTTTGCTGCACAAAATTGCAACGGGGGTGGCTTTGAGTTTTAGGGGTTAGTCTCTCAACTAACGGAGCTTTACTGCCATGACAGACAACCTTTTGTTTGATTTCGATCGCTTTGATAATGCTGATCCACGTATTCTCACTTTGATTGTGATTGGTACAGAGGAGAATGTGAGAGCGCATATTCTGAGGCAGCATACCTTGGGGGTGACTGAGGCGGGTTTGTGGAGTAAACCGTTGCCTTTGTCGCAGTGTCCAGGGAAAGTGATCAGCATTCTCAGTCGAGTTTTGGTTTGATTCAGCAGATGGGCGATATCACTTTCTGGTAAAGTCACCTTGAACAAGGGGCTTAGATCTGTTAAGACAGGTTGAAAGTTTGTCCAACAAGCATCTTGGCCGGCTTCAACTGATACCGATTTAGACGGATTTCGCGACACATCAATTTCTGTAAGGGCGCACTGCGGTGCGCCCCTACCCACATCTGCAACATGCTCCAATTAAATTGGTTTGACTTTAACGTTCAGCCCGAACTTTAGTTCAGGGCTTAAATCAGTGCCAATAAGCTCAGATGAATTCGTATTAAAGTGAAGAAGTTGTGCAGCGTATTGAATCAGACTTTTTATGAGCAATTCGATTGAGTGGACGAGTGAAGCTGAAGCCCGTCTGAAGGAAATTCCGTTTTTTGTTCGTCCTGCTGCCCGTAAGAAGATTGAAAAGTTTGCTCAGGAGGCAGGTGTGATTCAAATTACTGTTGAAATTTATGAGCAGGCTAAGCAGCGCTTTGGGTCTTAGAAATTCCCAGTAAAGCTCGAACTGCTCACAGTCTCCCAACATGGAGATATCAAGGGGCTGCATTATGTACACACCGTAAAAGTAGAAAGTCCATAATGGAACTTGCAACGGCTGAAAATGGTTGGGTGAACACGATCGCTTCCTCTAATCCAGAAGCGATCGCCCAGGCCCGTCACATCCTTCAAAGTGTGCATTATTGCAGCCTTTCTACCTGCTCAGCCGATGGCTTTCCCTGGGTATCTCCGGTGTTTTTTACCTACGATGAGCAGCTAAATTTTTACTGGTCATCAGCGATCGCCTCTCGCCATTCTCAAAACCTTTATGCCAACAATGGACGGATGGCGATCGCCGTCTACAACTCTAGTGTAGAAGAAGGAAAAGGACAGGGTATTTACTTCTATGGAACGGCTGCTGAGCTTGAGCCAACACGGGTAGAAGCTGTGATGCAACTGTTGTTTAAGCGTTCAGGTAGAGTATTGCCTAGAACGGCTGAAGATTATTTGAACGACTCACCGCGCCGAATTTATCACTTTCAGCCCACAGAAGCTTGGGTTACGGGCGATCGCTTGCCCATTGGCAATCAGCTTGTCGATACCAAAATTCAAGTTAACTTAGCGACTTTTTCGGCACCTAGTTGAGTCTCTGGATTGCGGGTATACCAATATGCCCAGGCAATTAACACTGCTTGAAAGGGCAATCTGGCAACATAAAGAGCCTGACTGTGAGGAATTCCCTCAACCGGAATATTGTGCAGGGTCATGTAAATGTTGGCAGGAAATACCGCAATAAACAAAGAAATGAGTCCCCATGCAGCGGCAACACTCACCAGTGGAATCATCAAGCCAATTCCACCCAAGATTTCAAAGAATCCACTCACATAAACAGATGTTAGCGGCGGAAAGGGCGGTGGCACAATCCGAGCATATTGTTCTGGACGGATAAAATGAGTAATGCCAACGATAATGGTACAGACAGCCAAAATGCCACGCAAAATCTCTTTACGGCGATGGGAGGAGTGAGTGGTGGAATTCATGGGTAATGATTGATTCAGTTCAAAACACCTGTCAGTGTAGCGATCGCTGCTCAATTCTGCGTCTGTCCAGAGTTAGTGCGATCGCTCTCTATGTAGCGCTGTCCCGTACAATAACTTCTCTGGTTGCAGATCCATTGCAGGGGCGATTCGCGAATTGCTCCTATAGCTTATATGAGGTGTTGCTAAGATGGCTTAAGTTAGCTCACAAATGATTTTCAGGACTGCTAGATCTCGTGGGAAAATTGGGGTTGTCTTGTAATTTGTATCATGTTTAAGGTTGTTACTCCTGGCTTCTCACAAGAGTTTGAGCGTTGGACAGATGCTCTCAATACTGCCAATTCTTTGATTCCTCAGTGTAAAAGCTGGACTGAAGATATCCGCATCTTCCTATTTGATGAATTGGTTTGGGTCTACAGCAGAAGTCATAAATATCCTCAGTATATTGGCGCTGGAATGTACGATCGCCTCGCTAAAATCTTCATTCAAGAAGCGCTAGAAGAAGAAAGTGCTGATTCAGGGGATGATTAACGTAGGGAAATGGATAACCTAAAACCCAAAAACTCAAAATTCCTCAAATTCTCACTCTGAATTTCTAACTTTTACTTTTTAATGCTTTAAATTGTTATGGCTCTCAGAACGATCATTCCGCTCATTCTGCTGATCTTTGTCCCAATCTCGATCGCCGCTGAGCAGCTACATTGGGGCGAAACGGCAGTATTCGTTACTTCTGCATTGGCGATCGTTCCCCTCTCAATCTGGCTAACCACCGCAACAGAAAAGATTGCTGTTGTCACAGGTCCAAGCTTTGGCGGATTAATCAATGCTGTGTTTAGCAACGCAACGGAGCTAATTATTGCCCTGACTGCGCTCCGGGCAGGGTTAGTTGATATTGTAGAAGCGAGTATCACTGGAAGTATTATTGGTGCCCTGCTGTTACTGTTAGGTTTGGGACTATTTACGGGTGGGTTGCGCTACAAAGAACAGGAATTTAAACCAATTTTGGCACGGGTGAATGGTTCCTCAATGACGCTAGCAGCCGTGGCGATCGCCCTTCCCACTCTCGTCATTAATACATCCAGAATCGTCGACGCATCATCCATTCGCAATCTTTCTCTAATCACCGCAGGGGCATTGATTGTGGTGTATGGACTAACGTTATTATTCTCCCTAAAAACCCACAGTTTTCTCTACGACATTGGTATCTCTGAAGAACCGATCCTGGAACCTGGAGCTGATGTTCCGGATAAAGGAATGCGTCGTTTGTTGCTTTGGCTAGGTGTGTTGCTTGCATCTACGAGCGCCATTGCGGTTGAGTCAGAACTGTTTGTCGGTGTTGTCGAGCAGGAAACATCTCGTCTGGGACTTACACCTTTGTTTACGGGTGTGATCTTGCTGCCGTTAATTAGTGATGTGGCAGGTTATGTATTGGTCGTTCGCCTCGCGATGAAAAACCAGATGGATCTGGCAGTTGCTACTGTGACAGGCGATAGTCTACTGATTGCGCTGTTTGTTGCACCAATTCTGGTGTTTATGGGGCAGGCAATGGGGCAACCCATTGACCTTAATTTCAACACGTTTGAGGTGATTGCGCTGGCCATCACTGTGATTGTGAGTAATTTGATCTTGTCAGGCGGACGGTCTAACTGGCTGGATGGTGCGTTTTTGTTGGCGACTTACTTTCTGCTGGGCGTTGCTTTTTACTACCATCCGATTTATTAGGGAACATGAATTAATTAAACTGCCTAATTCCCTGCTGTACGGGCTTGGCATTGCCAAGCCCCTAACCGAAATACTGTACTTTATTAAATTCATGCTCCTAAGTGGCAGCGATCGCCCTTCGTATTTTCTGTAACTGTATTTCCTGTAACTATTTCTGCAACAGAACCAAGGTTTGCTGGTCTGCTAGCTAAGGTAAAGGAATCGTACTTGACATCCTTTATCCCGGTACTGCACTTATGTCTCGCCACAGTTCATCACAAGCAGGAGCTAGATCACTTCGCGGCATTTGGTCGCTAGCTTTAATGGGTCTTGTAGTGCTGGCTGCTCCTCAGCAAGCTGCAACAGCTTCACCACAGCCTGCCAATTCAGCGATCGCTCAAGCAAACTCCAGCCAATCCTCTCAAAATCGGTTGCCGCGAGCGGTTGCGCGACAGGTGCAGCGCGACTTGTCCCAACGTCTTGACATTCCCCGACGCAACTTAGAAATTGTCAGCTTTGACCGGCAAACCTGGCCCGATAGCTGCCTGGGACTAGCTGCCGCGAACGAACGCTGTGCCACAGCAACGGTCGAAGGTTGGCGGGTGGAACTGACTAACGGTCAACAAAACTGGGTTTATCGCACCGACATGACCGCGCAGGTGATTAGATTGGAAACCAATCAGAACAACGATCTGCTGCCCGAAGCGCGCGATCGCCTGCTCCAAACGATTGCCCAAGAAGAGAGCGTGTCGATCAACAGCCTACGCATTACGGAAGCGCAGCCCAGAGTGTGGGATGGCTGCATGGGAATTTATGCCCCTGACCAGGCTTGCACCAGGATTGCGATTTCGGGCTGGCAGGTAATCGTGGCTGGAGAAGATCAAAGCTGGGTTTATCACTTGAGCGAAGATGGCTCACGCATCGTGCAAAACTCCACAGCAAGCGGTAACTTGACCCCATCCTTTATTCCAACAGATGGAGGAACTCCTGAACCGATCGACAGCGCAGTTGTCTTTCGAGCCGTGACGTCCGGTGGTTTTGCAGGGATTGTCTCTGAAGTGATTTTAACGGCGGATGGCACGATTTATCGCCAGGTGTCGCAACCAAGCTCTCCTCGCCCCTCTGACCCAGTGGTTGAAAGTCGCCTTTCACCAGAACAGGTAGAGCAGTTTCAGCAGCTTTTAGAAGACCAAAGATTCCCTAATCTAAATGGGTTGAGATACATTACTGATGTTGCACTTGCCGATTATCCAACGACTACCTTCTACGCAATGGGTAGCCGAGTTGAATACATCGATTTGGAGCAAGATAATTTGCCTGAAGCGCTCCAGGAAGTAGTTCAAGCTTGGAACCAGTTCTAGGTTTGAATAAACCAGCAATACCAGGAACACCTGTTCCTATAACTTGAACATTGCCTTCTATAAACGTTGGGGCTGTGTGAAGTGGAGAGAAGCGCCATCTGGCTAAAGATGTAATCTCCACTTGTCAGTGGGTTGGTAGAAAGCATTCCGATTTTGTAATGCTGGTTACATAACCCAGAAACTAAAAGGGAGGTAGGGTAAAGCTCTACCTCCCTTTTAGTTTCTAACCTGTATAGCTATAGCTATAGATGCCCAAAAGTATTGCTACATATACCTCTCTAGGTTAGTTGAGTTTTTTATGGAGGTGTTAAATTCAGTAGTTATAACGTTTGGTACAGGCACACCAATCTTTCTCGTAATAACTTTTAAGTACGTTTAAGAATACTCCCTTAACTTGCCTTTTTGCTTTGCGTTAAATCATTTTTACAAAGGAAGAGCAACCATGATCAGCGATCAGAGACCCGTCGTTCAAGACGAAGAAAAGTTTTCAGTGGGTAGCACAAGCCAAGAGAATGCTCATCCTACCAATGTCCGACCGACTAACGTTCAGCCGACCAAGGTCCAACCGACTAAAGTCCGAACTGCTGACGTAACTCCTGTAACTGTTCAGGTCGAGCAAAAACCTGATTTCGACCAAAACACAGCTGAAAAGAAACCTGTAGAGAAACGGGTTAATCCTTCTCTAACCCGATTAATCGTCGGAGGGTTGGTTGGTGCAACGGTTGGTGCGCTCGCAGGGGCATTAGCTAACCGGAAGACCTCTCAAGGTTTCAAACACGCAGTTCAAGGAGTAGACCGCGCTTCCAAAACTGTCGGTGAAGGTTTAAGCCATGCTGCTAGTGGTGTTGTTGATGCGACCAAGAGCGTTGGTGAAGGCTTAGGATACGCAATCAGTGGTTCAACTCAGGACGCAGTACAGGGCATCGCTGAGGGCACACAGCAAATCAAAACGGCAGCAGCGGGGGTTGCACAAACAACCGCTAATCAGGTAGACCAGACTGTCAGGGATGTGACCAAAGGTGCACAGCAAGCTAAAACGGCAACGTTAGAGGCTGTGCAAGCAACAACAGAGCGAGTAAGTCGTGCTGCTCAAGAAACATCAGAAACCCTTAAAGCGGCGGCTGAAGAGACTAGCAACTCTAATCAACAGGTGATTGCTCAAGTACCGCAAACCGAAGCAATAGTACCTGTTCAATCTGATGTTGATATAGAACTCATGAATGCGTTGCAAGCGGATGAAGATTTTCTTGCTCTGACAGAAGGAACCGGTCAAGGAGAGATTGAGCAAAAAATCCAAGAAAACACCGAAGCAGCTCTTCAAGAGGGTTTGTTTGCAGATGTTGAAATCAGTCACCCAAGCCCCTAGAAGGAGAGAATGATGGTCACGGACAGTAATGAAGCTCTAGCTGAATTGGATAATGCTGAACTGGGTGATACTGAATTGGGTGATGTAGATACATCTATAGACTACATCGGCTCCGATGATATCTCGGATGGGTCAAGTCACGCCTTAACTCAAATTGCGATTGGTGCACTCGTTGGAGCCACCATTGGTGGAGTTGCCACTGCTTTGTCCAATCGGTCCATTGTCAACCGCATCAATCAGACCGTTCGGGGAGTTGGCTCCACCGTTAAAAGGGCTGCTAATAGCGTTGACGACGCGGTCAGAGGAGTGGGTGATGCAGTGCAAAGCGTTGCTACGGGCGTAAATGATACGGCCAAAGAGGTTAGTGACGTGGTTAGAGAGACAGCTGAAGGTATCGGCGGCACGGTGAAAGACACAATCAACACTGTGCAAAATACAGCCGAGAATGTCAACGACACTGTAAAAAGCACGGCTGATGCGGTTCGCTGTACAACCGAGGAAGTAACCACATCCAATCAACGCGAAGCTAATGGGTCAGAAAATGACACTCTTTACAAACTAATCCCAGTTAACTCAAGTGAATCAGGCTCTTAAAGCAATTTCCCCATTAAGTTGGGTTAATTGTGAGATGGGAAATGAGCAGCCTAAAGCGTGGGCTGCTCATCCCTTCTACAGGTTCTTGGTTGTAGCAGACGGGGTGCAGGGGGCTGGTTTCTGCTCTCTGTGTCACCTTCAAAATATTGGACTGGTGTAACTATGCGTTGGATATCAGGATTCCTTAACCCCAAAAAGTCTCAACCTTGTCAGCAACCAATTAACTCTCCAGCAGATCAAAGTTCAGATACAGTTCAAAATCCTAATACGATGCTACAGGTTGTAGTTGAAGAAACCGTAATGGCTGTTGCAAAATGGTTGGTGACGTTAGTCAACCGTAGTTTAGAAGCTAAGGCAGTTGCTCCAGTCGCCCCAGTCGCAGAAGCCCCAACGACCACTGCTACTGTAGCTCAGAGCAATCCTGATGCCAGCTATACTGCTGCTTCCAATCCCTCTAGTGATTCTGACGTTGATCAAACGCGTACGGTAGAAGAACTATTAGTAAAATTTAGCTGTATAATCCAGCAGTCGCACGATCGCATTCAATCTACCACAACCTTAGAAAACCGCATCCGTGCAATTGAGACCTACTTGAGAAGGGACTATAAGTTAGAACAACAAGTTAAAGAGTTGAGCGAATTATTTGCCAATTTAGAGAATCGACTGGCTCAGGTTGAAAGCTTAGTTCAGCAAGTTGATGGAATCTCAACTGAAGAATTTCTAAAGATGGAGCAGCGTTTAGAGCAGCAAATTGAAACAGGAACTCAACCCATTGGTACTTTTGAAAATCGCCTTTCGCTGATCGAAAGCTCTATTGAGAGTGAAAATCTTACCCTTAATCAAATGGTAAAAGTAGAGCAAGATGTAATGGCCATCGAAAAACGGATCGTTTCTCTAGAGAAATTGTTTACTCGCATGAGCCTGATCGTTCGGTATGTAGAAAATAACTACCGCTCGATCGCATCTTTGCAAAAGTACGTGAAGAACCTCGATCCTACATCTATCCCTAATAAAAACGGTTCTCACAATTAAACTCTCACATAGTTAATACGGGAGAATTCAATTTATCCGTGGATGTGTTCTTCTTTTCGCCCTTCTAATGCAGCTAACCCAAAAAAGTTCATACTACGCTTTAGGATAGGGGCTTTAGGATGGGGATTGTATGCTCTCCACTAAATTCCTTTGAACCGCAATCCTGATCATTCTGCATCTCCCAGCACTACAACTAAAACGGGTGCTTTGTATGCTATTTTTGCCTATTCATCCTGGGGGCTACTGCCCATTTATTGGAAGTTTTTTGGGCAGATTCCGCCTATAGAAGTTCTTAGCCATCGCATCATTTGGTCAATGGTGTTTCTCACCGGGTTATTGCTGCTGCAACGGCGCAGAGCTGAATTTGCTAAAATCTGGCGATCGCCCACTCATCTCTCCACTCTCTTTTTAACTGCCTCACTACTCACTTTTAATTGGGGACTTTACATCTACGCCGTGAATGCCGATCGCGTCGTAGAAACCAGCTTAGGATACTTCATCAACCCGCTTGTGAACGTCCTGCTCGGATTTGTGTTTCTCAAAGAACAGTTAAACCGATGGCAAACCCTGGCTGTAGTTTTAGCAGGACTCGGAGTCGCGAACTTTATCTGGCAACTGGGAGAAGTTCCCTGGATTGCGCTAGTGCTGGCGTTTTCCTTTGCCTGCTACGGCTTGTTGCGAAAAGTGGTGCCCGTTGCGCCAATGGCCGGATTGGCAATGGAAACGTTACTCGTTACCCCGATCGCCCTTGCTGCCACTGGCTATTGGGCCGCGACAGGCACAGGACACTTTGGCACAAGTTGGGCAACCAGTTTGCTGTTTATTGGTGCAGGGGTAACAACTTCACTGCCACTGCTGTGGTTTAACAATGCGGCTAAACGGTTGAGGCTTTCCACATTGGGATTCTTTCAATATCTAGCTCCCAGTTTGCAGCTTGTGTTAGCCCTGTGGCTCTACCGTGAACCGTTTACCTTAACTCACGCGATCACGTTTGGGCTGATTTGGACAGCCCTGATTTTGTATTCCACTTCATCTTTGATGAGCCAGCGATCGAGTTGATTGCTGCAACGGCTTACAGCGAACTAGAGTCGAGGCTAGCTGATTCTCCCAAGCTTTGCGGTAAGTGAATTCCACATTCCTGCTTCAAGCCATTAAAGCGGGTGTCGCGTTCGTCCTCATCTGTAGCGGTGAGGGGGCGGCTAGAGTGCCAATCGCCCACCGTGACATAGCCTTCATCAAACAGCGGATGATAGGGCAAGTCATAGGCTTGAAGGTAGTCATACACTTGCTTAGAACTCCACCGCAGAATCGGTAGCACCTTGTAAATGCTGCCCTGGAGGTTGACGAAATCCAGCGTTTTACGGTGATCGGTTTGGCTGCTGCGAAGCCCAGCCAGCCATGCAGTAACGTTTAACTCGCGCAGGGCTCGCTGCATCGGCTCGACTTTGCGGAGTTGGTCATAACGATTAAGCGACTCCACATCGTTTTGGTCCCACAGCCGACCATAAAGGGCTTCCATTCGGGCAGGGCTAAGGGAAGACTGATAGACCTTGAGGTTGAGCTTGAGGCGATCGCTCAACTGGTCTGCAAAGAGGTAAGTTTTAGTGGGCAAATAGCCCGTATCAATCCAGATCACCGGGATGTCAGGAACGATGCACGTCACCATATGCAGCATTACAGCAGAGTGAATGCCAAAGCTCGTCGTCATTGCCAAGCCGCTGTCAAACGTATCAACCGCCCATTGCACAATCTGAACTGCGTCTGCTTCTGCAAACTGCTGATTGACTTCGTTCAGGTTGATTGCGGTTTGCCCCCATTTCAAGCTAGTCATTCAACTTTCCTTCAGATCCATGTGACTTTGTGCGATCGCTGCCTCCTTTCAGATAATCGCATGATACAAACAAGCTTGGCACGATGCTTTTAGAATGCATCTCGGATTATGCAGTAATTGGGAGACAAAGGTGACGCGCAAGACAATTTATTTAGCTAGCCCCTACGGGTTTTCTCAACAACAAAAGGCATTGCTGTTACCGCCTATCGTTCAGGCGCTAGAGGCGCTAGGGGCAGAAGTTTGGGAGCCATTTGAGCGCAACAATCAGGTCGATTTCTCCCAAGTCGGCTGGGCTTATCAGGTCGCACAGGCAGATTTCAATGATGTGAAAAACTGTGATGGCATTTTTGCTGTCGTGAACGGAACACCGCCCGATGAAGGGGTCATGGTTGAACTGGGAATGGCGATCGCCCTTCACAAAGCCATCTTCCTGTTTCGCGATGATTTCCGCCGCTGTACCGACAGTGAGCTTTACCCACTCAACCTGATGGTTTTCTCAGGTCTGCCTGAAAAGAACTGGGAAGATTACTACTACACCTCCCTAGATGAAGTTAAATCTGAGCAAAAGGCTCTCTATCGCTGGCTGAGTGCTGCATAGAAAGCAAGATCTAATACCAAATCTGTCTGTAGAGTAGCGGTATCGGTAGGGGCGAAGCATTCGGTTACAATCCTTGCTACTGAAGCGCAATTCTTTTGGCGAATGCTTCACCCGTACACCCAATCGTGTTTCTTTACGATTTGTCGGTTATTTAGAACAGAACGATAACGTCTACTTCTTTGCGACCAACATCGCCACGCAAGACGAAGATGACTTTCCCGCCCGCATCGAAGTGACGCGGCGCAGTCTTAAAGCGTTAGGGTTGTTTTGATTTGGGGAAAGGGGAAAAAGGGTGTGTTTTCCCCTTTCCCCTACGATTAGTAGTTAAATTGAGAGAAAATCCCTGTTTTATATGCCTCCAACGATTGCTCTGATTGCCCACGATCGCAAAAAAAGCGATATGGTGGCGTTTGCTCAGAAGTATGTGTATCTTCTGTCTCGCTACCGACTCATTGCTACCGGCACAACAGGAGAAAGGGTTCAGGCTGGGACGGATTTAACGGTCGAATGTAAGCTATCTGGACCGTTGGGTGGGGATGCTCAGATTGCGGCTGAGGTGACGACAGGGGATGTCGCTGCGGTGATTTTTTTGATTGATCCGCTCTATGCTCAGCCCCACGAACCTGATATTCGCGCCCTGCTGCGGATCTGTGAGGTGCATAATGTTTTGTTTGCGACCAATCTGGCAACTGCGGAGGCGATCGCTTCTCAGCTCTCTAATACCAAGAATGCTTTTCTGATTTTCAATCCGGTTGCGGGTCAAAGCAATCCCGTGGAGGCGTTGTCCCAGATTCGAGAATTGTTGCAGCCACACATGCTGCTGACGGTTCACACCACGACTCCAGAAGACGACGTTAAGCAGGTCGCGCAGGAGGCGATCGCCGCTGGAGCCGACATGATTTTGGCTTCGGGAGGCGACGGCACCATCTCTGCGGCGGCGGCTGGGGTGATTGGCACAGGCGTTCCTTTGGGTGTGATTCCAAGGGGCACAGCCAACGCTTTCTCCGTTGCATTGGGAATTCCTAGAGCCGTGCAGGGAGCCTGCCAGACAATTTTGTCTGGGCTAACGCGCACTGTAGATGCAGCCCGCTGTAACGGTGCGCCGATGATTTTGCTGGCTGGAATTGGGTTTGAGGCAGAAACGATTGACCGGGCCAATCGCGACCTGAAAAATCGCCTGGGCGTTTTGGCTTACATTCTGGCAGGGGTGCAGCAATTTGGGCAGCAGGAGCAATTTCTTGCCCAAATTGACGTTAGTGGCACCGTCAGCGAGTGTCAAGCAGGAGCAATCACCATTGCTAACGTTGCGCCTCCGACTTCTGTGTTAGCTCAAGGCTTTGGGCAGGTGCTTGTGGATGATGGGCTGCTAGATGTGACGATCAGCACTGCAAATACTCGGCTCCAGGCGATCGACACGATGCTGAATTTGTTTGGCTCCGCGCTGATCAAAACTGCTACTAATCGGGAAGACATTATCTGTCTGCGAACCCAACGGCTCACCGTCACCACTGACCCACCCCAAAAGGTTGTAGTTGATGGAGAAATTATTGGCACCACACCCGTTGAGATTGAGTGTATTCCACAAGGACTGCTGGTGTTTGCTCCGCCCGTAGCAGTGGCACCTACTCAGGAAGAAGTCGCTGCCGAAGTTGAGGGGGAAATTGCGGCTATTGAGGATGCAGTTGAGCAAGAGAAAAAGGATGAAGCGGGAGAAGGATGAAGGATAAGGGCTAAAACGAGTCTTCAGCTTTCTTGGTTGAAAGTCCGATCGCCAATTTTTAATGCCGCGATCGCTTTGATTAATTCTTCTGGTTCAACGGGCTTTGCGAGGTGCTGTTGAAACCCTGCTGCCAGGGCTTGTTGCTGATTCAGTTCTCCTGCGTAGGCAGTGAGGGCGATCGCTGGAATGTTGCCACCTTGCTCGGGTGGTAGGCTTCTCACCTGCTTGAGCAATGCGTAGCCGTCCATGTCCGGCATTCCAATGTCGCTCAACAATAGGTCTGGTTTGGTGTGTGTCAGTGTGTGTAGTGCTGCTTCTGCGGATGCCACTGCAATCACCTCGGCTCCAGCCTGCTCTAATACAAACGTAAAGAAAGTACGGGTGTCTGTGTCGTCATCGACTAGCAAGACGCGCAGCGACTTCAAAGGATGAGGGACGAAGGATGAAGGATGATGGGGATCGGTTGCATCCTTTATCCCTGCCTCCTCATCCTTCAGCAGCGGTAGCCGGACGGTAAAGGTCGATCCCTGCTCTTCTCCGGGGCTGGCTACCGTGATCGTGCCACCGTGTAGTTCAACTAAATGCCGGGCGATCGCCAATCCCAGTCCCAGTCCCCCAAATTGTCGCGTGGTTGCTCCATCAGCCTGACGAAAGGCATCAAACACATGAGGCAGGAAGTCGGGAGTAATTCCTTTGCCCGTGTCGATGACGGTGATCTGAGCGTAATTCGTCCTTTGTCCTTGGGGATCTGTTTTGAATTGCTGACCTTTCACCCATGACCCGTGACCCATGACTAATGACAGCCTCACCTCAACTTGTCCGCCTGGAGGCGTGAATTTGACGGCATTGGAGAGCAAATTCCAAATGACCTGCTGCAAGCGACCCGGATCGCCAGAAACCTTACCAACGGTTGGGTCAAGCACAGCCTGAAGGTTAATCGACTTTGTGGTTGCCGCGAGCTGAACCGTTTCAATTGCGGCTTGAATGGTTGTTGCTAGATCGACCGGGATGTTGTCCAGCCGCAGTTTGCCCTGGAGAATGCGGGAAACATCCAGCAGGTCTTCGATCAGTTGGGTTTGCAGTTTGGCATTGCGCTCAATGGTTTCCAGGGCGCGGTCGGTGGTTGCGGCATCAAATGAGCGCGATCGCAGCAGCTTAGACCAGCCCAAAATTGGGTTCAGTGGAGTTCGCAATTCGTGGGAAAGAATGGCTAAAAACTCATCTTTAATGCGATTTGCGGCTTCTGCGTTGGCTCTAGCTGTTTGCTCGGCGGTCAGGCTACGGGCAAGTTCGAGCTGCGCTTGATGCTGTTTGGTCACGTCGCGGATCGTAACAATTGCCAGAATGACTTTTCCTTGTTTATCTTGTACGGGAGTGCCGCTGTAGCTGCCAATCCAGGTTTTGTCAGTATCTCGACGACGAACCTGAATCTCATAGTTGGAGAAGGTTTCACCGTTGAGCGCTCTAGCGATCGGCCACTGCTCTACGGAGACAAAGTTGCCCTGCAAATCATGCACCTCAAAGGTGTCTGGAAGCTCTTGCAGGTGCCGTCGTACTTGCTCGACGGTGTCATACTCATGCAGGGCAAGCGCCGCCGGATTAAACGTCAACATGTTGCCTTGCGGGTCAGCAATCACTAACCCCTCAGTCATGTTGTTGAGAATTGCCTCAAGCTGTCCGACGCTTGTCTCTAGCTGATGCAGCAGTTGTTCGCGCTCGGCTTCGGCTTGCTTGCGATCGCTAATATCTAGAAATGCTGCGACTGAGCCTCTAACCTGTCCTTGCTCATCGAGCAGAGGTTTGGCATAACCAAACAAGCTAAAGCGACTGCCATCTGCTCGGACAATATCGACCTCTGTTCCTTTGATTTCTACATTGTGCAGGGCGGCATAGCGCAAGGGAAATTCATTGGGCGTGAGTTCTCGTCCTTCCTGAATGATTTTGTAGGACGGAGGCGGAGCATCAGCGGGGGTGTAAGAAACATTGGCATCTGGGATAATTCCCAACATTTTGGCAAAGGCTGGGTTGGCTTTGACCTGCCTAAATGCTGGATCTTGGGTAATCAATACGCCAATTGGAATCACTTCAAACAGCGTTTGCAAATCCTGGTTGAGGCTGGCGATCGACTGTTCACGAGCGGCGATCGCCGCTGCCATCTCGTCAAAGGCGCGTGCCAAATGCCCCAGCTCTCCTGTATCATCAGCTAGTTCAGTGCGGGCGCTAAGGTCGCCACTTTGGAGCTTTTGAGCAGTTTGTACGAGGGATTGCACTTTGCGGGTGAGAAAAATATCTCCCCCAAACCAGGCAGCCGTCAGCGCCAAAACAGTGACGCATCCTAGCCCAACCAGATTTTCCACGAGCAGTTGGTTAGCTTCTGCAAAAGCAACGTTTCTGGGCACTCCAATTCTGATATGGACATCTTGATCAAAAGAGCCATGAGAGCCATTACCCAATGTGGTAAATGCATAAAGCTGCTCAACCCCATCTAAACTAGTGGCTTCAGTCGTACCCTCGCGCTGAGCCAAAATCCTTTGGGTGATAGGAGCATTCGGGACAGACTTGCCGACCCAATCTTGTGAATCTGGGTAGCGAACTAAAATCGTTCCGTTGCGGTCGGTTACGGTAACGGTCGAGCCTTCTGGTAACTCTGCTTCGGCAGCTAATCGATCCATCCAGTCCAGATCTAATGCTGCACTGACGATCGCCCTTACTTTCCCCGATTCATCTAAAATGGGATAGCCAAAATTGAGCGTAGACTTACCTGTAATTCGCTCTACCTGATATTCGCCGATGGCAAAGTCACGATTAGCAAGCGCAAGACGAAAGTAAGCGCGATCGGCTACGCTAATCGACTGTTGTGTTGCAGGGGCACTACAAGTTAAGTTACCTGCTGCATCTGCTACCACAAAACCTGCGTAAGAACGATATTGCTTTAATAGATTAGCCAGCAGTTGGTTACAGGCTTCGGTATCTAGTTCATGAATTGCAGGTACTTGCGAAAGCGCGATCAACAATTGTCGTGCCCCCTCAATTGCTTGACGCTGACTAGCAGCCGTAGACTTTGTCAGTCGCAGCAGGCTTTCCTGCGCGTTTCTAGCCGCGCTCTGTCGTTGAGTATTAGCCGTATGCAGAATTAGCCCTAGTGCTGGAATGACTGCCAGAAGAACGAGCAGAATTAGGCGCAGACGGAGGCTAGATAAGCAGGGACGACGGAACCAGGAGTGCATGATGGGCTTGCTCGACTTCCACTGGCTGAACTCAGTCTGCGATCGCTCTCATTCATTTCAACTTTATTTCAACGATTGCCCTTTCACCATTCCCTCAGGTGACCGTTAATTCTTACCGTTCTAACTTTAAAGAGGAGTAAATCCGATGGGAAAATAGTATACCTTCTTCAATAAGGATTGTGAGGGCTAGTTTAATCTTTCATTAAACTACAGCTTGCCTGACTCTCTGGGTAGAAGACTTTTCTCACTAAAACGCAGGAAATTTCAAACAGGGCTTCTGTACCCTGATTGACCTTGTATTGACTTCTCCATAACGTTTATAACTAAAGGGGCGGTTTTAGGACAACTGACAGGCAGCCTTTGAAAGACTGCTAAACCTGTAATCTAAAAGATGAATGCCAACTCCGAGCATATCTTCATTGGTAACAGCGAGATGGCGGCACTCATGCAGTCCCGTTTTGCAAGTGCCGAGAACGTCACTAATGGCTCGTCAGTGTCCATTGGAGCGATCGCAACCTGGTCGCCAAGTTTTAAGACAGCCCTAAATATTTTGTTGAATGCTTGCTCTCCCATGTTCCTGGTTTGGGGAAGCGATCGCCTTTTGTTCTACAACGATGCCTACTCTTTGCTATTGCGGGCAAACGACCAGCCGATTTTCGTCGGTCAACCTATCAGCACCAGTTGGAATGAAAATTGGCGGCAAATCCAAGCTGATGTTGAGCAAGTGTTTGCTACAGGGCAGCCCCGACGCTGTGAAAATCAACCCTTTCCGGGCGATTGCTCTGGTAGACAGTGTCATTACACCTGGTCTTATAGCCCTCTTTGGAATGAAGCAGGTCAAATAGATGGAGTATTTGCCACGGGGTGTAGAGTTTTAGTCGAAGATAGCCTGCCTACCCCCAGCAACCCTACCCCCCAGGACCTGGAAGAAGCGCTATACCGCCGAGAAGAGCAACTGCGGCTCGTGACCAACGCCGTTCCGGCTTTGATTGCCTACGTGGACAAAGACCATTACTACCGATTTAACAACCAAACCTATGAAGCCTGGTTTGGGCAACGTCCCTCAGACCTGACGGGCAAGCACGTTCTTGAGGTGTTGGGTGAGGCGGCTTACAAAACTGTGCTTCCTTACATGGAGCAAGCACTCTCAGGACAGCGAGTTAGTTTTGAGAGCCAGATTTCTTACCAAACAGGCGGCACTCGCTACGTTAGCGCGGATTATGTTCCTCACGTCAATAGTCAGGGGGCTGTAGAGGGCTTTTTCAGCCTGGTGAGTGACATTACCGATCGCAAACGAGTAGAGGAGGCTCTGCGAGAGAGTGAAGCACAAATTCAACTCGCCGTTCAGATTGGTCGGCTAGGAAGTTGGCGCTATGACCCGGCTACCAACCTGGTTGAACTGGACAAGCGAATGCGTGAAATTTGGGGAGAGCCAGAGGATGCGGTTTTCCTTCCCCTATCAACTGTCCTAGAACGAATTCACCCTCAGGATCAGGAACGAGTGGTAAGCGCTATAAGCCATGCTCTTTCCCCAAGTTCTTCAGGCGGTTACGAAATTGATTACCGGCTCTTGGTAGGCGATGGCGTTGAGCGCTGGATTTCAGCGAATGGACAGGTTCAGTTTGACGGAGAGGGAGCATCCCGACAGCCAGTAGAATTCATTGGCACTGCGATCGACATCACTAATCGCAAGCAAACTGAAATGGCTTTGATTGCTCAAGAACAGCGTTATCGCTACATTTTTGAAGCAGTCAGCATTTCAATTTGGGAAGAAGATTTTTCTCAAGTCCAAGCGGCGATCGCCCAACTCAAAGCGTCTGGAGTTGAAGACTTTCGACAATACTTCACCCACCATCCGGAGTTTGTCCAACAGGCTATTGCAATGGTGCATCTGCGAGATGTCAATCAAGCAACGCTGCACCTATTTGGGGCACAAAGCAAAGCAGAACTGTTGAATTCTTTACATCAGATTTTCACACCCGAAGCCGAAGCAATCTTTGTAGAAGAGCTGCTGGCTATTGCGGATGAGAAACCCTCCTACGCTGCTGAAACCGTTCTGCAAACTTTGCAGGGCGATCGCTTTCCCGTTTGGTTTACCATCGCTTTCCCGCCTGCCTCGGCAGCCTATGACCGGGTGCTGGTTTCCCTGGTGGATATTAGCGATCGGGTCTACGCTGAAGCTGCTCTGCGCGAAAGTGAGTCCCGCTTTCGGGGTGTGGTCGAATCCAACATGGTTGGGATTCTCTTTTGGGATGCATCTGGCTACATCACCGCTGGCAACGAAATGGCAGTGCAGATGTTGGGCTACAGCCAGGAAGAACTGCAATCAGGACAGGTGCAGTGGCAAAACATTACCCCTCTTGAGTTTCACGAAATTGATGCAGCCATGCAGTCACAACTGCTGGCAGATGGCGTATGTCCTCCCTTTGAAAAAGCTTACATCCGCAAAGATGGCACTCAGGTGCCCATCCTAATTGGCGGAGCCTTGTTGCCCGGTTATAGCGATCGCGGCGTTGCTTACTTCATCGATATCGCCGACCGCAAACAGGTCGAGAATGCTCTGCGTCAAAGCGAAGAACGCTATCGATATTTGGCTGAATCGATTCCCCAACTGGTCTGGACAGCAAACGCCGAAGGAATTTTGTTGGATATCAATCAGCGCTGGATGGACTATACGGGGCTAACGCTAGAGCAGGTTCAAACTGAAGGATGGCAAGCGGTCATTCATCCTGATGATATAGCTGAACTCACCCACGATTGGGCAGCCGCGCAACAGAACGACACCCACTATCAGGCAGAAGGGCGAATGCGACGAGCCGATGGAGTCTATCGCTGGCATTTGCATCAGGCGGTGCCGTTGAAAGATGCTCAGGGCAAAATTCTCAAATGGTTTGGCACTGCAACCGATATCGAAGAGCAGAAACAATTGCAGCAAGAACGGGAATATCTCCTGCAGCGGGAACAAGCAGCCCGTGCCGAAGCAGAATCCGCCAACCGCGTTAAAGATGAGTTTCTGGCAGTGCTGTCCCATGAGTTGCGATCGCCCCTCAACCCCATTCTCGGTTGGTCGAGACTGCTGCAAGATGGCAAGCTCGATGAGACAAAAGCCAAACACGCTCTAGCAACGATCGAACGCAATGCCAAACTGCAAGCAGAACTAATCGAAGATTTGCTCGATGTTTCTCGAATTTTGCGCGGCAAGCTCAGTCTGGCAGTTAGCCCAGTCAATTTAGCAGCCACCATTCGAGCGGCGATCGAAACTGTGCGTCTCGCCGCAGAAGCTAAATCCATTCGCCTAGAGTCAGATCTAGCTCCCACCACTCAAGCCGCAGGTGATGCAACACGTTTGCAGCAAGTGATGTGGAACCTCCTCTCCAATGCCGTCAAATTCACGCCTCCAGGCGGACTAGTGAAAGTGAGACTAGAGCAAGTTGAGAGCGATAGAGAGGCTCAAATTACCATTACCGACACGGGCAAAGGAATTGACCCCAGCTTCCTTCCCTATATCTTTGACTACTTTCGGCAGGCAGATAGTGCAACTACGCGGCAGTTTGGCGGGTTAGGACTGGGATTGGCGATCGTGCGGCACCTGGTTGAACTGCATGGTGGCACCATTCAAGCCGAAAGCAAAGGGGAAGGACTAGGAGCTACTTTTATCGTTAGGCTACCGCTTTTAAAGCACGAGAATGGAGGGATGAATGAAACCGATCCCCTTCATCCCTCATCCTTCATCCCTCATCCCCTAGCCCACGTTTGCGTTTTGCTAGTAGATGATGATACCGATACCCGTGAACTTGTTGAGTTTCTGTTAGAACAGGCTGGTGCAAAGGTGACAGCCGTCACGACCGCAGGAGAAGCACTATCAATATTGAAGCGTTCGCCACCCGATGTCTTGCTGAGCGACATTGGTATGCCAGATATGGATGGCTATATGCTGATGCGCCAGGTGCGAACATTACCTCCAGAGCAAGGTGGACAGGTCAAGGCGATCGCCCTCACGGCCTATGCAGGTGATTTCAACCAGCAACAGGCGCTAGCCGCAGGATTTCAACAGCACATGTCCAAACCAATCGACCCCGAAATGTTAGTCAAGGCGATCGCAGCCCTCACTGGAACTTTACCGAATCGATATCATCAGGATAGATAAGGGAAAACACTAATTTGCAGTTCGCTGCACGGGTCATGCGTTTAAATTCGTTAATTACAAAACTGTCGCTGATTGTAGGGATTGGCGTTTCTGTGCCGCTGTGGGCAACAGGAGCGATGGCCGCCGAACGGGTTGTTCTTAAATACAGCGTTTTGAGACAATCGGTTTCTGTCGCTGAACTAACCACGCTAGCCGAAACGGGAGAAACGTCGCGATCGCTGCGTCGCTATTTGCGGTTAGCGGGCAAACAGCCTGAAGAAGTGCGCCAGACCTTAACCGAAGAAGCCCAAGTAAACGTGGTTTTGGTCGATCGCGGCTTGAACAATCCAATCGGCGATACCGTGCTTGACCAAGTGGGTGAAGCTATTTATCCACCATCCGGTGAAGCTAGCCGGGAGGCATTGCGATCGGCTCTGGTCCTTTCGGCTAGTGATGACGACCGGATTAGCTTAATCGAAGTGATTCAAAACTACCCGACTGATGAGGTGGTGGTTGATGGCGATCGCCTCGTTGCAGCCTACGGTCAGCTTCAAGCGATTCAAGAACGCTTTGGCGGACTTCTGGAAGGTGGGCTAGAAGGCGTGTTCGATAATATTCAGTTTTGAGAAGCTTGAGAAGATCAAAAGCTCTGCCTCCTGAAAGTACAAGAAGCAGAGCTTTATAAACAATATTTGTAACAGACTGGAGACAATACAGTCTGTATCTGAAGCTGCACAGCCTGGAGCGTAAATGGGGCACACTCCAAACTATGCAGCTCTAAAGGGAATTGGGATAAGGGCGGAACCTCAATAAGCCAAAGTCTCTAAAGTTTCGCGCAAGTATCGACGCACAAGCTGATCTTGGCTGAGTGGCGGATGCCGCTCGTCGCTACGCTCAGTTTGCCAGCGCTTGAACCCAGAACTGGAGGCGATCGCCCGCTTTAAGCTATCCCAGACCTGTTCATCTCCAGGGGACTGTATACCAGAAGGGAAAGAAGTAATAGCCATAGAAGTTTCAGGAATGGTGCAAGGATTTAGGGGAAATGAAATTTCTCCTAATCACAGCATAGCGTAGTCAATCTATTTGACTGTGTTGAGCTACACGGTTGGGTAAATTAGTGCAAAATTCATGAATGAGGAGGCTCAGATGTCGATTCTGCAGGAGCGCCTGGTTCAGTATCTGGCTGAGCATCGGGTTGAATGTCTTGCGATTCCCACGCCAGCATTTCTTCTATCACTTCCTCTGCTGCCTGTTCTTCAATCACCGAGGCGGCTTCAGCCTCCGGAGTTGCCTCAGGTGCGATCGCCTCTTCAACATCTGAAATCTCAGCCGCAGTAACCGTTTCTGCCTCTGTTGGATCAGGGAATGGCTGACCGACTGGAGTCGTCTCCGCCTCTGAGGGCGACGTTTCTAATTCCTGATCTGGAATGGGTGCAACTTCCGCTTCGACGGTGACGGCCTCATCTACAGCCACTTGGTTTTCCGCTGTTTCAGTTTCTGCAATTTCGGCTGTGGCAGTTTCTTCGCCTGTAGGAACTGCTGCTGCAACGGTTGCCGCATCTGAAGCGATCGCCTCTACAACAGGTATTTTCTCTGTCTCCGCAGCCGCTTCAGGCTTAGCAACGGCTACGAGTTGTGGAGGGGGGGCGATCGCAGGCAAAATCTGCTTGACGCGCAACCCCAAGACGGTAAAATCTTGCCCAACTCGCTCTAAGGGATAGGGTTCCGCAGCGGCAAACTTAGTTTCACCCGCTAACAGCACCCGCACAACGCTCAAGGGAACTTGCAAAAACAGATTGCAGCCCAGAAAAGCGCTCGCTGCCACCAGCAACCCGACCAGCCGCCCCGAAAAGGGGGTTACTTCCGTCGCAAGCGGGGCAAGTTTGTAGAGTTGCCAGAGGATGATTGTCAGAAGGATTGGGGCGATCACAGTCAACACCCGCACTTCTTGAGACTTGAAGAAACGCAGCATTCGCCGCTCTTCATCAGTGAGTTGGGCAGGCTGAATGGCGATCGCCAGTAGACTAAAAATGTAAAAGGGACGCTGCCATTGCATCCAAAAAATAGGTGCAATTCCCACTGCGGCAACAAACCCTAGCTCCAGCACTGCAGGCAAGAGAGGATCACCCGCCGCCAGTCCTAACAAACAAATTTCCAAAAAAATCGGTAGCGCAGCAATACCCGCCAGGTGAATCCACAGGTAAGGATCAGACCAAAAAGAACGCATACCCAATCTGCATCAGAGGCAACACTGTCATAGTAATCGGGAATGGGGATCGTAGATCAATTAGGTCTACTGAACCCGATTAGAAGCAGCAGTTTGCTGTTCTGAATACATAGCCCGCAGCACCAGCGCCGGATCAACCCAGTTATCGTTATATTTCAGTCCCCAGTGCAGGTGAGGTCCGGTCGTCCGTCCCGTCATGCCAACCCGACCAATGCGCGCCCCAGCCAGCACTTCTCGCCCTTCCCAAATCTGCAAACCGCCTTCTCGGTCAATCATGTAACGCCCCTGGCTATTGGACTCAACATGTCCCTGCATGTGGCAGTAGATGTGCAGCCAGCTTCCAGACTCCACCACGACCGAAGTACCGCAGTTGCTATCGTCCGTCACCTCAACGACGGTGCCTGACCACCAGTTGCGAATGTAGCTGCCAGAGGGGGCAGCCATGTCTAAGCCGTAGTGAAATTCCTGGCTGTAGCCACCCATTGGAGACGAGCGATAGCCGAATGGAGACGTGTACTCCTGAAAGCCTTCTAGCGGAAAGGAAGCCCCTTGCCACTGGTTTACTGCCATCTCACTGGGATCAATTTGAGCAACCTCCTGTGGATTCACCGCCTCAACATCCGCATCGATCGCCAAAGTTTCCCTTTCTGATTCAGATGAAGCAGCATCCGCATCCGGTTTTGCCTCTGCATCGGTACGCACCTCTGCATCGAGAGGAGGATCGGCCGCCGCATCTGGAGCAGCCTCTCGAACCAGATCTGAAAGACCATTGCCAGGTACATGGCTAAGATCGAGCGCCCCACCAATTTCCTGGTGCGTTTCTAAAACAACCAGCGCTGTCAGACCCAGCCCAAACAACAGCAGCAATTTCCCAAACCGAACAGAATTCTTTTGCATCATTAACAGCGCGACTTCTTGTGATTCCTCAGGAGTAAATGACTAAGAACGGGGATCAAGCAACACTTCTTACTGGTTTACACAAACGCGGCGTTTGATAAAAGTCCTTGCATTGATCAGGACATCTGCCAAATACCTCGTCTTTATGAAATCTCGAACCTAACTTATGTTCCTAGACGCGCAAGCTAACTTTGCTGCTGTGCCGGGTGAACGAAAAATATTCAAGTCTAAAGATACTAGATTAATTGCAGAAATGTATGACTGTTAAAAAAATTCCTGGTTCCCTATCAATTCCCTACATAGCCCGCTTTTGTGGAAACGGGATACCTTATAGGAGTGTAGCGTTAACAAAACTTCACGATGAATCCACCTGATTCTCGCAGGCTGCAATTTACTCCAGAGTTAAACATTTGCCGCATTCTCAACGGCATGTGGCAGGTGTCGGGAGCACATGGGGCGATCGCTCCCCAACGAGCGGTTCAGAGTATGTTCGATTACTTTGATGCAGGCTTTACCACCTGGGACCTAGCAGATCACTACGGACCGGCTGAGGATTTTATCGGTGAGTTTAGACGACAGATTTCTGCAACGCGCGGTACGGCAGTCTTGCTTAGCCTGCAAGCGTTTACCAAATGGGTGCCGCGCCCTGAACGCATGACCCGCAACCTGGTTGAGGAAAACGTTGACATCTCACTGCGGCGAATGGATGTGCCATCCCTAGACCTGCTCCAGTTTCATTGGTGGGAATATCGCAACAAAAGCTATCTGGATGCGCTCAAATACCTCACAGAACTGCAAAATGAAGGCAAAATCAAACGCCTGGCCCTAACCAACTTTGACACAGAGCATTTACAAACTGTTCTAGAAAATGACATTCCAATTGTCTCCAACCAGGTGCAATTTTCTCTGATCGATCGCCGTCCGCTGGTTCGTATGGTACCGTTTTGTCAGAAGCACCACGTTAAGCTGCTTGCCTACGGCACAGTCTGTGGGGGGCTATTGTCGGAGCGTTATTTGGGGCAGCCCGAGCCCGAGCGAAGCGCACTCGATACGGCTTCGTTGAGAAAGTACAAGAACATGATCGATGTGTGGGGTGGTTGGGAGTTATTTCAAAGCCTGCTCTCGGCACTCCAGCTTATTGCCCAAAAGCACGGGGTGAGCATCGCCAACATTGCAACGCGTTGCGTTTTAGATCAGCCAACGGTAGCAGGTGTGATTGTGGGGGCACGGTTAGGTGTGTCAGACCATTTGCAGGACAATGCTAGAGTTTTTGACCTGACGCTAGACGAGGACGACCGCTCCCAAATTGATGCTGTACTCAGACAATCCCGCGACCTATACCAACTGATTGGCGACTGCGGCGATGAATATAGGAGATAGCAGTCGATAGCAAGGCGATAACTGCCTGTATAGCTATCTCCTGTATAACTATATGTAACGGTGTGTCTCCCAATTTGCATTCAATGTTTCCTTAATTCGGGGCAACACTACACCCCTACTAGCGGCCATGACCATGACTACTCCTGGCACTTCTCCTGGCAGCATGTTGGCAGCCTTGTCACAGGGCGATCGCAAAGGCGATCTCACCCGCCGCGTTAAGGATCTTCCCGTTCCTCAATTTGCTAGCCTGCTCGAACAAATTACAAGAGAGTTTGAGCATTTTCTCAGGGCGATCGAAATGATCAACAACGAAGCCCTGGAAACGATGCTGGAGCAAATCCTAGAGGCATTCACGCTGAAAATCGGGCAGATTTTGCAAGCCGATCGCACTACCATCTTTCTGGTTGACGAAGAAAGGGAGCAGCTCTGGTCAAAGATTGCCCAGGGCGAAGGCGAGAAATCTTTAGAAATTCGGGTGCCGCTGAATGTTGGCATTGCCGGACACGTCGCCGCAACCGGGAAATGCCTCAACATTGCCGATGTTTACAGCCATCCCCTATTCAACCGGGATGTTGATCGGCAGACGGGCTATCGCACCCGCAACGTCCTCTGCATGCCGATTTTTAGCACCAAAAATCGCGTTGTTGCCGTCGTGCAACTGATGAACAAGGCGGGCAGTGAACCGTTTGATTCTGATGACGAACGTCAGTTTCGTGAGTTTGCCTCGTCAATTGGCATTATTCTAGAAAGCTGCAACTCGTTCTACATTGCCGCCCGAAACCAGAAAGGCGTAGCGGCTCTGCTAAAAGCTACCTCCTGTCTAGCACAAAGCCTGGATCTGGAAAAAACCCTACGAGCCGTGATGGACGAAGCTCGTGGACTCATGCAGGCTGACCGCAGCACCTTGTTTCTGCTGGATCGAGAACAGGGGCAACTTTGGTCAAAGGTGGAAACCGCTGATGGCAGCACGCTGATGGAGATTCGCATTCCAGCAGATCGAGGCATTGCAGGCTATGTTGCTTCCACTGGGCAGGCGTTAAACATTCCCAATGCTTACGAGGATCCGCGCTTTGATCCGTCTACTGACAAACGCACGGGCTACCGCACCCGCAACATTCTCTGTATGCCCGTCTACAACTCAGAAGGAGTGCTGATTGGTGTCACCCAACTGATTAACAAGCACCAGGGCAGCTTTACCAGTTCCGACGAAGAATTCATGCGGGCGTTCAACATTCAGGCGGGAATCGCACTGGAAAACGCTCAACTGTTTGAAAGCGTGTTGCTAGAAAAGCAGTATCAAAAAGATATGCTGCAAAGCTTGTCGGATGCTGTAATCTCGACCGACATGCAGGGCAGAATTGTCACCATTAATGACGCAGCACTGGAGCTATTGGGCTGTCCGCGCCAAAAGGAAGGCGATCGCCACCAAGAAAATTTTTGGATAGAGCAGCTTGTCGGTCGTCTGGTTTGGGAAGTAGTGCCGATTGACAATCTGCAAATGCGTGTTGAGGACAGCCTTAAACTTGGCGCAAAGCACTACGTTCCTGAACAAAGCCTGACAGTTGGGTTATTTGTCAACCAGCCAGACGATCCTGCCGACCGAAATGGCAATGGAAGTGGGGCAGGAATGTATGCAATGGCAATGCGCGATCGCCACAACCCCAACAGCTTCCTTCCTTGGAATCTGACGACAGCCAAAAGCAAAGCGCATCCCATCTCCCCCATTCCTCAAGAACAGGTGCGAGAAATAGAGCGCAGCATTAACCTAACCGTCAACCCATTGACCAATCCAGAAGGCACCGTCCGAGGTGGGCTGGTGGTGCTGGAAGACATCAGCCAGGAAAAGCGGATGAAAGCGACGATGTACCGCTACATGACGCCTGGAGTAGCAGAGCGAGTCATGGCCTTGGGCGAAGATGCGCTGATGGTCGGTGAACGCAAAGAAGTCACCATCCTGTTTTCTGACATTCGCGGCTACACCTCCCTCACCGAAAAGATGGAAGCGGCAGAGGTCGTCTCGCTGCTAAACAACTACTTTGAAACGATGGTAGAAGCGGTCTTTAACTATGAAGGCACGCTCGACAAATTCATCGGTGATGCCCTGATGGCGGTATTTGGTGCGCCGCTGCCATTAACCGAAAACCATGCCTGGATGTCCGTGCAGTCGGCGCTGGATATGCGACGGCGGCTGGCAGAATTTAACCAAAATCGCCGGATTAAGCATCAACCCCAAATCCGCATCGGCATCGGCATCAGTTCTGGAGAAGTTGTATCGGGCAACATCGGCTCCCAAAAGCGGATGGACTATACCGTCATTGGCGATGGCGTAGACATCAGCTCTCGCCTGGAAGGAGTCACCAAGGAATATGGCTGTGACATCATTCTCAGCGAGTACACCTACGGGCTATGTCAAGAACACATCGTTGTGCGAGAGCTAGACCGAATTCGAGTCAAGGGTAAGACAAAGCCGATCAGCATCTACGAGTTGATTGGCGATCGCCACCATACCCTCGACGATCAGACCCATGAGTTCCTGGCGCTCTATGAGCAGGGACGGTCAGCCTACACAGAGATGAACTTTCAGCAGGCGATTCGCTGCTTTGAGAAAGCGCAGCGCTTGCAGCAAGACGACCGGGCGATCGCGGTCCACCTAGAGCGCGCCAATGCTTACCTAATCAGCCCGCCCCCTACTGCCTGGGATGGTGTCCACACCATGACTACAAAATAGTCAGAATTTCTTAGACCTCCAACGTGAACGGTAGCGCGGTTGAGCCGTGCTACTTGTTTATGCTCAAAAATGGATTGGTACAAAAGGGCTCCTGTGTTGCGTGCAATTACGGTGTGTTGCGAATTCAGCCAAATGGCTCAACTCATTGCACAACAATGAGGCATAGATTATTACGTAGCCCTCTGTGAAATTTCGTAGATCTGCGAAATTTCCTAAGTAGGTCTAGGTACGCTTACCTGGACGCTACTTATTCTGTCGCAGCATTTATTCTGTTGCCACATTTTTAGATCATCTACTCCATCGGTGTGTTTCGCAGCCTTTGCTCTTTAAGCCTGGATATCTTCAATGGAGAAAAGCGTGCTACTAGAATATGTACCCATCTATACCCCCTGTCGGGATAACACACCCGTGGAAAGCCTGACTAATCTATGGGCATCTTGCTATACAACCGATCTATCCATACTCTCTTCAGAGACAGGGCAAGAAGCAGTTGTAACCCTCGTCAAAACTTCTTCTCCAACGGGACGCAGCCAAACGGTTAAGCAGCTAAAACGAGTGCTGCAACTCAACTGTGAACGAGCAGGAATTCAGACTAATACGCTCTTCTCTTACATTCCCAATGTAGTCAACCTCAGCGATGCCCAGCGAATTGCCACTGCTGCAACGCGACTTTACACACAGGTTCTAGACTTTTACGAGCAGCAGTCACCGTCGCCTTCGTCGTTTGTGCTGATGCCGTCGTTGGCCATTCAGGCGATCGCACAACTATTAGAAGAACTTGAACCCTCCCTACAAGAATTGCGGCTTCAGCACTTTGCTGCAAAAGACCCAAGGGCGATCGGCTTCTTGAGTACGCAGTTTCATTTCACCACTCAATTTTTGCTGAGCAGACTCACCCCCACCGAGCAATTACTGCTCTCGCCTTACTTCAGGTTTCTTGAAGAGCAAGTTTGCATTCCCTGGAAGCGCGTCTGTCAAGCAGCTGCGGGATACACTGTGCAGTCTCCCAGTTTGGCTCTAGTTCGACAAATGTTGCCCTACAGTCATGACATTGCCGTTGCTGTATTTCAACGTGCCTTTGAGATAAACCCGCATTATCAAAGTCGGCGGGGAACGTTGAGCGACCCGGGCATTATGACATCTAGCATTCGCGACATGCAGATGTTTCAGGGCTACCTCTGGCTTTCCATTCTTGAAGGCAGCACAACATCAATTGAAGAAGAGCTAGTGCCTCTGTGCATGATGGTTTATCCAACCGTTGGTGTCTCCTGGGATCTAGCTCACCAGGGAGTCCAACTTTTGCTCGAAGAGATTCAAGCCCGGATACAGTCTGAGTATCTTGAAATTTTGCTGCCCTATGCTCAAGCAATGCAATTTTCCTTTGCAGAGCTTTTGCAGAAGGACGTTTAATATTGAATCCGCCTACAGGGTAGGGATATCGGTAGGGACGCACCGCAGTGCGTCCTTACAGAAATTGCTGTAAGTTGCAGAGTTTATGCCCGAATGCTTTCGCCCCCTACACAAAGATAGTGTCTCTTTACAAAGTGGATTCCGTATTAGTTAGGCTGTTGCAGCGGCAACACAATCGTAAATGTTGAGCCTTGTCCAGGCACGCTACTGGCAGTAATAGTGCCACCGTGCCGCTCAGCTATTTTTCGGCAGATTGCTAGCCCAATTCCTGTACCTTCGTACTCGCTGGAACTGTGCAAACGTTGAAACACGGTGAAAATTCGATCAGTATAATTCTGAGCAAAGCCAATTCCATTGTCGGTAACGATAATTTGGCACCGGGCATTCTGTAGAGGATTGGAACCATCCGGACACGCAGAGTTGAAGATCTGACTGCGAATCAGAACGATGGGTGGAACGTCAGGTTGGTGAAACTTAAGGGCATTGCTAAGCAAGTTTTGCAGCAGTTGGCGCATTTGTAGCGGATCTGCATCAATGGTGGGCAGTTCTTCTACGGTTATCTGTGCTTTTACCCGTTGAATTTGAATTTCCAGGTCAGACAAAACTTCTTGAATCACTTCGTTAAGGTTAACTTTGACGAAGGGTTTTGCTCTGGTCGTGATGCGAGAGACAGACAACAGGTCGTTGATCAGGACTTGCATTCGCCTAGCAGCGGTTTGCATTCGCTCCAGGTAATCTTGCCCTTCGTGGGTGAGGGCTTGGCTGTATTGGCTCTTGAGCCGATCGCCAAATGCCTGAATCTTTCGCAACGGCTCCTGTAAATCATGAGAGGCGATCGCCGCAAAATCTTCTAATTCTTGATTGCTCTGCTGCAGTCGAGTGGTGAATTGCCGTAACTCTGCCTCCGTTTGCCTGCGTTCTGTGATGTCTCGAACATTGCACTGAATCACCTGCCTGCTGCCCGCCTGATAGACATTGCTGATAAACTCTACCTCAATGTGCCGCCCGTAGCGTGTCCGTAGCAGCAAATTGTCGTAGCGTAGGTCGCCTTGCTCCATCAGCGTTTGGAAAGTCAGTTGTCCTTCTGCATCAGAAACGAAACCAATTTCCCATAGTTTCTTCCCGACTAGCTCCTGGTAGGCATAGCCTAGCAACTTGAGAAGCGATGGGTTTGCATCTGTGATGCTGCCATTCTCAGGCGCAACAACCAGAATGCCATCCTGAGCGCTTTCAAATAGCCGTCGATAAAGGGTTTCAGAGGCAGCCAGATTGACTTCTGCCTGTTTGCGCTCGGTTACGTCTGTCACCATCACGAGGGTGCTGACGAATTCGCCATCTTCGTTAAACATGGGGGTGGCTGAGACGATCGCCCACAGAGAATCCCCACTGCGGCAGCGAAACCGCAAGTCGTGCTGCCCTCTCAGACCATGCAGTTTGGCAAACGGAACGGCGATCGCTGTGCGGGCTTCATCATCGACAAAGTCCAGCAGCGAACGGCCCAGCATCTCTGCCACAGAATAGCCCAGCATGTCGCCCATCTGCTGATTGACGTAGCTCGTTTTGCCCTCAACGTCAAACAGCCAGATTCCTTCCTGCGTGGTGGCGACGATGCGTTGAAATAGGTTTCTATCAGTTTGCAGTCCTGCTTCAATCTGTTTGAACTCGGTAATGTCTTCTACCACGACCCCAACACACTGATTGGGCATGGGGAATGCGGTGAGCGACAGCACGGTCTGAATTTTTTGGCGGTTTCGGTAGCGAACTTCGCCCAGGCTCCTAGTTTGGGCAGAGCGAACGACCTCGGCGTAGAAATCAGCAGGTTCGATGCCCAAAAAAGCTGGAAAGGGAGCCGCGATCGCCTCACGCAACAATTGGTCTAGCGGCATCTCTAGAATTTCGCTCATTACCGAATTAGCCGTAATGAGCTGAAAACTATTAGGATCATCCAGATTTTTTAGGTGCCAAATGATCAAACCAACTGGTACACAATTGACAATATCGCGGCTCAGATTTTGGGAATTGCCTAAATCTTCATCACCGCTCAGATCCAAATGATCGCCCAGATGGGCTTTAGCACGATTGGTATAGAACGATGTCTCTTCTGCCATTACAGGTTGCAGTGACTCGTGTCCTGCCCCAGATTTGGGATGCCAATTCCTAGCTGCGATTGCGCTGCAATGACCCGTTCGGCGGCTTGGCTATCGAGCGGCTTTGAGAATAAGTATCCCTGTCCATACTCACATTTGAGCGATCGCAGTTGTGCCAGTTGCTTGAGAGTTTCTACCCCCTCTGCAACCACATCCATACCTAGATTCCAGGCAAGGGTAATGATGGTGCGAACGATCGCCAACTGTTCGCCGTCCGCATCCACTTTTTTAATAAAAGACCGATCAATTTTCAAAGTATCGATTGGAAAACGATGCAGATAGCTGAGCGAAGAATAGCCCGTACCAAAGTCATCCATTGAAAGCTGAATTCCTAGCGATCGCACTTGTGCCAATAAGTCTGCAGCTGATTCTAAGTTTTCCATCAGCGCACTTTCGGTAATCTCAAGTCTTAAGGATCGAGTATCTAGATGCGTATCTTGCAGAACTCGTTCGATTTGGCGAATCAAGCGCGGTGTGAATTGTTTGCTTGATAGGTTCACGCTCAATGACAAAGGCAGTTTCATCGGAAACTCAGCGTGCCAAATCTGCATTTGACGACAGGCTTCTCGCAAAACCCAATCTCCAATTGGAATAATTAGCCCCGTCTCTTCCGCTATGGGAATGAATTCGATGGGAGAAATGAAACCACGAGTGGGATGTTGCCAGCGCAACAGCGCCTCGAACCCAACCACACAGCGGGTTTTGAGCGAAACAATAGGTTGATAATAAAGCTGAAATTCTTGGCGATCGCCCGTTAACTGGTCAGCCGCGATCGCCCGCCGCAGGTCAGTCTCCAAATGCAGGAGGGCTAACGCTCGAACATGCATTCCGGTATTAAAGATTTCGTATCGCGCCCTGCCCTGAGCTTTTGCCCGATACATGGCGGTATCTGCATCGCGCAGCAGATCTTCTGGCAATTCATACCCTGTTTCACTCAGAGCAATGCCAATGCTGGCGCTGGTGAACACTTCATGCCCGTTTAGGCTAAATGGTAACGTGAGTTCTTGCTGCACCCGATCTGCAATGGTGGTAACGCTATTGACATCATTGATATCTTCTAGCAAGATCACAAATTCATCGCCGCCTAACCTGGCAACCGTGTCAGTGGGGCGGAGACAGTCACACAGTCGCTGGGCGATCGCCATCAGCAACTCGTCGCCTAGCATGTGACCCAAGCTATCGTTGATCACTTTAAAGCGATCAACATCGATAAACAAAACCGCAAACTGATAGCTGGAATCACGCTTTGCCATCTGGACAACCTGTTTGAGCCGGTCGGTCAGCAGGGCACGGTTTGGCAAACCTGTCAGTGCGTCATAAAAAGCATCGTGTAAAAGCTGCTCTTCTGCCTGTTTGTGAGTTGTGATGTCAGTTTGAGAGCCTGCAATGCGGGTCGCCTTACCCTTGGCATCGCGTACTGCCAACCCTCGGCTCAGCATCCAGCGATAGGTGCCATCCCGATGCAGCATTCGATGTTCATTTTCAAAGTGAGGCGTTAGCCCGTCTAAATGAGCTGCAATTTTGACCTTGACCCAATCTAGATCTTCTGGATGAACCCGTTCAAACCACTCGTCTAGCTGGTTTGTGATCTCCTCATCAAGATATCCCAGCATTGATTTCCATCGGGGTGAAAAATAGATCTCGCTGGTTTTAAGGTTCCAGTCCCAAATGCCGTCATTTGCGCCTCGTACGGCTAGAGCATAGCGCTCTTCACTCTCTCGCAACGCTGCTTCAGACTGTTTGCGATCGCTCACATCTGTTTGCAGTCCGACAAAGTAAGTGAGTTCGCCTTGTGAGTCAAAAACTGGGTTGACGCTAAGTTCGTTCCAAAAGGGAGTGCCGTCTTTACGGTAGTTGAGCAAAACGCAGGTATGAGGACAAGCCTGAGCGATCGCCTCTCGCAACTGCTGCAGGGTTGTTACATCTGTCTCTTTGCCCTGTAGGAAGCGGCAATTGGACCCCAGCACCTCTTCCTGGGTGTAACCTGTGACAGCTGTAAAGCCTGGATTTGCAAAAATAATTGGATTATTAGGTTGTTTGGGGTCTGTAATCACGACACCTGTTGTGATGTTGGCGATCGCAGAAGCCAGTCGGCTATTTTCCTGCAGTGCCTGACGCAATTTTTCGAGTGTGTGAGTTCGCTCAATGGCATGGGAAATGGCTCGTTCTAGCCCTGTTGCATCAATTTGCCCTTTGATTAAATAATCGGCTGCGCCTGCTTTCATTGCAGCAACGTCACTTCGGGAATCTCCTTGCCCTGTCAACAAAATAATGGGTGCTTTGCAACCGTCAGCAGTGGCTTGCTCCAATAGCTCCACTCCATTTTTGATGCCCAGACGAAAATCAACAAGATAAACATCGTGCTGATTTTTGCTCATGATTTCCAAGGCATTGTCATAGTTGCGAATCCACTCAACTTCAAACTTCTTTTCTTGGATGTCACGGAAAAGGTTTGAGGTAATGATGTAATCGTCCTCGTCGTCCTCCACCAGGAGAACTTTGGTTGTAGCGTTATCCATCGGTGGATGTTATTTAAGGCACATTGTGAGTGTCCTTATGATGCCCTTAATTCAGGTTAAACGACTCTTGGGTAGAGGTGTAAAAGCTAACATTCTGTAAAGCTTTACCCTGTCCTGTGGAAATGCAATGAATCGCATTTTTACTGGGAACTAAGCGCTTCACAATAAGCCTTAACTTGAGCATCAATGCCTGTGATTGCTGTGCCTACCACGACTGCATAGGCTCCTAAGCCCAAAGCCTGCTTGGCCATAGCGGCAGAAGCAATGCCGCCTTCGCAGATTACAGGAACTGATAGTTCATCGACCATCTGTTTCAACAGGTCGAAGCCAGGAGGGGGCAAATGGCGAGTTTGTTGGGTGTAGCCGTAAAGTGTTGTACCAACCAGGTCGGCACCCGCAGCAGCGGCAGCGATCGCACTCTCTAACGTATCAACATCTGCCATCACGAGTTTTCCTAGATTGTGAATGGAGTCAATCAGGGAAGCAACGGTTTCTCCACCGGGACGCGCTCTGAGGGTAGCATCAATGGCAATGATATCTGCGCCTGCCTGGGCGATCGCTTTTGCCTGCTCAGCTTGAGGGGTAATGTAGACTTCGGACCCCTCAAACTGTCGCTTCCAGAGTCCGATAATCGGAACTGAAGTGCGTTGTCGGACCGCTTGAACATGGGCTGGAGTGTCAATTCGCAAGCCTGCTGCCCCTTGGTTAACGGCTGCCTGGGCGATCGCTGCAATCACCATCGGGTCATGTAACGGGGAGTCAACGGGAGCCTGGCAGGAGACTATCAGTTTGTGCTGGAGGGATTGCATGAGCTAAGAACTGGAACTATTCCAAGTATGTTTTTTGCATGTGCGACGCACATGCAAAAAACATACCTTAAAGAAGACTTTAAGGATTAGTAGTCTTCTTCATAACCTTCGTCATATTCATAATCTTCCTCGTAGTAAGAATCGTCGCTTTCGGGAGCGGATTCTGCTTCCCAGGAGTCCCAGATGATTTCTCGTTCGATTCGCCATTGGGCGATCGCCGATCGAGCTTCAGAGTAGAGGGCTCGACCTCGACCAATTTGGGAGGCGACATCGATCGCACCGGAGAGGCTGCCTTCTTCTGCCAGTTCGTAAGCTTCGTTGAGAATCGGGCGATCTTCAGCAATTTCGATTTCGGTGCGCCAGTTTCTAATGGCGGTTTGGGCCTCGTCGTAAAGGGCACGACCAGAACGAATTTTTTCGGCGGCGGCGATCGCTTCTCGGCGTTTGCCTTTCTCAGCCAAGGTTCTGGCTTCATCCAGGAATGGCTGATCCTCAATCGTTTCAATCCGGCTATTCCAGGCGGCGATCGCCCCCTGTGCTTCTCCTCGCAAAACGCGGTTAAGCGGGATGACGCTAGCTTGAGCGATCGCCGCTTTGAGCGCTGGGATGGTGCCAGGTTCTGCCAGCTCGCGGGCGCGACGTAAATAGGGACGGTCTTCTACGCGCTCAATTTCTTGCCGCCAATGGGCGACCAGAGTTTGCGCCTGAACTCGACGGGGGCGATCGGCTCCGACTAATTCTGCCTGTTTGATTGCAGTTTCTAGAGAGAATCGCTGACCTAGACTGGCGCTGAGGTTGGCAAACTGAAGCTGAACCAGGTCGTCTAGTTGAGCCTGCCAGGTTTCACGTTCGGTTTGGGCTTGGCGATAAAGCTCGCTGCCAGGTTCGATTCGGTTGACCGTAGAAAGGGCTTGCATCAACCCCCAAATTTGCTTGAAGGACGGCTCCCACTGTACCTCGCTCCAGCTTGCCAGCCGCTGGGCATGACTATATTGCACCAGAGCGGCTGCATCGGGAGACAGGGTCGGGTCAGGAGGGGCTTGCTGCACCAGGGCGATCGCCGCTTCCAGGTTGCCTTGCTGCCACTGCTGCATCCCAGTTTTGAGGAGTGCCTGACTCCACTGCGTCAATTCGGTTTTGGCTTCTGCCCAGGCGTGGCTGTTGGGAGAAATTTGCTGGGCCAGAGCGATCGCTTCTCCCAGCGCTTTCGGGTTCTGTCGCTTAGCCAGGTTGCGGGCCTCGACAAGCTGCGATCGAGCCTGCTTTTCTGCCAAAATTTGGCTGGTTAGCTGGTCTGCCCGTTGCCGCCAATAGGGATTTTCCAATTGTCCTAGGGCAGAGACTTGCTCAGAAGCTTTATCCCAATACTGGTTTTGCAAGGCTTCCTGGGCTGTCTTGTAGAGTGTTTCTCCCTGTTGCCATTGTTCTTTCCAGTGGGCGATCGATGCCTGTGCTTCCTCGTAAATGGGGCTGTTGGGCGGAATGTGTGCAGCCGCTTCGACGGCACCGGGCAGGTCGTTATGGTTAATTTTGTCGTTGGCGATCGCCAGAATGGCTTTAGACCAATTTGCCATTAGCTTTTGCGCCTCGCCATGAAGCGGGTGATCGTCTGGCCATTGTCCCACTAATTGCAACCCTGCCACTAGTTGGGGCAAATCACCTGAGCGAATCGCTTCTTGAGCGCAATAAAGCCGTTCTGAATCTGCCGCAATCGGCGATATCTTTCCACAGTCAGGCAGGGGTGGCAAGGTGGTCAGCCACGTTAGGGCAACAGCCCCCATGCCAACCGAGAGAATGATTGCCCCCAGTCCCAGCATTGACCAGTTCCACGACTTGGGTGAGCGCATCTGCTGACGGCGCGATGCGAAGCCGTTCCCCCTCTGGGGTAATCGCCTTGATCCAGGTTGCGCAATCTGAATTGCATTCTCTGCTTGAGCGGGTTGAGGTGCGTCCGCTTCCTGCGGTTGGCTCGCTTCTGCGGGCGGTGACTCAACGGTGCTGCCTACTCCCGCAGGAGGAGAGGCTGGAGCCGTAGCATCAGGGGGACTAATAGGTAACTTTGGCAGCTTCAGCTTGTGCAAGTCGGCTGGTTCGATATTCTGGATTTGCCAGTCGGATGTGTGTTGTGTGTATTGATTTGTCTTTGTCCCCAATCGGCGGTCAAAATACTTCCTCACCATGCCCTTGCCTACGCCTGTGATGCTTCAGAATGGCTTTTTCCAGATGTGTTCATTCAGCATACTCGTCAATCACTCATCGGTCACACGATGGATTGTTTTAGCTGAATTACTGCTGATACTACACGATCCCCGCGTGATCGGGGGTTGAATGCAAAAACAGCTAACGTTGCCTATTCTGGAGAAGGGGATCGTGGATTAATCCCAAATGGGTTGTGAAAGGCGCACGCTTCTGAAATGTGCCCTCACAACTTGCACATCAGCAGAGGATAAAGGGAGTTGGCATGAGCAGCCAGGGTCAAGCAGAATTACTCACGATTGCAGTGATTGGAGATGTCCATGACTGTTGGGATGCCGATGATGAACTAGCGTTGAAGCACTTGGGCGTGGATCTAGTGCTGCTGCTTGGTGATTTTGGCAATGAGTCAGTGGATGTTGTCCGGGCGATCGCCTCCCTCGACATTCCTAAAGCCGCCATCTTTGGCAACCACGATGCCTGGTACAGCGCTACGGAATGGGGCAGAAAAAAGTGTCCCTACGACCGCCAAAAAGAAGACCGAGTGCAGCAGCAAATAGATTTGCTGGGAGTAGCCCATGTCGGTTACGGCAAGCTAGATTTACCAAAATTGGGGCTGACCGTGGTGGGAGGTCGTCCCTTTAGCTGGGGCGGCTCTACTTGGAAAAATCAAGAGTTTTATCAGGAACGTTACGGAGTCAGCAGTTTTGCAGAATCGACCGCAAAAATCTTAGCGGCGGCTGAAAGTGCTACTGAAGATGCCCTGATTTTTATTGGGCACTGTGGACCAATCGGCTTGGGTGACAAAGCCGAAGATCCTTGTGGTAGAGATTGGCAGCCGATTGGCGGTGACTATGGCGATCCTGACCTGGCAGAGGCGATCGCTCAAGTCCGTCTGTCTCAGAAAAAGATTCCTCTAGTTTCCTTTGGGCACATGCACCATAGGCTGCGTCACACCAAGACCCAGCTTCGCAAAATGGTTCACACTAGCCCCGAAGGAACGGTCTACCTGAATGCAGCGAGCGTGCCTCGAATTGTGGAGCAAGGGGGCGATCGCCTCCGAAATTTCTCCCTTGTCACGCTTCAGTCAGGCGTAGTTTCGCAAATTACCCTGACTTGGCTCAATCAAGATTTCGACATTCATTCTGAGCAAATTCTTTATCAGGTTAATCCAGTTGCACAACTTGCATCTACTTGAGAATGACTGATACCAATTCTCTTCAAGGCTGCGTAGTTTGGAGCGTTTTGAACTAGGCAGCTTCATATAGAAGCGGTATGAAGTAGCAGATTCTTAAGGGTTTAAGACAGAAAAACCTTCCTGTCCTACAATCAGGATGGTTTCGCCAATGCAGATACTCAGGTTAAGATAAGAGGTCTGAAGGAGAGGTGGCAGAGTGGTCGAATGCGCTCGACTTGAAATCGAGTGTACCGAAAGGTACCGTGGGTTCGAATCCCACCCTCTCCGTTGAAATATAGCGGTTCTTGCTTGAGTGGACTACAAAGCAGGGCATACAGCAATGGCACAGCGCGTTACTGCTGTATGCCCTGCAATTGAGAATTCCTATACAAGGCTTTAGCTATTGTCCTCATTCTTTTCTGCCTTGCCTCTCCCAACAAGTTTGAGAATCTCTTGAACTAACTCATCTGGGTCTATGGGCTTGGGCATAAAGCGTTGAAAGCCTGATTCTAATGCTCCTTCAGCGTCGTACTCCCTGGTATAGGACGTGACAGCAATGGCTGGAAGTTCGCTCCATATGCCCTCCAGTTGCCTGATTTGTTCAATCAACCAACGTCCATCTTCTTCAGGAAGCTTGACGTTGCTCACTAGAATGTCTGGTCGTCGTTCTCCCAACCTCCCTAAAGCTTTAATAGCAGAGTTAGATAGGATAACCTCGGCTCCGTAATCTTCAAGAATGAACGTAAATAGTTCAGCAATGTCAGGCTCATCCTCAACCAGAAGCACGGTCAGTCCTGCCAAAAGCGCTTGGTGGGTATGGGGTTTAGCTTGCACATCTTTCATAGTCACAGTGGAAAACACACTTGCTCTATCAAGGCTGATCAAGTAGTTTTTCTCTTTCTCTCATCTGGCAGAAATTGCAAAACTTTGGGTTAGAAATTGTGCTCCAATACAGGAGCGTGATTACTCTTTGTTTTGCCCATATCTACCCATAAGGACGGGTAGATCACCGACTATGCCAGAACAAAAGAAAGCAGGATGATACATCTATACCAAAGCCGCCAACCACGCTTTATAAGGTTGGCATATAAAAAACAAAGCCCTGACCGCGAGGTTAGGGCTTATTGTTTTGAGCCTTAGATAGCTCATGCCTGAAACCAGGGCAACAGAGCGATCGCCCGTTACGATCCCTTCATTCGGCAACACTAAGCCCCTATAAACTATTGAACCGATTGCAGTTCTGAATGGGGTTCGGGTTCTAACTCTGGCTCCAGTATCTCGATGCCCATTTGGGTTAGTGCTTCCTGGTGCTCTTCTGGAGTGAGCGATCGCAAATCAGCCTTCTCCACCCAAAACAAGCAGTAATCCTGAGGCAGTGCTTCTACCATTGTCATGTCATAGGCAACTTCCGGAAAACCGTCTTCTCGCTTCAGCATTTTGTATTCAGGATTGTTTTTGTGAATCAAAACGTACCCTGGTAGCCGCTTAGCGTAGCCTTGATCTGCCCCCACGTACTTAAAGATTCCTCCAGGGCGAATTTCAGTTGTCGGCGTGCGTGAAATCACTAGCCCTTTGCGTGAAACAGCTTTGTATTTAGCATCCACTGGCTAACACCTCCGGGGTTAACCTTTTTATTAATTATAGTATTTTTGTACTAACTGGGTTTTCAGAGGTGGCACTGCGACAAACAAGCGTGAAGTGCTGGAGATGGCGTTGCTGAATGCGGGTATGATTCACGGATCTCAATCCCTTCAGTAGGGGCATGGCATTGCCATGCCCCCAGGGAGCATAGAGCAAGCGATGAAAGGCTTCACTTTGCAGCATTCATACAGGCGAAGTCTGAGACATTGCACTGCAAAGATATCTGTAAAGACATTGCACTGCAAAGCCAGTAGAAAATCGCTGGTCTATTCCAGTAGAAAATTGCTGAATTTTCACCGCACCTTACAGGAGAGTTGGGGGGAGCACACTCTCTATAAGGTAGATAGCTGTAAGGTATGGCTGTGAAAACTGGCTCATTGGGCAGTATTGGCACAATACACGCTTATGCGTATCGTGTCAACCGAATGCCGAATGGCTGTCATCCAATTGAGAAGAGGCTGGTTAAGAGTTTTCTGAATAAGTCTGTCCGTTTTCTTCTACATATTCAAAGCCAGCCTGCTCTGCCACGATTGTTAGATGTTTTGAAGTAGACAGACGGGGATCATACACCCTCGTTTCCCAGTCGCTTACCGTTTGCTGTCGCACGCCCAGCTTTTCGGCAAACTCGGTCTGCGACAGTTGCATATGTTGTCGGAGTGCCTTGATTAAGTCGCTGTGCCAGATCACGGTGTCGCCGACGCGCTTCACGATGTACTGAGTTGGCGGTTTGCGAAAGGTGACTTTTCCGGAATCCAGGTCGAGCGCTGCGACCAGGAAGCCTGCGTTCATCCAGGAGGTTGCTTGCAGGGCTCCTTTGCTGCGGTTGCTCCACCAGCCGCGATGGGTACGGGCAGATTCAGGCAGCTTTTCAGCCATGATTGCTTCAATTTCAACAAAGGTTAGCGTGACTTCAGGGCGATCGCTCCGAAGCAAGTAGTCCAGTAGTGGCTGATATTTGCTTCCCCCTTTCATGTTTTCCGAGTATGCTCCTACTGATTCACCGAAATAACTTTAATGCTAATTTGCTACCCTAATCACCCTAGAATGGTTTTCGGCAGTTCTCAACCCAGGTGCGCCAACTCGTGAAGCTATTTGTTTTCCATACACCCGAACTTACCCCTAGTGATAACGTGCCTGATTGTGCGATCGCCATTGATGTGCTTCGTGCTACAACGACGATGGCAACTGCCTTGGCAAATGGTGCTGAAGCGGTTCAGGTCTTTAGCAGCATCGACCAGTTGATGCAAACCAGTGAAGCGTGGCCATCCGACAAACGACTCCGCGCAGGTGAAAGGGGGGGAGCTACGGTCGAAGGGTGCGATTTAGGAAATTCGCCTTTGGACTGTACCCCAGAACGGGTGAGCGGCAAACGGCTATTTATCAGCACCACCAATGGCACTCGCTGTCTAGAGCGCATTCAGAATGCCCCGGTCGTGTTGACGGCTGCGCTAGTCAACCGAAATGCGGTCGTGCAATATTTGCTCAGCCACCAGCCTGAAACCGTTTGGATTTCTGGCTCTGGCTGGGAAGGTAGCTTTTCTTTAGAAGATACGGTTTGTGCAGGCGCGATCGCCCACAGTTTGCTAACTCAAACGGGGCTTTCCCTAAAAGAGCTATCTGGTAACGATGAAGTTGTGGGGGCGATCGCCCTGTATACGCAGTGGCAAGACAAGCTGCTAGAGTTACTGCACCAAGCCAGTCACGGTCAGCGATTGCTGCGTTTGGGAGTAATTGATGACCTGAAATATTGCGCCCAAACTGATACTTTAGATGTGCTGCCAATTCAGCAAGAACCCGGAACTTTAGTCGCGAAACCGCTGTAGCCCATGCTTGAATTCATTACGCTTCCAGATAACCTGCTGCCGCCTCCAGCTCCCTACTCCCATGCTGTGCGGGCAGGTGATTTTTTGTTTGTAACGGGGCAGTTGTCAGAAGATCCAGAAAGTGGCGAGATTATTCTCGGACCCATTGCTGAGCAAGCCAAGCGAGTGATGGAAAACCTGAAGCTTGTGCTTGACCATGCTGGCGCGAGCTTTGACACCGTTGTGATGGCTCGTCTGTTTCTCACTGATTTTAGAGACTATGCGGTTGTCAATGAGGTATTTGCGTCTTACTTTGACGCCAGTCGCCGTCCCAGTCGTACTACTGTTGGAGTGATGGGGCTGGCAGGTCAGGGCAATGTAGAAATTGACCTGATTGTTTATTGCGGTAACTGAGCGCAAATCACAACGTTTCTCTTAAAAGAGACTACAGATAAAAGGGCACCCTGCTCAGCAGGGTGCCCTTTTATCTGTAGCCCCCATTTACGAGGCAGAATCTAATGAAAAGTTTGTTTGTATGCCGCCTGAAGCTGGCTATATTCTTGCTGCTGCCCCAGACGGCGCAGATTGCGGAGGCGATTTTCAACCAGAATTCGAGCATCACTGCGACCCACTGGTTCAAACTGGACTCCCTCTGGTCCGGTAGTAACTAGAAAGAACAATCGTTGGGCGTAGAGTGTAGCAAACAGTTCGCGGCTTTCTTCGACGAGACAGACCCTAAACAGCAAACCAAATGTTGGATGATTTAGATAAGTTTCGGTACTCATTCAAATTTGGGCTGTGTGGCAGCAATAGGATCGGGAATTAAGTTAAAAAACGGGTCTAACCAAACGCAAAAATTTAGAAGGTAGATGTCAAAACGCTGGCTGGACATTACTTACCGTTGCTTAATTTATGTCGACTTTGCTACTTTTTCCTAATTTATAGAAATTTGTAGAAAGCCTGATCAAATGTTATCAAAATCAGGGCATTTCTGGGTTTATTTCTCTTGATAAGTCTCGACACTACGAGATTTGATTGCTAGTGCAGCTAGTTGTGCTTGTGCCTTGTGTAGTGCTTCAAACCACTCCAATTCTGGGTTGCTATCTGCTACGATCCCCGCTCCTACCTGTCCCCAGATCACATTTCCTCGACCGCTCACTGCACTCTCTGTCGGAACTGACAGCGATGAAGCAGGGGCGGAGAGAAGGGTACGAATCAAAATATTTAAGTCTAGGTTGCCGCGCCAGTCCAGATAGCCGCAGGAACCGTAGAACAAGTTGCGGCGAACAGGTTCCAGTTCTTCAATGATCTCCATACAGCGAACTTTAGGACAGCCTGTGATTGTGCCACCCGGAAACAAAGCCCGAATCAAGGCGATCGCATCACAGTCTGAGTGAAGTCTGCCTCTGACATTGCTGACTAAGTGCATCACATGGCTATAGCTTTCGATCGTCAGCAGTTCATCGACGGTAACCGATCCCCATTCGCAAACCCGCCCCAGGTCGTTGCGCTCCAGGTCAACCAACATGATGTGCTCGGCATTTTCTTTAGCGTTGTCGAGCAGGTCTTGAGCCTGCTGGCGATCGTGCTCTGGGGTGTTGCCTCGCGATCGCGTCCCGGCAATTGGTCGAGTCTGAGCCTCGCGTCCCCGCAATTCTACTAATCGCTCTGGTGAACAGCTAATCATCGCTCCCCACGGTGTCTGCCAATAGCTAGCAAAGGGGGAAGGGTTGATCTGCTGAAGGGCTCGGTAGATTGACCAGTTATCTACCAGAGTCTGAGTCTCAAATCGCAGAGAGAGGTTTGCCTGAAAAATGTCTCCGGCTTGAATGTATTTTTTAGCCTGAAGAATAGCGGCTTCGTAGTCGGCTTGAGAGGTGTGAAAGTGGGGAGTGGGGAGTGGATGGGAATTAGGGATTAGGGATTGGGGAATGGCGGGTGGAGGGTTTTCTAAGCGTGATTGAAGGGTGTCGAGTTGAGAGGAATGGGTGGCGGCTAGCCAGAGGGTTTGGCTGTGGTGGTCGAGGATGGCAAATTGGTCTGGCTCGTACCAGTAGGCAACCGGAAAGGGGAGAGGGTCGAAGTTGAGCGAGGGGAGCCGCTCAATTTCCCAGGCAAGGTCGTAGCCCAGCCAGCCCAGCCAGCCTCCGGTAAAGGGAAGTTCAGGATCGGGAATCTCCAGAGTGGTTGAATGCTGGAGTAGCTGTCGCAATTGAGGCAAAATCTTGCCGACAGCGGGTGTCCAGACCTGCGGTTTCCCCTGTTGAAAGCGGGGCGCTCCGGCACAAATGGAGTATCGCGCAAGGGAAGAAGTAGAGGCAGTAGAAGTAGCAGAAGGACTTTCTAGCAGGGTGGCGATCGCCCCCACTCCAGTTTCAGCAGCTCCACCTGGACGGTGAAACAGCGCCTCAAATACGTCTGAGCCAGTGCGCTGGTTAAGGGGAAGCGATCGCCAGTGCCAAGGTTGAATCGATTGCAGCATTGCCCCTCACAGATAGCCCCAGAAAAAACGGGCACTCCAAAATGCGCCTGCACCCAGCAGCACTGCCCAATCTAATAGCCGCAGCCGAAATTGATACCAGCGCACCTGATGCTGATTGGGACTGGTAAACCCTCTCACCTGCATGGCGCTAGCAATTTGCTCTGCCCGCAGCAGCAGGTTGTCTAACAGCCGCTCAGAAATCACCAGCCAAATCTGCGTCGTGCCGCGAAGCCCCAATTTTTTCCAGTTGATCGCTCTAGTGCGAACCGATCGCACCAAATTCTGAATTTCCTCCAGCACCAGCGGAATAAACCGCAGCGATAGCGTCAACGTCAGCACGATTTCAGTGACGGGTACGTTAAATCGACGCAACGGCTGCATCAAGTTATCCAGTCCGGCGGTGATCTCTTCGGGAGCAGTGGTCAGCAGATACAAATTCGTACTGTAGATCAGCACAAACATCAGCGTCCCAGCGCGAATGGCTAACTCTAGCGATCGCCGCGTCACCGTAATTCGGGACTGCTCAATCAGCACATATTGATAGCCCGTGGGCTGAGGCAATCCACTAGCTGCCACCTCCACCGCCGCATCTGTAGGTTCTAACGTTGCTTCTACAAAAGCAAGTTCATTCTCGGGCAACCGACCCTGATGACCTACATTTAAGCCGTCTGGAGCCAGCATGGTGACAAAAAACAGCAGGAGGCTAAAGATGATCACCAACCCCATCTGTTGCCGCCAAACCCGAAACGGAATTCGGGTCGCCAGCGTCAACAGCAGCAGCCAGCCAACCAGTGAAAGCCGCCAAATTGGACCCGCTGAAATCGGCGAGAGCAAAAATCCAAATAGCCAGACCAGTTTGATTCGGGGATCAATCCGATGGAGCCAGGTGACGGGTTGTTCGAGATAAAGCCCAATTGGGAGCGATCGCAGCAGATCCATGAGGGTAATTAGGGACTAGGAGCTAGGGGCTTGGGGGCTAAGGAAGATCACGGAATTGTAGAACGGTAGTAGTACGGCAAGTCTAAAGTGTTAGGTTTCGCTCTGCTCCACCCAACCTACAGATAGCAGAACCGTAGGTTGGGTGAAGTGCAGCGGAACCCAACAGGGGAGATGGGCTTAACCTGCCTAATCTTGTGATTGCAGGAGTTTGAGATTGTTAAATCCCTATCTGTGCAATGTCTAAGTTTCACAGGCTCAGTCCAGTCTACAGCGTTGCAAACATTGGGCAATTTTTCAAAGAGAAGTCGCCAAAAGGGCATCGCACAAATTGAGAATGATGCGGAAATTCCTAATACGCGAATCGCCCACCGTAGGGACACGGCATTGCCGTGCCCCACGAAAATTATTCGTCAAATGTGCAACACCACCAAAAGACTCTAAAAAGCAGAAAAGTAATCCCCTCCTGCTCTTTGCGTCCTTCTCCCTCTTTCCCCAGTCCTCAGCCCCAGATTCACCCTTTAACCTTCGTTGCCCGATTCGCGCCTCGCTCTAGTTCGCGCATTTTCTTGCCGCGCCAGAGGAGGCGAACAGGGGTGCCGTTGAAGCCAAGGCTTTGGCGGAACTGGCGCTCGATGTAGCGGCGGTAGTTGTCGTTAAACAGCTTGGGATCATTGATGAACAGGGCGATCGTCGGGGGTTGACTGGTCACTTGAGTGCCGTAGTAGATTCTGCCCTGTCGTCCCTGTCGGGTTGTGGGAGGCGTGTGCCACTTGACCGCGTCTTCCAGCACTTCGTTAATGACGGAAGTTGAAACGCGACGCTTATGTTGTTCTGCGGCAATGTTGACCAGTTCCAGGATTTTTTCTACCCGTTGTCCGGTCATGGCACTGACGTAAATGGTTTCAGCCCAGTCGGTGAAGTGCAGTCGATCTTTCACCGTTTTTTCGTAGGCATAGATAGTGTAGGAGTCTTTTTCGACAGCATCCCATTTGTTCACGACGACGACACAGGCACGTCCGTCTTCGGCAATTCGTCCGGCTAGCTTTTGGTCTTGTTCGGTCACACCGTCTATGGCATCAATCACTAGAAGCACTACATCAGCCCGTCGAATTGCTTTAAAGGCACGGTTGATGCCAAAAAATTCAGGGCCGTACTCGACCTGCTTCTTTTTACGAATGCCTGCGGTATCAACCAGGCGATAGATTTGCCCCTGACGCTCGACCACCATGTCGATCGCATCGCGAGTGGTGCCCGAGATGGGGCTGACGATCGCCCGAGCTTCTCCCACAAAGGCGTTTAACAGACTAGATTTGCCCACATTAGGGCGACCGACGATCGCCACTCGAATCTCGTTTGTTTCTGGCAATTCTTCTGTGGCGGGCAGATACATCATCAGTGCATCCAGCAAATCGCCTGTGCCGCTGCCATGAATACCGGAAACGGCATAGGGTTCGCCTAACCCCAAACTCCAAAATTCTGCCGCTTGCACTGCCCCCTGTTCGACCGATTCGCATTTGTTTACCGCAAGCAGTACAGGAACAGTCTGATGCCTGAGCCAAGTGGCGATCGCTTCATCAGAAGCATTTGGACCCTCCTGACCATCAACTACCATAATCGCCACGCTGGCTTCTGCGAGAGCCGCCATTGCCTGCTCTCGAATCAACGGCAGAAATTCGGTGTCGTCGTCAAAGACCAGACCGCCTGTGTCTACGACTGAAAATTCGCGATCGCGCCAAAAGGCTTCTCGATAGGTGCGATCGCGGGTCACTCCGGGTTCATCGTGTACGATCGCATCCATTCCCCCTGCCAGACGATTGACAAGCGTAGACTTGCCCACATTGGGGCGACCGATAATAGCAACTATAGGCAAAGACATATAAAAATCCGCCAGCCCGTCTGGCTGTTAATTCCTCAATACTTCATTCTAGTGCAGCTTCAACAATGCTGTTTTACCTGGAAGCGCTGGCAATTGCCCAATTCAGCAATGCCTCAAAATCTTTATCACAGTTGTTGACCTAGCACCACTACTATAGAGACGCAGAGGCAAAAGAGATGCAGAGACGGATTTTCCAATATTTCTCCCATGCGACATTTGAGACTTTAACCGCTATTTGCTACGGTTTATTACAGATGCTTACATATTCTTTATATTCTCCTCCTTTCCTTAGATGGATGACATCTAACTGACCCCATCCGCCAGGATTGCATCCCTAGACTGATGTGAAGACTGGCTGGATTTAGTTTTATCAGCAGTAGTGGCAGGTTCTGGGGGTTTCCCTATTCCTGTATTAGTAAGCAGCTAAGTTAAACCCAAAAGAGTAATCTTTTATTTTTGAAGTCCCTTTAACGTCTGTTCAACAACTCGATTTAGGTAGGTAGTTTCATGTCGATGACTGTCGCTCCAGAGCAGATCGAACGGATTGTTTGGAACCAGCACCAAGACCCGTTTGAGGTTTTAGGTCCCCACCGAATTCAGGACAACGGCAAAGCTGTCTGGGTGGTGCGGGCTTATCTGCCTGATGCCAGCGCAGCATGGGTGGTATTGCCAGAAGAAAGGGCCGAGTACCCAATGCAGACCGTGCATCATCCGCATTTTTTTGAATGCACTTTAGAACGCCCTGAACTTGCTAATTATCAGCTTCGCGTTAAGGAAGGGGAGCATGAGCGAGTCATCTATGATCCTTATGCGTTTCGATCGCCCCGGGTAACGGACTTTGACATTCACCTGTTTGCCGAAGGCAACCACCACCGAATTTATGAAAAGTTAGGCGCTCACCTGACCGAAATTGAAGGGGTTGAAGGCGTTTATTTTGCAGTTTGGGCACCAAATGCGCGAAACGTTTCCGTTTTGGGCGATTTCAACTATTGGGATGGTCGTAAGCATCAGATGCGCCGAGGTTCGAGCGGCATTTGGGAACTGTTTGTGCCTGGGCTAAAAGTTGGTGACTGCTATAAGTACGAGATTAAGAATGAGACGGGTCATATTTACGAGAAGTCTGATCCTTATGGATTTCAGCAGGAAGTGCGTCCTAAGACGGCTTCTATTGTGGCGGATTTGGATCGGTATGAATGGGGCGATCGCGATTGGATGGAACAGCGTCGTCACTCTGACCCCCTGACTCAGCCGATCTCAGTTTACGAAGTTCACCTTGGCTCTTGGCTACACGCTTCAGCCGCCGAACCCGCCAAATCTCTCACAGGCGAAGACGAACCCGTCGTCATTGTGGCAGAACTCAAGCCTGGAGCACGCTTCCTGACCTACCGAGAACTAGCAGATCGGCTGATCCCCTATGTCAAGGAGACGGGCTTTACCCACATCGAGCTACTGCCAATCGCTGAACATCCGTTTGATGGTTCCTGGGGCTATCAAGTGACGGGCTACTATGCTTGCACCTCGCGCTATGGCAGTCCGGAAGACCTGATGTACTTTATTGACCAGTGCCACCAAAACGGCATTGGCGTAATCGTGGACTGGGTGCCCGGGCACTTTCCTAAAGACGGACATGGATTGGCTAACTTTGACGGCACCCACCTATACGAACACGCCGATCCCCGCAAAGGTGAACACAAAGAATGGGGAACGCTGGTATTCAACTATGCCCGCCATGAGGTGCGTAACTTCCTGGTTGCCAATGCCCTGTTCTGGTTTGACAAGTACCACATTGACGGCATTCGGGTAGATGCGGTTGCCTCCATGCTTTACCTTGACTACTGCCGCGAACCCGGTGAATGGCTGCCGAACCAGTACGGCGGACGAGAAAATATTGAAGCAGCCGATTTCCTCCGCCAGACCAACCATACTCTGTTTAGCTATTTCCCTGGAGCGCTCTCGATCGCCGAGGAGTCGACCTCCTGGCCAATGGTTTCCTGGCCCACTTACGTTGGCGGCTTGGGCTTTAACCTGAAGTGGAATATGGGCTGGATGCACGACATGCTCGATTACTTCAGCATGGACCCGTGGTTCCGCCAGTTCCATCAAAACAATGTCACCTTCAGCATCATGTATGCGTTCAGCGAAAACTTTATGCTGGCGCTCTCCCACGATGAGGTGGTGCATGGCAAGAGCAACATGATCGGCAAGATTCCAGGTGACGAATGGCAGAAATTTGCTAATTTGCGCTGTCTCTATGCCTACATGTTTACCCATCCGGGTAAGAAGACACTGTTTATGAGCATGGAGTTTGGGCAGTGGAGCGAGTGGAATGTCTGGGGCGACCTGGAATGGCATTTGCTCCAGTTCGAGCCGCACCAAAAGCTGAAGCATTTTATTACCAAGTTAAATCAGCTTTATCGCGACGAGCCAGCTCTGTATACGCATGACTTTAGCTTTGACGGCTTTGAATGGATCGACTGTAGCGACAATCGCCACAGCGTCGTTTCCTTCATTCGCAAAGCTAAGGACTCTGAAGATTTTGTGGTTACGGTCTGCAATTTTACCCCCCAGCCCCATTCCCACTATCGGGTCGGTGTGCCTCAACCTGGTTTCTATACAGAGCTGTTTAACAGTGACGCGCGGGAATATGGCGGTAGCAACATGGGCAACTTGGGCGGTAAGTGGGCAGAGGAATGGTCTTACCACAATCGCCCTTACTCGATTGATCTGTGTTTGCCACCGTTAGGCGTACTAGTGCTGAAACTTGATAAGGCAAAGACTGAGGCGGCAGCGCAAGGGTAAAAGATGAAGTTGTAGCGGTTTACTCAAATTTGGAACTCAAAATCCAACATTGGTGAAAATCACCCAACTAGGTGAGCCGTTGGAATGAGGTGCTAGACCATCGGTAGCCGTTACCTTAATAACTGTAAGTGACGTTGATTGAACTAACCCAGCAAGGGGCTGCTGGGTTTTTTTATTGGAAGGCGATTTTGGGCGATTTTGTTGGAAGGCGATCGCCCAATTTGATATATTAGTCATATTGCTGGTGTAGCTCAGTTGGTAGAGCAGCTGATTTGTAATCAGCCGGTCGCAAGTTCGAGTCTTGTCACCAGCTTTCGCCAAAATTCATAAGTGTCAAGGGTTTCGGGTGTGATTTGGAGGGGTGTCTATCTTCTAAATCGCACCCAATTCTTTCAATTTCTGCCCTAAATTTAAGCCAAACTTAAGCCAATCTCTGATTGTAATCCGTTAAGCTTCAGAACTACGGATCAAAGGAAATGGAGCAGAAAAGAAAAAGTTGTCTCTATTTTCTTCTTCTTATTCTTTTAAACCATTGTAATCACTGGGTTTTGGGCTAAAAACACCCTGTCTCTATTTGCGTCTCTACGTTGTCTCTGTGTCTCTATTTCGATTGGACATGAACATTCAAGAGGAAGTCCGAAAAGCCAATGCCAGATTGAAAGCAGCAAAAATGGGAGTTGCCCTACAGCTACGGGGCGATCGCATTAGCCTGGTAGCTACGCTGCCGCCAAAACCAGACTCAATCAAAACTAAGGATCATCAGCAAAGGATTCCGTTGGGCATATATGCTAGCCATCAAGGGCTTAAACAAGCCGAGGCTGAGGCAAAGATGGTAGGCGCTAAATTGGCTGCGAAGACCTTTGAATGGGCTGATTACCTGGATGCAGCTAGTAACTCTTCTTCTGCAACAACATGCGGGGAATTGATTGAACGATTCAAAGACCACATTTTTGCTACCAGCATTCACGAAGATGACCCTAAAGCCGCCGACAAGCTGTGGCGACGTCGGTTCTACAATGCTGGCTTAAGCCGCCTCAACCCTGTGTCTGAGAGCGCAACGGTGGCGGTGCGATCGTCGATATGATATCAGTGGTAGCCGTTGCTAATGCACCTGTATTTAGCTGCTACAGTGCTTCCAAAGCCGCGCTCCACTCCTTAACCCAAGGTATTCGCGCAGAACTGGCACAGCAGGGAACGCAAGTGATTGGTGTGTTCCCTGGACCGGTGGATACGGCAATGGCTGAAGCCATTCCTGCAGAAAAAATTGCTCCAAGCGAAGTAGCTAAAGCTGCTTTGCAGGCAATTGAGACAGAAATTGATGATGTCTATCCCGATCTCGTTTCTCAGAGTGTATTTTCTGCAATCGCCGATCCGTTGAAAGCCGTTGAAAAACAATTTGCGGGTTGGATGCTTCAATAGGTCAGCCATCGCTACTCAGTGAGTCATCTGATTAACAGACTCTGTCAGAACTGGGTACTCAATTTGAGCCTTGGTGGATGTGGGATTGAGCGAGAAGCGAGACATGGAAGCCACAAAAGCATTCTTCGCTCAAGCCTATGAGGTCGCACAGTACCTCCCTGCAACGAGTAGCAACCGATGAAAACACCTGCTATCTCAGAGCGATTGAGGAAGAACTGGAAGAAGCGGTTGAACATGAGGTAAATTGCAGAGGGAATCTGATTGAGCAGAGTCATCAGGGGATAAAGCAACGCTGCTACTTAACGAAGGAAAGGAGAGGAAAGATACTTTTATGAAAAAGAGGCAATATTTGATACTCAGTCCTGACAATTTCCGTAATACAGCCTGTACCCGACTCCATACACAGTTTGAATTAGACGATCCTGACTATATTGTTCTAACTTGAAACGTAATCGGCAAATGTAAGCTTCAACCACGTTAGAAGATACATTGTACTTCGATCCCCAAAGATGCTCCATCAATTCATATCGAGGAACGACCTGCTGATAGCGAACCATTAGATATTTGAGTAAGTCAAATTCTTTAGACGTTAATCTGATCTCTTGGTCGCTCCAATGCACTTCGCGTTTCTGACAATTCAAGGTCAACTTGTCAAACTGTAAAATAGGTGGTTTTTCCTTATGGACATAGCGCAAGCGTACTCGAATCCTGGTTAATAGTTCTTCAATCTCAAATGGATGATAGATGCAGTCATCAACTCCAGCCTCAAACCCAGCATTAGAGTCAATCAGCTCATAAGTAGAAGCTAATAAAATAATCGGTACTTGGCTTAACTGCCGCAAGTAACGACAAATATCAAGACTCACTAGGGTTGAGTGCCGTCCATCTAAAATCACAAGGTCGGAATGCATCTTGTGAGGAGTGAGGAGTGTCAATTTATCGCTATCGAGCGTATCAACCTGATAGCCTTGCCGACAAAGTTCTATTTTGATTGCATCTACTGTCGCACCTTGCCCAACTATCAAAATATGAGTTAATTCTACCCTGCTTAAAGCATTGGGGAGACGGGGTTGCATTCGTCTTGTACTCCATTCTAGAAGCAAGCTGTACCAGTTTTTGCTGTATTTCTCATTACGTTAGGGTTTAGATAATATCTACATAACCTGGGCTACAACGATTGATCTAGTTCCTGAAAGCTTACAAAGTCAGATGCTACATGTCACCCGCTTGTAGGATTATTGTGGCCCTTTCAAAACGCCAAGTTTGACCCACTCTTAAGGATGGGTTGATCCTCAACTTTTGATTAGTCTTTGAGTTGTTAGGTTGCGATGGGCGAGTGAAGGGTTGTGGCTAGATTGGCAGTTAGGTGAGAGTAGAAGTGAATAGGTTTATTGTAAAACTGTGTCAAACTCCCATTCAGAACAGGAGCAACAGATTGCTCAACTTGAGGAACGCATCGCTGCCCTGGAGTCGGAGAATGCAATGTTGCGATCGCAACTCACCTCCTCACAATCGCTTACCTCACCCTACAATTTAGATCTGGAAGCAGCCTCTGCTGCACTGCAAGCAGAGGTGCTCGAATACAGGCAGCGGGAGGAATCTATCCACGAGCAAGAGCAAGCCGCACAAAAGCGAGTTGTAGAACTTAGTGAAGCAAACAAAGTTCTGCAAGCTTCACTGCGAAAATTGGCAGAAGAACCAGAGTTAGAAAAGTTTTTAGGACATCTGTTAACGGTTTGTACCAAACGGTTTGCAGCTTCAGAAGCAGGGCTTTGGCGCTATGAGGAGGGCATCTTTCGCCTGTTTGTCTCCTACGAAGATGACAGGATTAGACTGCGATCAGAGGCATCTCATCCCGGTGGCAGTCTGGAAGTGGCTAAGAAAATTCGGAATCAAGATATATTGGCTCACTTGCGAAAACGTGAGATTGTCGCAGATTACGAGGAAGATTTTGAGACTCAACCTGCCTACGAGCAGTATCGAGATTACTTTAAACAGCGGCAGATTAAAGCGGCGTTGAAAGTTCCTATGTTTTTAGATGACGAGCTGCGGGGAATCCTGGTGCTGCGATTTGGCGATCGCCACTGCTTTACTCCAGAGGAGGCTGAACTCGCTCACGCTCTGGCTAACCAAGCGGTACTGGCTCTAGAGCTAACTCGACTGGCAGAAGAGGCTCAACGGGCAGCGATCGCTCAAGAACGTAACCGTTGGGCAGGCGAGATCCATGACACGCTGGCTCAAGCTTTCACAGCGATTTCGATTCAACTGGGTGTAGCGAAACGCATCGCTCAACATAGCCCAGATGAGGTGTCACAAATCCTCGACCGCGTCATGGAGCTTGCGAATACAGCCCTATCCAAAGCCCGGCAGTCAGTTTGGGCATTGCATCCAACAGCAGAAGAATTTGCCGACCTAGCTACAAAGCTCTCCCAATACGTTGAACAAATGACTCAAGGGACTGACATTCAAGTTCAAATGCAGATTGTAGGAGACCCTCGTCTACTTTCTCCACTAATTGGTAAAAATTTGCTGCGGGTCGGGCAAGAAGCTATTACCAATACGCTTAAACACGCCTGTGCAACTCAACTTCAAGTGAAGCTGACCTACGAGGCCGAATGGGTCAGTTTATGTATTCAAGACAATGGGCGTGGCTTCTTATTTCCTAATGATACGGGTGGTTTTGGACTGATTAGTATGTCTGAACGAGCCGATCGCATTAACGGCAATTTGACCATTCAGAGCCAACTGGAACAAGGCACTAATATTTGCATTCAAGTACCTTTGGAGTCACCATGATACCCTCTACGCCGATTCGGATTTTGATTGTTGATGACCATCCTATTGTTCGTAATGGCTTAGTGCTGATGGTCAAGTATGAATCAGGCATGGAAATGGTAGCTGAAGCTAGCACTGGCATTGAGGCGATCGCCCAATTCCATGAACATCAACCCGATGTAACCCTGATGGATTTACGTTTGGGCGACATGAACGGCGTAGAGGTAATTGCCAAGATTCGCCAAGATTCTCCTAATGCCCGCATTGTCATCTTGACAACTTATGATACTGACGAAGATATCTATCGGGGACTGCAAGCTGGGGCAAAGGGCTATATCCTTAAAGATGCTCCCCTGGATGAATTGCTCAAAGCAATTCGCACGGTTCATATGGGGAAACAATACATCCCGCCTGAAGTCGGCGCAAAACTCGCAGAACGGTTGAGCCATCCTCAGTTGAGCGATCGTGAACGGGAAGTGCTGCAACTAATGGCACAGGGCAAAAGTAATCAAGATGTTGCAGATAGTTTGCACATTGCAGAAAACACCGTCAAATATCATGTAAACAATATCTTAAGTAAATTAGGGGTGAGCGATCGCACTCAAGCTGTACTCCTGGCGTTGAAGCGGGGTATTGCAAATTTGTAGGGACACCCCGCTTCAACAAAGAAGATGGTATTGCGCTGACCTGTTTTGAGGCCTTGAAATAATGCTTAAGTTCACCGTTATCTTATGCTTTAAAGTTACCAGTTAGAGTAGACTACCAAGATGAGAATGAGACGGGGGCGATTGCTTCTCTAGGTTTTGCTGCTTAGTGACTCACATTCCTTGTTCCCATATCTCACCAGCAACCCTTTATTCTGTCTATGCAGTCAAGCAGCGCCAATCCAACACTACGTCGATTTCTGGTTATTGATGACCACGAAGCTATTTTGGAGGGCACAGTTCCTGCGCTTCAGACAAAGTATCCAACGGTTGAGATTTTAACGGCAAAAAGTCAGCAAGAAGCAAAACAGTGCATCAAACGATGTTGCCCAGAGTTTGTTGTAGTTGATCTCGGTTTACCTGCCTCTCCTGCTACTGTTCCCAGTACTGAAGTTGGGCTTCAACTTCTAGAGTTACTCATGCGTACTGATCCAGCACCTAACCTTATGGTGTTGAGTGTTAATGTGAAACCTTTGCTACGGCTTAAACCTGCTATTCATATTTATGAAGGTGGCTTTGTAGCATTGGATAAATCCCTGCCGGTTCGAGAGATGTTGAAGTATGTAGATTTAGCCTTACGAGGTTCAATTTATTTACCTTCAGAGGTGCGATCGCGCCCAGAGTTCGACCGACGATGGCTGGAAGTTCTAATGCTCAAATATCAGGAGGGTTTGTCTGATAAAGCGATCGCAGAACGGATGGGAATCAGCGATCGCACCATTCGCAATTATTGGCTTAGAATTCAAGATGCTCTGAATGTTTATGATCATCCTAATCAAGATTTACGGATTCAGATTCAGATTGCAGCCCGAAAAGCAGGTTTAATCAGTTGATGTGTTGATTGCGCTCTGGCAACAGTTTAGACAACAGGCAATCGTTTGGTGTGAAGTTGCTTTGCCAGGGCTACTGATCATCGTCCTTATGCTGCTAATTCGCTGGACTGGGCTATTACAAATTCAAGAATGGATGGCATTCGATTCCCTATCAAGCCGCTGCCCCTCTTCAACAGCGGAGCATTCCATTGTGATTGTGGGAATTGATGAAGCAGATCTTGATAGGGTTGGAGGCTTCCCTATTCCCGATCAAACACTAGTAGATTTGCTAAAGACACTACAACGTTATAGCCCCGCTGTGATTGGGCTAGGTTTGTTTCGAGATATGCCCGTACAGCCTGGGCACGACGCGCTTGCCCAGATGCTTGCTCAAAGTTCAAACCTGGTTGGGGTTGAGATGGCATTAAATCCAGAACCAAGTTTAAACATTAAGCCACCCTCTATGCTGCCATCAGAGCGAATTGGTTTTGTTGATGTTAGCGTCGATGAAGATGGCAAATTACGCCGAATGGTTTTGGCAAGTCAAACTGAGCAAGGAATGCTGTATTCGTTTGCACTACAGCTGGCGCAGAGGTATCTTGCAAGTCAAAATATTCCATTTCAAGCTGAAAACTTCACCAGTAAATCAATTCAATTGGGTGCCTCTGAGCTGAGTCAATTTCAAGCTAGCTCTGGAGGTTACATTCGGGCTAAAACAATGGGTCATCAAGCACTGTTTAATTTTTGTGCCGCCCAGAGCCTCTTTCAAACGCTCTCATTAACCGATGTTCTACAACAAAACTTTGCACCGGAGTGGATTCGCGATCGCATTGTGATCATTGGAATGACTGCTCCCAGCGTCAAAGATGTGTTTTTTACCTCTGCTTTGAGAGAAACGTTATCGTCTCGCCTGATTAGTAGACTAATTCCAGCAACTCAACTCATCTATGGCGTAGAGGTACAGGCTCATGCCGCAAACCAGATCATTAACATAGCACTCACGCGACAGCCCCAGCTTCGAGTTTGGGCTGATGCTTGGGAGTATCTGTGGATTGCCTCTTGGGGATTGCTAGGAATTATGTTAGAAATCCTGCTGCAATCTCCCTGGAGAAGCGTATTAAGCCTTGTGGTCGCCACAGCTATCCTGATCGGTATTAGCTTTTTTGCCTTAATCCTTGGATGGTGGATTCCTTTAGTTCCAGCGGGACTGGCACTGAATGGAGCCGGATTGGTTACAGCTTTTCTGGAGCGTAACCTACGGTTTGAACTGGAGTATCGTCGCGTTGCAGTTGAACGGATGTATGAAGCCATTCACAATGGTCCATTACAACATTTGGCTGTCGTCCTCAGAAGTTTGGACGAGAGCAATTCACCTGGAGAATTACAGCAGCAATTACAGTCTCTGAACGAGGAGCTACGCAGTATTTTTCAACATATGCGGCAGGAGATGTTAACCCGCAGCGACAGACTTTATCTGAAAGGAAACCTGATTCTAGATCTACAAGCCCCAATTTCAGAACTGCTTTATCAAGTCTACAACTATACCCTGGAGATACAGGCTCCTGGTTTCGCTGAAATTCAAACCTATATTTCACCCGATTTTGAAGTTCTCAAGCGTAATCATTTCAGTGTCAAACAAAAACGAGGATTATGTCTATTCCTGCAGGAAGCGTTGTGGAACGTGGGGAAGCACGCAATAGGTACGACTCGTTTAGATGTAATGTGCCTCCGGGAGGGAAATAATTACGTATTGCGGGTTACTGATAATGGTCCGGGTTCTACATCTGTTCACGAAGGTCAGGGAACGAAACAAGCAAAAGTTATTGCTTGGGAACTAGGAGGACGGTTCCAGAGGCGATCGCATTACCCCAAAGGAACAATTTGTGAACTCATTTTCCCCATGCAAAGGAACTGGTTAAAAGGCTGGGTAAGAGTTCAATAGGGTAACTTGAAAAGACTTATTATCCCAACTTCTTAATGCAATTTTTTGCTTTTCCAAAATCGGAAAGTAATTTGTTTCTAAATTAATCTTCTTCTAAGAAGAACAAGTCATGATAACGACAATTGTTAGAAATGCTTGGGGTAGATCCGTAATGGCAAAAACTCTGCGTAGCCCTCAAAGATACCGTGGTTTTGTCTTGACTACTGTGGGTTTGCAAAAGCTACAGGAACAAATTAAGCAGCTAGAAATTCAAACTCGATTGCGGCAAAGCCCTCGGACAATCGCAGAGCGAGTCCAATTGAGTGAACCTGAAGGCATTCACCCGATAACGGTTAGAAAGATTCTTAACGGCGAAAACGGAGTAGACAAGCGATCGCTCCAACTCATTTTTCGGATATTACAGATCCAGCTTGAGGAGGGGGATTATGCTCATGCAGGTTTATGTCACCAATCTGCTGAAGTTCAGCCATCTGTGAACGCACCCGCAACAGCATCTTTAAAGGTAGTCTCTCCAGTTAAGCACCAGGATTGGAGTGAAGCAGTGGATGAAGCTCACCTCTGTGGGCGGGTTCATGAGTTCACTCAGCTTAATCAAGCAGTCATTACTGAGCATTGTCGATTCGTGCAGGTCTTAGGAATTGCAGGGGTCGGAAAAACGGCGTTAGCAACCATGCTAGTGAAGGCAGCCCAGCCTGAGTTTGAGTTTGTGATTTGGAGGTGCCTTCACCATATTCCGACGACTCCGACCGTTTTGACCAGCATTCTTCAGTGTCTGAGTAAACGAACGGAGGAAAATTTCCAACTACCAACTCATATTGAAGAATTGAAAGGGATGCTAATCGAACAGCTCCAGAAACACCGCTGTTTATTAGTGTTTGATCACTTTGATGCAGTTTTGTGTGGCAGGCAGTATGCAGGCTATTGTCGCCCAGGATATGAAGCCTATGGTGAATTGCTGCGAATTGTTGCAGAAGTTCCTCACCAAAGTTGTTTAATCATCACCAGCCGAGAAAAGCCAAGAGCGATTGGACTTGAACGAGAATCTTATATTCGATCGCTTCAACTCAACGGCTTATCACTATTGGAATGTCAACAGATGTTTGGCAACCACAGTGAACTAGTTGGATCTACAGACGAGTGGCGATCGCTTGTTGAACTGTTTGCTGGAAATCCATTAGCGTTAAAAGTGGTCGTGGTTTGTATTCAAGACTATTTCAACGGTCGTATTTCTGACTATCTTCGATATCTCAATCATGGGCAGTTGTTGTTTGGCGATCTGCGTGATCTACTCAGCCAACAGTTCAATCGACTCTCTGAAGTAGAACGAGAATTAGCTTGTTATTTGGCTCTTCATCAGACACCAGTCTCAATATCGCAGTTCTGCAAGGATATTGCTCTATTAAGCAATCAACCATACTTGCTAGAGGGACTAGATTCGCTCAATCGGCGATCGTTGCTACAGCGGCAGGGAGCTCACTTCAGTCTTAATCCAATGATGCAGATATATATCAACGAGTGCCTGCCTGAGCCGCAAGATACCTTCTCATCGAAGCCAAAGCTCAAGCTCATATCCCATCAAAATTAGAGGTTGAATTATGACTTCCCAAGAAGCCTTGGAAATTGTAGAACGGATTTTACCACCAGGGACATTAACCTCGGTCAAAACATTGGTATTCCATCATTCCTGGAACGGTAGGGAATATAGGGCGATCGCCAAAGAAGCAGGTTATGACGATTGTTACATTCGAGAAGCAGGTGCCGAACTGTGGCGATCGCTTTCAGAGGTTTTGCAAGAACCTGTTAAGAAGAAAAACTTTCGCGCTCTGCTAAAACAGAAATTTAGCAACCAAATAATGATGTAACTGAGCAGTAAAAGAGGTGATGTGAGCGTTGCTGTAGCGAAAGAGTAATTAGCCTAAAACTCTTACCTGATAAATGTTGTACACTCGCAGATGCGCCAGGGCAAAGGCACTGAGTAGCCAAATTTGAATGCCCTGCTGAAAGTCAGTACGATGAGCCGGAGCTATGTCACCTGTTGCCCGACAATAATTCCAGTGAAGCTGTAGGGCTGTCCGTCGGGGGTAGTTCATTCTCGCTGTTTCTAACCTTCAAACTTAGCTACCCCAAATGTGGCGTTAAACTGGCGACACCAAATTGCAGCAGATTTGTAATCGTCTAGATTTACCTCTTCAGGAATTAGGTAGCGCTGAGCGCCAGTAAACTCCTCAAGCGGAGCCAGAATGACATAATCCCCCTCTTGCAAGGGATAAGCAGGTGGCTCAGTCGTTGCCAACACATCATCAGAACGATGCAGAATTACAAATAGGTCTGGCCCTTGATCGCTGGTTTTGAAGGATTCATCTAGCTCTAAATAACGTTCACCATTTTCAGTTACAACTTGAACCATTCCTTTGGTTGGGGCTTCTCCAGGCACAAAGGTACCAGATTTTGTGGAAGCCTCCGACGCGGCAGGTGCATCCGTCGAAGCCGTAACCTCTGCGCTAGGAGAAGGACTTGCCGTCTCGTTCACAGGCTGTTCAACAGCTTGTTCAGCACAGCCTACAGATAAGATAAGAAAACTGGCAAGGATACTTAATGGAGCAAATTTCATTGGTTGAAACCTCTTAAACAACATGAGTTTGAAAGTGCGATTGGGTTACGTATTGGGGCAAGAAGGCATACAGCTGTAGTTAACGCAGCTTCCACCCAGTGCATCGCGTTCAAATAAGATAACCTTTCGTCCGTCTTCAGCAAAGTCAGCCGCGAGGAGAATTGCACTCTGACCACTGCCAGTCACAATTAAATCTGTGGTTTCCATAGATTTTTTACCTCAATCAACGTGGGCAACGGCGATCGCTCTAACATTTGCCTGCCGGTCAAATAGGAATCGCGGTTTAAGCAGGATTTTAAGCAGCAACCCCAGAGATTCTAACTCTCCGGGAGAGCAGCGACTCTTCCACTGCCCCGGACGGCAATATAACAGTTCTACTAATCCTCGCTGTTGATCCAGGGTGAGAGCTTCAAACGAAACTTGCACAATTGGATATTCATTGCTCAGATCAGTCCGCGCAATTTGCCCCGGAAAGGTTAATTCTTCTTCCATCAAAGTTATTTGCACAGGTAACGTTTTTACTTCACTTATAGCTAAATGGTTAGTTTGAGTTAATGCAACCTCTGCTCCAATTTCTGAGATTGCAGTGGTGAATCCCCAAAGCATTTGTTCACCTACTTGAATCCGTGCGGTGCGGCGCAAGTTATACCATTCATAGGGACTAGTGCGAGGCACATCTACCAAAATCAGCAGGGCAATGCTTAACATCAGCAGATTGTAAGCACTCCACACCCAGCCTAAACCGATCCCCTTCAGCTGTTCCGCCACTTCTACGGGCATACTGGGCTGCCAGGTTCCCATGATCAGATAAGTGCCCAGGTTCATCCACAAACTGATTGCCGTTACCAAAAACATGGCAATCAGTGGAAAGGCTAGCTGCCAGTTAAAGGAGAAGCAATCGCTTACTCCTCCTTTGGGAGTCACCTTAAAACCTTTGCCAAAGGGATTGAGCATGACTTTAAACACGGTAATTGCTAGCGGAAACGCTAACACCAGTGAATAAACGTCAGATAGCACGGCGGAGCGCGATCGTGAGTTGAGCCAGGAGAAGGTACTAATTTGCACCAGGTAGAAGGGAATGAAGAAATACAGCACGTCTGCTCCTGTGGCTCGAACCGGAATCACACCCAGAAAGGCATAAGCCAGAGGCACAAACAACAACCCAACCCGTGCCGGACTGGTGAACCAGTGCAGCAGTCCTTCCAGATGTGCCAATCGTTGCAACAGATTTAACCCCGGAATTGTGAGTGGGTTAGATTTGATGAAAAAGGCTTGCAACGTTCCCTGTGCCCAGCGAGTTCGCTGGAGTGCCTGAACTGCAATATTTTCAGCCGCCAGTCCTGCACTTAGCTTTTCATTCAAGTAAAGAACCCGATAGCCACTTGCCGCTAATCGAATTCCGGTAAAGTAGTCCTCACTTAACGACTCCGTGACAAAGCATCCGGTTGCGATTAATGCCGATCGCCGCACCACAAAGGATGTTCCTGCACAAATTACACCCCCCACACCATCCCGGATCGGCTGGATCTGGCGATAAAACACCTCCTCGTCAGGCGTAAGCGTATTCTCTAAACCAAGATTGCGGGCGATCGGGTCAGGATTGTAGAAGGTTTGAGGGGTTTGCACCAGCGCCACCTGAGGATCTTGAAAGAAGCCAAGCGTGCGGGTGAGGAAGTTGCGGGTAGGTACAAAGTCAGCGTCAAAGATCACGATGAGTTCGCCGCGGGTGTGGGCGATCGCATAATTCAGACTCCCAGCTTTAGCATGGCGATTGTTGGGGCGCGTCCGATATTCACAGCCTAACTCTGTTGCCAATGCCTCCACTTCCGGTCGTCGAGTATCATCGAGCAAATAAATCGTTTTTGCCTCATAGTTCAACGCCTGACAGCCAATTATCGTGCGCCGCAGGATAAAGCTAGGTTCGTTATAGGTAGGAATTAAGATATCAACAGTCGGTAAATAGGTCTTATTGATCACCGCTTGCGAAAGGCGATTGGCTTCAGGACGGCGATCGTTAGTTCGCAATAACAACATGAGTTGAATAATGCCGCCGCTCAGCAGCATCAGCTCCATTAAAAATAAGCCGATGCTGAATACTCCATTTAGAGGTGTGCTGAGGTTGAGGGTGGAGAGCGATCGCCACAGCAAATAGCGGATAGCCAGAATTAACAGAACGCCTACTACAATTGTTCTTGACCAGGTACGCGGTCGTGGAGATATCTTGGTGATAGCAATCACGACGAGCATCAGCGCTACCGTCCAAAACAGCAGGTAGTTCCCAACCATCATTGGCGCTTCAATCCACATGGGTGAGCTTGCCTGAAGCTGATCCAATTGCTGAAAAAGCGTGCTAATCGTACCCTCTCCCGCAAACCAGGCAACCGTAATTGCGCCTGACAACACCACAATCCCCAACATAACCAGGGTTGCAAAGTGCGGAGATGACATTCTCCAACGACGCAGAATAGAAATGGGATGGTGAGGTTCTACATTCATCAATTTACCCAGAGCTTCTAGGCATTCTGTCAAATATTCCTATTGCTTAGGTCTATCTTTCACTTGAAGATAAGGAGAACTTTAAGAGCAAACTTACTTGCTATATGGCATTACAGGTGACAAAGAAAAAGCGTTGTGTATACACAGCAGCTTTTAGAAATGCGTCGACAGAGTCACTCGTTTAGCCTACGATTTAGCCAAAGCAACCAGTAAAAACATGAGACTGGATGAAGTCGTGGGCGACCTGGGGCTTCAGTTTGCCCCATTCACGCTTCAAAAAATGATTCATGCAGGGAGTCTATTAAATAAGTTTTTCCTTAACTTCGATTTCATCTTTTTCCACAGAGCTGACTTAAGCACAGATACTTCGTTCAAGTCTTGCGTTACCTCAAGGCTGCTTGTATCTACAAGGAAAAGGAACTTCCTGTTGACGCTCTTTTCTGAGAACTCTCAGGGCTAACTCAGGCAACTCTCAGTTCTGCCGTGCATCCTGACGGTTAGTCCGATCGCCCAAACAACAGATCATTCCAAAAATATTCTAACTAAGAGAGGTTTCTGCATGAAGATCAAATCAATTAAGCGCCATTCAATTGTGAAATTTGGCATGGTTTCAGTTTTAGCGTCAGCACTTTCAATTGCCGCTGCTGCTGCCACCATTGCTAATCCTGTTCATGGAACCTTCGGATCGGTCACTGCAACTGAAAGCTTAATTGCTCAAAGTGAGTCCATCGTTGCCCTAGCTGGAAGTTTTGTTGCAGCAGAGGCACCCACCACGGGGACAGCCCAAATCATTGAAGAAGACGGACAACGATATGTCGTGTTAGATTCCGCCTTCAGCACCACCGATATGGCTCCTGACCTACACGTCGTTCTAGAAACTTCTGAAGTTCCACCGGGTAGCTACTCTAGTTTTGGTAGCTTTGTAAACTTGGGTGCGCTGCAAAGTGTCACGGGTGAACAGCGCTATCCCATTCCAGATTCGGTTAATCTATCAGAGTTCAAATCCGTCTCGATTTGGTGTCGCACGGCTAACGCAACAATGGGCTATGCCGTCCTCGGAGGTTCAAGCAGCGCCAGCATTCAATAGCCTCAATTGACACTGCTAACAGTTCACTGGTTCCTAGTTCCTGCTCCAAAAAGGCGTAGGTTGGGTGAAGCGTAGCGTAACCCAACAAAATCCAAGCCCGTGTTGGGTTACGCTCTGTTCCACCCAACCTACAGTTTCTATTCCACCCAAAGTATGTTGTATCTTTTGCTAACCGATTCCCAGTTCTCTAGTTAGATGGGGAGATCATGAATCCGTTAAGTCCAACCGTGATCTTAGGTGGTGGTTTTACTGGATTGCTGACGGCATTACACCTTTGCCATCACCGACACTCTCGACCCATTGTTTTGATCGAACAAGCGGACCGATTTGTGTTTAAGCCACTCCTATATGAGTTGTTGAGTGGTGAAATGTCCGATAGCCAGGTTCAACCTCGCTATGCAAAACTGCTAGATTGTGACGGCATCACGTTTGTGCAGGATACGGTTCAGGGGATTGATCTGCATCAGCGACAGGTTAAGTTAGCCTCTGGATTGCAATATAGTTATGGACATCTTGTGCTGGCATTGGGAAGTACAACAAACTACTTTGGCATTCCTGGAGCAGAAGACTACACCTTTGCATTTCGCACGGGTGAGGATGCACTATCGCTGGGACGGCACTTGCGAGCGTGTCTCCAGCAGGCAAGTCAAACCGATGATCTAGAGCGTCGTCGCGTCCTGTTGACGGTGGCGATCGCCGGAGCAGGTCCGTCTGGTGTAGAAATGGCTGCTACCTTAGCAGACTTGTTGCCCCAGTGGTATCGAAAGCTCAATGGTAACCCTGAAGAAATTCAAATTTTTATCCTCAATCGTAGTAAGGAAATTCTTAAAGGAGACATTAATAGTCATTTGCGGGAAGTAGCTGAAAAAGCGTTGAAGAAGCGCACCATTCCCGTGCAACTTGTGACAGAAGCAACAGTCAGCGCCATTCATCCAGAGTGTTTGCAATACAAGCAGCAGGGACATGAGAACAAGCTTGATGCGGCGACAATTATCTGGACAGCCGGAACTGCCGTTCACCCTTTGCTCAAGCAACTAGACATTCCTGCTGACCGGCGCGATCGCTCTGGTCGCCTGCGAATTACGCCCACCATGCAGCTACCTGATTTTCCGGAGGTGTTTGTAGGTGGGGATAATGCGGCACTGGACATGATGCTACCTGCAACAGCGCAAGTTGCTTACCAGCAGGGGGCTACAATTGCCCACAATGTGATGGCAATGGTGCAAAACAAACCTCTTAAACCCGTCAAAGTTACCCTTCGAGGAACCTTGATGAAACTAGGATTAGGGGAGGCAGCTGCTAATTTATTCGATCGCTTTATCATTTCTGGGCGATCGGGGCATTTGATTCGTCAGGGCACCTATTTAGAGCTTTTGCCAACCCCTATTCACAACTTTAGGGCGACGGTAGATTGGCTCACCTATGAAGTTTTTAGCCGTCACAGTCAACCTAACCTATCCAGTCAACCTTCCCTTCATCTATTGCAACGGTTGGGAGATATTGCGGCCGTTCTGGTGGTAATCAGTAGCAGTGCATTGTTTTGGCGAGCAATCCAGCCCAATCAATTTAGTCAGGTGTTGCGACCGACGGGTTTACCTGTGTTGTTAGATCAGTTACAGCAAAGCCAGTAGTGTTTTCAGGCATTGCTAACTAGATAGATGAATTTTGTAGGGGTATTTCGCGAAACGCTTCTACAGGGAAACCGATACTTTAGGAAAATTTCAAATGCTTCAAGACACTTTTGATCAGCGAGTTGGATTAAAGAGCGAACGCAGCATGGTGATCACGGCGATCGCCACCATGCGCGTCCTCTTAGGCATCTTTTTTATCCTCTCAGGAATCGCCAACTACATCTACTTTCGCACCCCAGGTGGTTTCTTTGAAACAGTGACACAGAGCAAGCTAGCTCTCTGGGGCTGGGGATTTCAAGGGGTTGGACCTTTGCCCGCTTTCCTTGCTTTGCCCTATGCCTATCTGCTTCCGGCAGTCGAAATGATTGTGGGAGCCGCCTTTGTAGTAAACCGTTGGGTGCGCTGGGCTGGCATCATCATGATGCTCATGCTCCTGAGCTTTATTCTGGCTTTTGGTCTAATTGGACCAGGTGGACTATTGCCTAATAACCAGGGCAACTGGGACAAAAATGTGTTCATGCTAATTGGAGCGTGGATTTGTGCAGCTTATGACCACTACCGCGTTAAGCGGCAAAACAGAATGAATGAGTTAGGATAAGTAGCTCAACGTTGTTATTACCTCATGATCAAGTTTTTGAAGGGACTTGATTATTGCTAAGCCCCTTCAAAAATCGGATAGCTTGTCAGGTTGCCATCGCGTTGTGGGCAACGAATATTACATCTTGAAAGCAGTTCTCCCTTCAATGCAACACCTGGAAGGGATGATGGAGCGATTTCTCCAACTGGGAGCGGTCGAAGTTTCCATCGTTTTGTCTACAGTAGTGACTGACAAAGCAATTCAAAACCAATCTTGATCGCGGTGGTCAAGAAACTAAAGAAAAGTCTTTACAAACTAAGGGGACTTGCTTAGGATATTTATAAAGTTAATTCTTTATAAATATGAAATCTATTTCGGACCGACCTCAATCACTTGTTCGTGCGGCAACTCTGGCAGAACTTCAGGAAAAAGGGCAGTTACTCGTCCGTTTAAACCAGCAACCCATTGCGCTGTTCTACAGCAACGATCGCGTCTATGCGATCGATAACCGTTGTCCCCACATGGGTTTTCCACTACATGGCAGTGTGTGTAAGGATGGGATTGTCACGTGCCCGTGGCACTATGCTCGGTTTGACTTGGCAAGCGGCGGCACGTTTGATTCTTGGGCAGATGATGTGCGATCGTTTCCCGTACAGATTCGAGATGGGGAGATTTGGGTAGATGTTACCCCCCTGGATAACCTCAAAGTTCATCATCAGCAATGATTACAGGATGGACTAGAGCAAGGCATTTCACTGGTTATTGCAAAATCAGTAATTGCATTACTGGATTTGGGAATTGCGCCAACTAAGCCCTTTCAGGTCGGGCTGTCCTTTGGCACTCGCTACAACAAAACCGGATGGGATACGGGGCTAACCATGCTCACCTGCATGATGAATCTGTTGCCCTACCTCGATGAAAGCGATTGCCCCCGTGCCCTCTATCAGGGACTTTCTGCTGTTGCGCGTGACAGTGCAGGGTCTCCTCCTCATTTTCGAGTACACCCCCTGCCGACAACTCACTTAGATTTTGTGACCTTAAAAGCGTGGTTTCGTCAGTTTATCGACCAGCGCGATCGCGAGGCGGCTGAACGGTGTTTGGTGACCGCAGTAGAGCTTGGAATCAGTCGTACTCAGATTGCCGAAATGTTATTTGCAGCAGCAACCGATCATCGCTACTTGGATGTGGGGCATGTGCTGGACTTTATCAATAAGGCATTAGAGGCATTAGATGCGGTTACCCCTTCGGAGCACGGCGAAGCAACCGATTGGCAAGAAGCTGAACCTGTTCTGGCAAGTCTTGTGGCAGGGTTGGCAAATGCAACGCGCATGGAAGAAGCCAGTTCATGGCGCTATCCAGTGGATTTGGTAGCCATTCTAGAAGAGGCATTTGAGCAATTGCCTGCTGTCCTAGAAACTGGAAAATCTCATCGAAGAGAGTGGGTTCAACCTCCAGAATTCCTTTCAGTGTTGTTGGGAGAGGATGCTCAGGCGATCGCCAATCGTTTGTTAGATGCATTGCGATCGGGCTGTACGGAGGAACAGTTAGCCCAAATCGTCACCTATGCGGCGGCTCTGCGCGTCGCCCGATTTCACACGAATAATGATCATGGAGATTGGAACAGTGCCCACCATCCCTTTACCTTTGCGAATGCTGTTCTGCAAGGAATTCGTCGGGTTTCAACGGTTGAGCTACTTCGGGGTGTATTCGATGCAGCCATGAGCGTTTATTTGAACCGATTTCTCAATGTGCCGCCTGCTCGCTTACCGGATGCTAAAGATATTGTTGCCAATCCTGAATCTTTATTGGAGAAATTGCCTGACCTGCTCGATCGCCAGCAGCAGGTCAACGAAACGGGACGATTGGTGGCGCAATATCTTTATAGCGGTGGCAATCCTAAAGCTCTAATGACCGCGCTGGCAAAACTAATGTTGCGCGAGAATCGAGATTTTCATGTGATGCAATCGATGGAAGCGGCATTTCGCCTGTATTCTCAACTCATCGATCCTGTGGAAGGGGTACCTGTATTGGTGGCAGCGGCGCGATACCTGGCGGCTCATGCGCCCACGATGCGATCGCAGGAGCAAACTTATCAGATGGCATATCGATTACACCGGGGCGATCGCTTGTTTGAGGATACAGAATCAGAGGTTGATGCGGACTAATTTGATCAGCGCAATTTGATAAGCGTAACGTCACGCTCCAGCGATAACATGCCCCATGCCTTTTTTCGCTTTTATAGCAGCCTGAATGACTTCCTGCCACCCCACCGTCGGCAGGTGGAATTTGAGCGTTATATCAAAGACCGGGGTTCTATCAAAGATGCGATCGAAGCGGTGGGAGTCCCTCATCCTGAAATTAACCTGATTATCGTGAATGGGGAATCGGTTAGTTTTGACTATCTGGTGCAGGAGGGCGATCGCATCAGCGTCTATCCCCAGTTCACCACGTTGGATATCACACCCGTTTCCCAGGTGCAGCCTCCACCGTTATCGCCGATGCGCTTTGTGGTGGACGTGCATTTGGGCAAGCTGGCAACCTATTTACGGTTGTTAGGCTTCGATACCCTTTATCGCAATGACTACAACGATGATGAACTAGCTCAAACCTCTAGCCAGGAACAGCGCATTCTCCTGACTCAAGACCGGGAACTACTGAAGCGAAGCATTGTTACTTATGGGTATGCGGTTCGTTCACACAATCCAGAGGAGCAGATAGTGGAGGTGTTAGCGCGGTTTAGGCTGTATCCTGCGATCGCCCCTCTTCAGCGCTGTCCTCGTTGCAATGGTGAAGTAATCTGGGTGGATAAAGCTGATATCCAACACCAAATTCCCTACTACACCCATCTTTACTATGACGATTTTACCCAATGCCAGAACTGTGATCAGGTCTACTGGCGGGGTGCTCACTATGATCGCATTCAGTCTTTGATTGATGAGGTCAAGGGTCAAGCGATGGCTCCAGTCGTAGACCTAGTTGACTGACAAAACTCCTAAAACCACTGACATACCATAGCCACTGTACGACGGGTTGAGAGAGTACAGTGATCGTCCAATCATGAGTCTGGTTTGCACTCAGCGAATGTGAGCGGCTAGAGGTAGAGGAGAGCCCTTGCAGACCGGAGATGGTGGAAGGTTTTTCAGATTCGCCGTCGTGCATATAGGCAGATAGGTCAGGGTCAGCCTGACGGACCTGATCGAGAAACCAGGCGTGCAGCCCAATCGTATATTGCGGGTAGAGTGAGCTGTCCTGGAGGGGCTGTAGTTGTAGGGTCAGCCCGATTAGCTCTGTGTCTTTTGACCAGGTGAGATCAACTGCATTTGGATTACATTTGCGACGTGAGCAAGGAGTCATAGGCGGTTGTTTCACTCCGTCTCCCACTGGGGATGATGTCTAGAGTAAGGTTAGAAAACCCGGTTGCGTGCAGAATACGGCAGTTTATAAAGCCGTTTCGTTAAGAAGCATTATTGGGTGTACGGGCGAAGCATTCGGCAAAAGAATTGTGCCTTGGTGGCAGGGATTGTGACGGAACGCTTCGCCCCTATCGATGCCGCTACTCTACGGACGGTGGTATTAGATGTAGGTCTTTGACGATTGGGGCATTGCTGATCTGACGCCTCTCAATCTGTTGGCTACACTTGAAGGGTAAAGTCACAGCATTAATCAACCCACATAAATTCGACAGTTTAGTTTTGCAAGCGCAAAGCGCTTCGAGAAAACAGACTTTTAAGGCTACCGCAATGTGCGGAGCCCCTGGTTAAATTTACGTGATCAGCTTAACGGGTGATGAATCGGGCCATGACTAATCTAGAGAAACGCAAGCTGTTGTCAGCCGTCAGCCACGGGGTTTTGCTCTTCAATGTTGCGGTTTTGCCGCTGTTAGTTCCGATTGCGGTTTTGGTTCTCTCTGACGACCCAATTGTGCAGCAAAATGCTAGAGAAGCACTTAACTTTTTCATCAATATTGTTGTCTATATCTTCCTTTTCTTACTGTTGTCCTTCATTGGAATTGGCTTGCCACTATTGTTTCTAACGCTGTTTATTAGCTGGCTGATGCCGATCATTGCTACAGTTCACGCACTGACCCAGCTAGACCGACCCTATCGCTACCCATTTATTTTGCGAGTGCTGTAACTTTTCTACTTGACTAACCCTATTCCGATAAGATTTAATTCTGCAATGCGACTTCAACAGAATGAGTTCTTTCAAGTTGCAGACCCAAAAATTTAGTTGCGCTGCCGAAAGTTGTTGACACCAACTTCCGACAGCTAACCCTTTCGACTGATTGAGGCAGTCTGAGGGCTGAAGGTATTTTATCCCTATTTTCAGCCGCTCCAGTTTGTTATGACGTTTGGGGCGGCTAAATTTTTGGGTTTTCCTCCCCGTCGTTTCATCCCAAGGAAAACCCATGACCTCCAACTTAATCACCCACACTGCAGCACCTATCCTGCTGCAACAACTCCTGCACCCGTTTCCACGCCACAGCTACAGCCCTTGCCCCTGCGCTACCCCAACCGTGAGCCAATTCGCCATTTGCTAATCGGTTCACCCCCGCTCGTGCAAAACACAATTCACCAGTTACACAACCTGCACTACGCCGAAGCAGGCTTATGGAGTCCAGAAATCCCCCCGGCTGAGTCAGAACTCAGGCTGACGCTCAACCCCGGAGAAGTCTTGCGAATCTTGCTGCGCTATGTGGCGATCGCAGACACACACTAGCCCTCGTAGGGTGTAGATCTTTGTAATTTGATGAAAGCTTTAACAGCGATCGCTTTTTCCTCCGTAAATTCCTCCTTTAATACCAAGTCCCTAAAGTAGAGCAACAGATTGGGTAGGGGCGTTTCGCGAAATGCCCCTACAAGAGTATCTATGTATAGTCCAAATTTGAAGAATTGGTATAACTCAGGCTTCCAAGATGACTTCAAATGCCTCCGAAGCTAAGGCAAATGCTTTCAAAGCCGCTTCAAATACCTCTGAAGTTGATGCAGATGCCTCTAAAATCACTCCAAACGCCTCTGAAGTTATTTCAAATGCTTCTGAAGTCACTTCAAATACCCCTGAAGCCACTTCAAATGCCTCCAGAGTCGTTTCACACCCCTCTAAGGTCGCTTCGACAGTCCCCAAAGTTACTTCTAATGGTCTCCCAAAATCTCTTTAAAAACCTTCAAAGTTAAAGTTGCAGGTATAGCTACCAGGAGCACCTCCATGTCTGATCGTGTTTATGATGTAGTCCTTTACGGTGCCACAGGTTTTGTTGGGAAGCAGACCGTGCAGTACTTTGCCCGTCATGCCTCTGCTGAACAGGTGCGATGGGCGATCGCTGGACGAAACCGCCAGAAATTAGAGGCTGTTCGAGATCAGGTTGGCGTAGGGGTGGATGTGCTAGTTGCTGACAGTCAAGATCAGCAAGCGATTGATGCGATCGCCTCTCAAACGCGAGTACTGCTCACCACTGCCGGACCCTTTGCTCTCTATGGCAATGCCCTTGTTGCTGCTTGCGTTCGGTTTAGAACTCATTACGTAGACATTACTGGAGAAACGCCTTGGGTCAAAACGCTAATCGATCGCTATCAGACTCAGGCAGCAGCCGATGGCACACGCATCATTCCCTGCTGTGGCTTTGATTCTGTCCCATCTGATCTCGGCACTTACCTCGTCGTTCGTCACCTGCAACGAGAGTTGGGTGTGCCTTGCAAACAGGTGAATGCCTATTTTCAAGCAGTTGGTAGCTTTAACGGTGGCACATTAGCATCGGCGTTGAATCTCTTTGACTCACCAGGGGCAGCTCAGATGAGTGACCCCTTCCTGCTGTCCCCCTCCACATCTCATACTCAAGCCGAAATTGATCGCAACCGTGACCCACAAACACCATCCTTTGATGCAGAGCTCAATACCTGGGTCGCTCCCTTTTTCATGGGACTTGTGAATACTCGTGTTGTCCGCCGCAGTCGTGCATTGTACCAGGAATGGCAAGAACCCTATGGTCCCGACTTCAGCTATCAGGAATATCTCAAGTTTGACGAACCCCTATCGTGGCTGAAGGCAACTGGTGTAACTGCGGGACTCGCTCTGTTTGTGGCAGGTTTGCAACAGCCACAGATGCGATCGCTCCTGCAACCTATTTTGCCTCAACCCGGTAGCGGACCTTCTGAGCAAACGATGAATGAGGGCTGGTTCTCTTGTGAATTGGTGGGCACTGCCCTAGATGGACGTAAGGTGCGAGGACTGATTCAAGATCAGGGCGATCCTGGAAATCGAGCGACGGTCAAGTTTGTTTCTGAATCGGCATTGAGTCTGGCGCTCCAACCCGATGAACTACCAGGTGGTCGGATGCGGGGAGGAGTTCTCACTCCAGCGACCGGGCTAGGTGATGTTTTGGCAGAACGGTTACGTCGCGCTGGAATGACCGTAGCTGTGAGTCCATCGTCCTAGTTGCTAGTGATTGCTTCGCCAGTTGCTGTCATCAACCGTCTTCAAGCCCTTGTGTTATCGTCGAAAAGAGGTCGCGTCAATCCGAGGAAGTTATGGTTAGGCGGGTAATGATTTGCTTGGGAATCCTGGGCATTTTGGCAACCAGCGCTATATCTGTAGAGGCTGCCACTGATCTTCGTAGCGTTGACTCAGCGGCACTAGGAACTAGCAGGAGTTTACCCTGGTCTGAGCCTGTTCAGATTAATGATCCCTTTGAGGGTAACTTTGTTGGCGTGTTTGACCGCAACTATTTCTACGGCAGGTTTCTCAACACGACTACCCGAATTGAGGTGCAGAGCCTTTGGAGTCCAGAGTCGGTGCGGTTCCTGTTGGTGACTCGCGATCGCGATTGTTTGAGCCAACCCTTCCACTATGGTCTCTCGTCTGACTTAGACTGTTCAGAGTTTAACAACGCCCGGAATATCACTGAACTGTTTATCAGAATTAATGATCAGGTGTTTCAAGTTTCAGGACAAAACAGCACCTTTCCAGTTAGTAGTGAGTTAGCTCAAGCCTTGCAAACCGCGCCGCAGGGCAATGTCAGCATTCGACTGGTGACGGAAAGCGGGGAAACAATCGACAGCGAAATTGGGCAGGAAACAGTCGAAGCATGGAGAACTGTGTACACGCCTCAAACTGATAATGTATCAAGTAACAAGCTCAATGTTCGTTGATGGTTAGAGTTGCAACAATCAACATCTTATTTGACCTAGAAGAATGGACACAGCGACGGGACCTACTGGTCGAAGGACTGGCTGCACAGAATGCTGATTTAATTGCTTTGCAGGAGGTCGTCACATTACCGGAAGATACAGGAGCCTGGCTTGCAGAAGAACTGGATATGCCCTACGTGTATTTCGTTCCTAAAGCCAACAATGAAGAGAATTCTCTGTTTGAAGGAATCGCAATTCTTAGTCGTTATCCGTTCGTCCAACAGGAAATGCTCGTCTTGGAAGGGCAGAACCGTGTTGCCCAGTATATTCAGGTTGTGGTGGATGGGCAACCGTTTGTCCTCTGCAATGGACATTATTACTGGTACCCCGGCTCCCATCCGGGTCGGGATATCCAAGTGCAGCAGGTTTTAGATTGGTTAGGACAGCTTCCACCAGAACTACCTGTTGTTGCAGTCGGAGACTTTAACGGAACCCCAGAAACCTCAGCGATCGCCCTTATGCGGCAACAGTTCACGTCTGCTTATGCCGCACACCATGGTCAGGAGCCAGTCTATACCTGCCCCACTCCCCTGGTGCGACGCAATTGGCAGAAAGTGCTGTGGCATGCTTTTCGTAATTTGCGCTTCAATCGCACACTTCGTCCTTGGCGAGGCACCTTGGATTACATCTTTGTCAGTCATCATCTGCGGGTGAAGAATTGCCAACTAATTTTGGATCAACCCGCTTCTAACAGTCGTACTCTCTATCCTTCTGACCATTTCGGCATCATGGCTGATTTGGAAATCCTCCATTAGCACAACGCATGAACCAGTGTTGACCGATTGAGGAGAAGGTTGCTCCAACCTGAACTTAAGTTTGATCCAAACTAATACCTCAGATTAGCTGACTATTGATCAATATGTTGCCTAAACTATAGACCCTGAATGGACTACAAATTTGATTTAGTCCCCTAAATTGAGGTCGTAGTGAAGAAGGCAATTCAGAAGTTACTTCACCGCGCTGCTCAACTTGAAGCCTTACCCAAAAGTTGGCGTGAGTATATTCCAACGGTAGCGGGGTGTTCTCTAAATTGAGTGTGCGATCGAGATTGCAACATCCCTGTACACCATCACTAACACTAACTTACGAATAAACAACTTGTTTCCTTGGAGACAACAATGACAATCAACCGAGATGGACTTTTAGTTGAACAAGGTCAAGGACATTCGTATTGGTTTGGTCAAGACCTCTATATTTTCAAGGCAGTTGGTGAGGATACAGGTGAAGCTTATGCGCTTTGTGAGGTTGTTGTTGCACCTCAAGGAGGTACTCCTCCCCATCGGCACAGTCGAGAAAATGAATCGTTTTATGTGCAAGAGGGAGAGATTGAATTTCAGCTTGACGAGCGCACCCTTGTTGCAACAGCAGGAACCTTCCTTCATTCGCCCAAAGGTCAGCTTCATCGATTTACCAACACTACCGCTGTACCTGTCAAAATGCTGGTTTGGGTGACACCCGCAGGATTTGATAAATTTATTGCCGAAGTTGGAAAGGCAGTGAATGGTCAAGTTACATCTGCCTCACCATTGAGTCCTGAAGACTTAGATAAAATCCTCACTACTGCGCCTAAGTATGGCATCGAGATTATTCCCCCACCTCCTGAGCAAGCTTAGTCACTGGCTCGACAACAGTTTGATGAAATAAGTATATATCTCTGTAAAAGACATAATGACAACTCAAAATGTAACCATTTCAGCCTTTTCTGGAGGCAGTTTTAGCGCTTATCTAGCAATACCCGATACTCAGCCATGTGCGGGAATTGTGCTGATTCAAGAAATTCTTGGGGTCAATGATAATATGCGGCAGACTGCTGATGCTTATGCTAGAGAAGGCTATTTGGTGCTCGTGCCAGATCTGTATTGGCGGCTAAAACCTGGTATAGAACTCGATCCTGAGAAGCAGGATCATTGGGCTCAAGCTTTTGAGTTACTCAAAGCATTGGATATAGATAATGGTGTAGAAGATCTGAAGGCAAGTCTGTCTTTTCTAAGGCAGTATCCTAGCAGCACCGGTAAGGTCGGCAGTGTAGGCTTTTGTTTGGGCGGCAAACTGGCATATTTTATGGCAACTCGTAGCGATGCCGATGCCAATGTCAGTTACTACGGTGTTGAGATTGACCAAAATTTAGCAGAGGCGACAAAGATTCAGAAACCGTTGATCTTGCACATGGCTGCAAATGATGAATATGTGTCACCAAGCGCTCAAACCACTATTCAGCAAGGGCTGAAAGACAATCCTCTAGTCACAATCTATCGCTATGAAGGCGTGAGCCACGGGTTTAGTCGCATCAATAGTTCTGCTTACCGCAAAGAAGCCGCAGAATTAGCGGGCGATCGCACGTTGGCGTTTTTGAAACAGCATTTAGGCAGTGGGTCCAAGGTGTAAGAGCCTATTAGTGATGCAATCTGCGCTTCGCGATCGCAAACTACATCCATCGATTGCTCATATCACGGCTGCAACCCATTCCTGTCCAATCAGCACAATGATTGGGCGTATTCCAGAAATAAGAAGGTAAGTAGTGATGCCAAAAAGAACCACCAGTTTTGACAGTAAAGGGTTAAAGTGTTCCGTCACCTTTTACACTCCAGATAAAGCCGCATCTGGTCAGCGTTGTCCTGCGATTGTTATGGCGCATGGCATTGGCTTGACTAAAGAAATGGGTTTGCCCCAATTTGCTGAGCGCTTTGCTCAAGCTGGGTTTGCCGTCACGCTGTTCGATTACCGCTACATGGGTGCCAGTGAGGGAGAGCCTCGTGGACAAATGCTGCCTGCCGAGCAGCACGAGGATTATCGCAATGCTATCACCTGGACCCAACTCCAAAAGGAAGTTGACCCTGAACGCATCGGTGTTTGGGGCTTCTCCTACAGTGGTGGTCATGTGCTGCATCTGGCGGCATTCGATCGGCGCGTCAAAGCTGTTGTGGCACAGATGCCTACGGTGAATGCATTTCTCAACTCCCGTCGCCTGACTTCACCCCTTGAACTCGATGGACTGACAACGTTGCTTTCACAAGACCGAGTCAAACGGTATCAAACCGGGGAAGTGAGTTACTTTCCCCTGGTTGCTCCACCGGGACAACCGAGCTTCCTGCCGACACCCGATGCATTCACCTGGGTTGAATCCGCTAAAATTGCCAGCGAAGGACGATGGGAGAATCGCATCACCTTTGAATCGATCGAACACTGTCTCTATTACGAACCTGTTCCTCATCTTGAGGCGATTTTTCCTACTCCGCTATGTTTAATTGCAGGCGAGAAAGATTTTCTAGCATCTCCTGATTTAACCGCCGCTGTCTATGCGTGTGCAATGGAGCCGAAGTCTTTCACCATCTTGAAGGGTGGACACTTCGACGGTTTCCAGGGACAGGGCTTTGAGATTGCCAGCACAACTGCCGTGAAATGGTTTGAGAAATATCTGAAACAGGTTGAAGCTTCTGTTTTGGAAGTTGCTGCTGCTTAATGATTTATGCGATCGCCCGCCAAAACTAGTTAAAGACATTCCTCCCACTCAAAGGAGATATAAATGGACACACAACACTACGATGACATTATTATCGGTGGTGGCAAAGCAGGTAAAACCCTGGCACCCGCACTCGTCGCAGACGGACGCAAAACTGCTCTGGTGGAACGCAGCTTAACCATGATTGGGGGCTCGTGTCCTAATATTGCCTGCATTCCCAGCAAAACGATGGTGGCAAGTGCAGCGACAGCAAATACGGTGCGAAACAGTGCAGCCTATGGCATTCACACGGCACCGCCCACAGTTGATATGGCGGCAGTGATTCAGCGCAAGCGCTCGGTCGTGCAGTCTTTGCGACCTATCAATCTCAACATATTGAACACTGCATTGGGAGACAATCTGATTATTGGCACGGCTCGCTTTGTGGCACCTAAAACAATTGAAGTGGCAACCGATGAGGGAACAACTCGCTTACTCACCGCAGAACGATTGTTTATCAATACAGGTACGCGACCGCTGATTCCATCGGTGCCGGGACTCAAAGAAGCTGGGTTTTTGACCAGCGAATCGATCATGGAGCTAGAACAATTACCAGAACATCTGATCGTGCTGGGAAGTGGCTACATTGGGTTGGAGTTTGCCCAGATGTTTCGGCGTTTTGGCTCTCGCGTCACTGTGATTGGGCAAAGTGGGCAAATCCTGTCACAGCACGATCCAGATATTGCGATCGCCGTGCAAACGCTGTTAGAGCGAGACGGCATTGACTTCTTGTTGAAGGCGAAGGTGTTGAAAGTCGATCGCACTGGCAATGCTACTCAACTTCAGATTCAAGTTGGCGATCACCAGGTAAGTCTAGAAGGGTCACATCTGCTCATTGCTGTCGGTCGTGTGCCCACCACTGATAGCTTAAACCTGGCTGCTGCGGGTGTGGCAACCGATGCACGCGGATTCATTCCAGTTAACGATCGCCTGGAGACAAACGTACCGAATATCTGGGCGTTAGGCGATATCAATGGGGGACCGCAATATACCCATGTGGCGCTGGACGATTATCGGATTGTCAAAGCGAATCTGATTGATGGCAGCAACCGCAGCACGAGCGATCGGGTGGTTCCCTCCAGCCTATTCATCGAGCCAGAACTGGCTCAGGTAGGTCTGACCGAAACCCAAGCACGACAACAAGGGTATGCCATCCGAGTGGCGAGGTTGGATGCCTCAAACATTATGCGAGCGGTAACAGAGGGTCAAACCACTGGACTGATGAAGGCGATCGTGGATACTGAAACAGGTCGGATTCTCGGCTGCACCCTGTTTTGTCATGCAGCGGGTGAAGTGATTTCAACCGTGCAAATGGTGATGCAAGCGCAGATGCCCTATACCGTTCTGCGCGATGGAATTTTGACTCATCCCACAATGACTGAGGGGTTAAATATTCTGTTTTCAAAGGTGTAAGAAGGCAGCCATTGCAGGCACTTCACAAGGGTACGTTCTCATGTTTTCGTGACCCGTGCAGACGGTTCTTTCAAACTCAACAACTTTAGGATTCACCATGAAAAAACTAGAAGGAAAAGTCGCTCTTGTTACGGGTGGTACGAGTGGCATTGGTCTTGCGACTGCTAAGCGTTTTGTTGCTGAAGGTGCTTATGTCTTCATCACAGGTCGTCGCCCAACTGAACTCGATGCTGCCGTTAAAGAGATTGGTGAAAACGTCACGGGTGTTCAGAGCGATGCCTCCAATCTGGCAGACCTCGATCGCCTGTTTGCCACAATCGAGCAGGAGCAAGGACACCTCAATGTGATCTTCGCGAATGCTGGCGGTGGAGAACTCGCCCCACTCGGCTCAATCACCGAAGAACACTTTGACAAAACGTTTAACACGAACGTCAAAGGTTTGCTGTTTACCGTGCAGAAGGCATTGCCGCTGCTGCCCGAAGGCGCTTCTATCATTCTGAATGCCTCGACTGCTTCTATTGTGGGCACTCCAGCCTTCAGTGTTTATAGCGCTACCAAAGCTGCTGTGCGATCGTTTGCCCGCAATTGGACACTCGACCTCAAAGATCGCAAGATTCGGGTTAATGCTATCAGTCCTGGTGTGGTTCCGACTCCTGGTTACAATCACTTGGGGCTAAGTAATGAACAGGTAAAGGAATTCGTGGATAGCCAAGCCGTCAACATTCCATTAGGTCGAGTCGGCACACCCGATGAGATCGCCAAGGCTGTTGTTTTTCTCGCCTCAGACGACAGCAGCTTTGTGAACGGCATTGAGCTATTTGTTGATGGTGGTATGGCACAGATTTAAAGCGTCCTAACAGAAAGGGAGATTACAACATGAATAGGCTCACCCTCAAGCACAGCATCCGTCTACTTCTAATCGTCACACTCTTTGTCGGAACCCTTGTGATCACTTCTCTAGGAGCCAATATGAATCCTGCAAGCGCACAAGATAGCAAGCCCACTATTGTCCTCGTTCATGGCGCATTCGCTGACTCTTCCGGTTGGAATGGCGTATTGTCCGAGCTGATTCCGAAAGGTTATCCGACAGTTGCCGTCGCCAATCCCCTGCGCGGAGTCAGGAGTGACGCAGATTATGTCGCTAGCGTCCTTCAGAATATCGAAGGTCCCATTGTACTGGTTGGGCACTCCTATGGAGGCGCAGTGATCACCAATGCGGTGAATGATAACAGCAACGTGAAAGCACTGGTCTACGTTGCTGGCTTTGCTCCTGATACCGGCGAGACTGCCATCGAACTCTCAGGACGTTATCCGGGAAGCACACTCGGACCGACACTCGCACCGCCCATTGTACTGCCCGATGGCGGTAAAGACCTCTACATTCAACAGGACAAGTTCCACGCACAGTTTGCCGCCGACGTGCCCGCCAACGACGCGCAACTGATGGCTAGTACTCAGCGTCCGATCACGGAAGCCGCACTGAACGAACCTTCTGGTGAGCCTGCATGGAAGTCTATCCCGTCCTGGTTCATCTATGGCGATCGCGACTTAAATATTCCCGCAGCAGCACTATCTTTCATGGCGGAGCGTGCTAACTCAAGGGAGACAGTCGCCGTGAGCGGTGCGTCACATGTCGTGATGATTTCCCATCCAGATGCCGTTGCCGAGATCATTGAGCATGCTGCGATCGCACAGTAGAGAAGTCTGAATGCAGCTTAATTCTGCAATCAGTGAATGAGCCTGCGGATATCGAGCCGTAGTTATGTACGTTGTAAACATCATTGGAGAACTTTGATCATGAGCCAAGCCACAAATCCAGCCGATCCAACCCCTCAAGATCTTGAGAAGAAATTGGCTCTACTGCGAAAACTGAGAGATGAATTAGGCAGCGGTGATACGATTCGTCGTCTTTTCTTTGGAGATTTAAGACCGATCGCACTTCAACCGGGAGGAGCAGGTACGGTTGTCCATCTCTACAACCAAGCCAACGATGTCACGATCGCCTATTGTGCAACCTACGATGTGTTTCTAGCAGCACGGCTTGGGCGAGTTACAGAATTTGATCCGGCTGAAATCAAATAAGGATGTTACAGCATTCTCCATCTGCGTGAGGTAGAGGGAGGTCAAGCTCCACCTCCCTTTTACTGAACTTACGCTACACGAGCGTTGCGCTCACCCAACAACTCAAATGCTTAATCATTGAAAGAATCGGCTACAGATTAGCGTTAGAAGGCATTACTGCAACCGATCTATGACTGAATCAATATAAGGTGATATTACATGAAAGGGAAACATGTTTTGTTAACAGGCGCAACAGGTGGACTTGGTTTGGGTGTAACGCCGGTTGTGTTAGCACAAGGGGCTAACCTAACAATTCCATACCGTCGGGTTCAAGATCTCGCTCGCCTAAAAGCATCGTTGCCTGCTGATGACATAACTCGCATCACTGGTGTCTCTGCTGATCTTCAAGATGAGCGGTCCGTAGAACGCTTGGTGAACAACATGCCCAAAGTGGATATCTTAATTCATCTCGTTGGTGGCTTTGCAATGGGCAAAACTCATGAGTATCCATTTGCCGACTGGCAACGAGACTTTAATTTAAACCTCAACTCAACCTTCTTAGTCTGCAAGCACAGCCTCCGACGAATGCTGGAACAGAACTATGGACGGATCGTAACAGTCGGATCAAGAGGTGCAGTAGAACCCAGCGGACAACTCGCCGCCTACGGTGCTTCAAAAGCAGGAGTGGTTGCTCTGACTAAGGCGATCGCAGATGAAACGAAAGGCACAAATGTTACTGCCAACGTTGTTCTACCCAGCATCATCGATACACCGACCAACCGAGCTGCGATGGGAGCTGAAAATGCGCACACATGGGTTAAGCCCGAATCGTTAGCTCAAGTCATTTGCTTTCTGGCATCTGAAGCAGCGCAAGATGTCCGAGGGGCAGCAGTTCCAGTTTATGGCAGTGCCTAGTGAGGGTTAGAGATTAGACATGCACGATGAATCAGAAACGATATTGTTGCCGTTCCTTAGTTCTCCGGGCAGACGGTCAGATAACTCAGTGAATTCTGCCTGACAGGGCTAGGTGGGTTAGCAACCAGAATGATCTCTCCAATAGAACTGACCTGCCATTCAGTGGCTTCGGTAACTGAGGCAGCGGTGAGGGAAGGAGAAGGAGACGCAGAGACGCGGGGATAGGTTGCGACAGATTCTCCGCGTCTCCGCGTTTCCGTGTCCCTGTGTCCTCCCCCTCCAGTCACGACCAGTCGCCGCCGATCGCTCCATCTTGCATCCTCGTCAAGCTGCTGTTCCGGCGTGGGAGGCAAGCCTCCGCGACCGCTGATAATGAAGGAGTTGCCCTCGTCAGCAAAACAGCCGTGGCCAATTAACTGAGATGAGTCCTCTAAACCTGTAGACAAGGACAATAACCCAGCAGTCGGGTCTGCGCCTATGGTCGTAACATCGATCGCCCCACTCAAGGCAGAAGTTGCACCGGTTGCGGTGATGTCGCTTAAAGGCGTATCTTGTGGGCGAGGCTGGATACCAAAGATGCCAGAAGCATTAACCAGGATATTGCCACCACGAGCGTTAACAGAATCGGCGCTAATGTCGCTATTTTCAGGGGGCACGGCAGCGATCGCGCCTACATCAATCTGAATGTTGCCGCCGTTGCCATTGCCACCCGCTGAGGTCGTGATTTGACTGCTATTTTGTAGCAGCAAGACATCTCGCACATTCAGGTTAAGGTTGCCCCCTTCACCGGATGTAGTAGCCCCAGTAATCGTACCGCCACGATCTAGAGAAATGGAGTTGGCGTTCACCCGCAATGTGCCAGCGTTTCCAGTTCCTTCGTTGTTGACAGTGACGATCGCACCATTACTGATGCTTAAACGGGGCGTGTTAATGGTTAGATCGCCCGAACTTCCACTAGGTCTGTCAGGCAGTCCGAAAGCTTGCTGTTGGGATTCAGGCACAATAGAGGCAGCCGAACCCACATAACTGGGAAGACCAGGACCTACGGGGCGACCACTAACTTCCACAGATTCTCTGGCATTGATTGTGAGACTGCCTGCGCGGCCAGTTGCTAGGGTTGAAGACGCAACAGCTCCTCCATTCTGAATTACTAGTCTTCCAGCGTTGACGATGACTTGACCTGCATCTCCGATACCCAGAGTAACAGCAGTTATACTACCTGGAACGGAAAGGCTGCTCTGTCCAATCAGTCTTATGAAGTCAAGAGCATTTACTTTTACATCTCCGCCACGACCACTTCCATACGTTAGTGATGATATGCTTCCTCCATTGAGGAGTGTTAGTTGCCGTGTTGATACAGCAACATCTCCTGCCGCTCCAGAGCTAAAAACACTACTACCGATGCCGCTAACTATAGAAGGATTAATAGATGAAACTCCGATGACTTGTATTGAATCAGAGGCTCGCGTAGTTACATCGCCTGATCTACCAGAACTGAAGGAAATCGCAGCAATCTGTGCCCCATTTCGAAGAGTTAACTGCTGAGTTGAAACTGTAATATCTGCTCCACTTCTAATGCCCACACTTTGGCTATCTAGTCCACCTCGTATTCCACCATCTGGACTGGTTCCGCTCAGTTCTAGAGCTTGCACAGCATTCACGCTGATGCTTCCTCCTACTTGAGTCCCCTGGTTCTCAACAAATAGCAGTGAGCCACCTGTTAGCGAGACTTGCTGCCCTTGCACCTGAATTGAGCCACCCCCACTTGCGTCAGCTAACGCCTGTTGAGATAAATGAATATTGTCAAAATCTTTCACTCCTGAGTAGCTCAAGGCAAAGCTATCATCAAAACTGACTTGTCCAGTACGCACGCTTCCTAACTCAACTCGTCCTTGCTCCGCTGTCAGGACACCACCATTAATGTTTATACCTCCTCCAATTAAGACGAGGGACTGCCCAATTGGCACTCGTAACCCCTCTGGATTAACGCTTCTGACAATACGAGGGGAGGCAAGAGGGGGTGAAACAGATAAATCGTATCCATTCCCCTGCACTTCAATTTGTCCTGGATTTGCTCCCATCTGCAAGCCAACCGGAACGCTAACGGTCAACAGTGGTGCTGTTTGAGGATTTGTGGCACTGTATTGAAATTGATCGGCAAAGTTAATGCTGTCGGCAGTGCTAGCAATAAAGGAACCCCCAATATTGAGTAATGCATTAGGTCCAAACAGAATGCCATTGGGGTTGAGCAAAAACAGGTTTGCCGTGCCATTAGCTCGAATCAAGCCATCAATATCCGAGACTGAGTCACCTGTAACCCGGCTGAAGATGTTCTGCACATCAGCCGCATTGTTAAAGTAAGTAGACCCGCCAGTAGGAATTGAAAACTGGCTGAAGCTGTGGAATAAATTGCCCCCTCGCCTCGCTCCACCATCAATCTGAGCATTGGCATCGCCTGTAATTTGCGATCGCTCCCCCACAGGCAGCGTATTATCTGGGATCACTTGGGCGGCGATCGGTTTAGAACAAACCAATACTCCTAAGGCACTACCCAGCAAAACCCCTACATTTAGACACCACTTGCTCATCCGGTCTTGTCTCCAGCGTTCGATCGTTCAGCACAAAAACTTTTCCCTTTCACACCTCCGCTTGCTGTAGTTGTGCGGCATTCTTCGGTATCGCTAAACACAGACATAAGGTGCGAATGTGGATTCTTTTAGTAGAGATGTTGCACAAAACACCCCTACGCAATTCATGTATTCAATCAGCAATGCTCATTCTTTAACATTAATCAGCAATGCTCATTCTTTAACATTTCTTCAGTTTTTACCAGTTAAGTTAATTAGGTTAATCCCTAACTTGGGGGTGTGCTGCTGAATCGCACTCTAGAACTTGTCAAACACCCTGTATGAGCCTGACATAAATTGCTGCATCTTAATAAAGTTTTTATAACAGTGTTTTAAGTTGAGCATTTATATTCTGCTTAAACTCCATGCGCGTTTTAGATGACTCTGACACCACCGCAAAAGACTAGATCCTACCGGGGAGCCGTCCTGACCATGCAAGGATGGGAAAGGCTTCAAGCTGCCAAAACTGAGGCTGAGTTGAATGAGAATGCTGGGGAGCGCTTCACTCAAGAAGAACTCAGTGAACGCATGGATCTGTCTTTAACCACAATTTCTAAAGTGTTTAGACGCTCAGCCCCCGTTGATGAACAGTCTTTGCAGCGGGCCTTTCGAGCCTTTGGGCTGAAGCTCAACAAGGATGACTATACTCGACCTGGTGCAGCGATCGAGTCTGTTGCTCAAGCAGAGAAGTATCAGCGAGATTGGGGTAACATCATCGACACATCTCTATTGTGCGGACGTGATCAAGAACTCCTGTGTCTCAAGCGGTGGATCTTAGAGGAACATTGCCGCCTTGTCCTGCTACTGGGCATTGGTGGGATGGGCAAAAGTACGCTTGCTGCCAAGCTGGTGGAGCAAATTGAAGCTGAGTTTGAGGTTGTGATCTGGCGATCGCTACAAAATGCCCCGCCCTTTGAGGAGTGGTTAGAGAGCGTGCTGCCCATTCTGCTGCAAGTTCAGGGAAAGGATATCGCTGTACCCGCTAGCCTGGACGGAAAACTGCTGAAGCTGATGGAGGGACTGCGCTCTCGTCGCTGTCTGTTGATCCTGGACAATGCCGAAGCTATCTTGAGTACAACCTGGCAGATGGGACAGTACCGAGCAGGCTGTGAAGGATATGGTCAACTGTTCAAGGAGGTTGGAGAAGTCGTTCACCAGAGTTGCTTTCTGCTCACCAGCCGCGAGAAGCCTAGAGAAATTGTGCCACTTGAAGGAAAGGGACAATCAGGTCGAACGTCTTCTCGTCGCACTTGCGCTTCGCTGTCGCTCAAGGGACTAGATGTAGAAGCTGGACAAGAACTGTTTCGCCACAAAGGAGAATTTACCGGCACGGAGCATGAGTGGGAGCGATTAGTAGCACACTATGGCGGCAACCCTTTAGCGTTGAGACTGGTGGCAGCCACAACTCAAGAATTGTTTAATGGCAGAATCGTTGAAGTATTAAAGTGTGTGCAGCAGGGGTTTGCCGTTTTTGATGACATTCGCGACTTGCTCAAACGCCAGTTCGATCGCCTCTCTGAGATTGAGCAGGAAATGATTTTTGAGTTAGCGATTAATCGAGAACCGGTCTCGCTAGCTGAATTAAGTCAGGATGTTATCCCCACAATCTCCAGAAGCAGACTGCTAGATGCAATACAGTTATTATTGCGGCGATCGCTAATCGAAAAGGAAGGTGAGTACTTCTTTCTTCAGCCTGTTGTGCTGGAGTATGCCACCCATCAGTTGGTTCAGTGCGTTTCTCAAGAAATTACCAATCAAACACCACAGCGGCTCCGAACTCATGCCCTGATTAGAGCACAAGCAAAAGATTATATTCGAGAGATGCAAAAGCGATTGATTATAGAGCCGATCGCCGAGCAATTGCTGATCCAGTTTGGTAGCTCTCAAGCGATCGAGCAACAGTTGAAAGTCATGCTGAAGCACCAGCAGCAATCACCCCAGTCACACTATGTCGCGGGAAACCTGCTCAACTTGCTGGTGCATTTGCAAAGTGATTTATGTGGCTATGACTTTTCAGAGTTAGCAGTGTGGCAGGCTGACTTACGGCAGGTCAACTTGGCAGGGGTCAATTTTTGCAATGCTGACTTGGCAACCTCTGTGTTTACTCAAACCTTAAGTGGGATTGATTCAGTCGCTTTCACTCCAGATGGTAAACAATTGGCAACAGGTGGTGTTGATGGAACAATAAGTTTCTGGCAGGTGGCAGATGGAAAGCAACTGTTGACGCTGCAAGGACATCAGAGTTGGATCTTATCCGTCAGCTTTAGCCCCGATGGCGAGATGCTTGCTAGTGGTGGTGAAGACTTCACCATTCGTTTGTGGAATGTCGCATCCGGTCAATGCCTCAGAGAACTGGAAGGGCACCGGAATTCTGTATTCTCCATCAGCTTTAGCCCTGATGGTCAGATATTAGCTAGTGGTGATGAGGACTCTACCATTCGCCTCTGGGATGTGGCATCCGGGCAGTGTCTTAAAACATTAGAAGGACATACGGGCCGGGTTTGGTCGATCAGTTTTAGCCCTGATGGCCAGATTCTTGCCAGCGGCAGTAATGATGCAACCATTCGCTTATGGAATGTGCAGAACGGTGAGTGTTTCAAGACCTTGCAGGGACAAGCGGGTGGAATTCGCTCAGTCCATTTCAATGCAGATGGTCAAACGGTCGCAGGTGGTGGCGATGATGCAGCCATTCACCTTTGGAATGTGGAGAACGGTCAATGTTTTAAAGTACTGCAGGGTCACACAGGTGTTATCCAATCCATTAGCTTTAGCCCTGATGGTCGAACGATCGCCAGCGGTAGCTTTGATTCTTCGATTCGTCTATGGAATGTGGAAGACGGTCAGTGCCTCAAGATGCTGCATGGTCATACCCAGGCAATTCGATCGGTCAACTTCAGCCCGGATGGTCAGACTCTAGCCAGCGGCAGCTATGACTTCTCGATTCGTTTATGGAACGTGCAGCGGGGTCAGTGCCTCAAAGTCTTACGGGGAAACTCATCTGGAGTCCGCTCCATTCACTTCACTCCGAATGGTCAGTCTTTAATCAGTGGCAGTACAGACCACTCCATTCGTTTGTGGAATGTGCCAAAAGGTGAGTGTTTGAGGGAATTTCAGGGTCATGCAGGTTGGATTCACTCTGTCAGTTTGAGTTCCGATGGTCAGTCTTTAGTCAGCGGCAGCACAGATCAAACTGCGCGGTTGTGGAGTATGCAAAAGGGGCGGTGCTTAGGAGTATTTCACGGTCACACATCCTGGGTTCTCTGCGTCAATTTCAGTCCGGATAGTCAGACGATCGCAAGTAGCAGCCAAGATACTACAGTGCGGTTATGGGATGTGCAAAGTGGTCAGTGCCGCAATGTGTTGCGAGGTCATTCGGCTTGGGTTTGGACAGTTGGCTTCAGCTCTGATGGTCAGTCCTTAGTGAGTGGCGGCAGCGATCGCACGGTGCGTCTGTGGAATGTACAAAATGGTCAGTGCCGCAAGGTATTGCAAACTCCCAGTGGAGTTTGGTCTGCCCGCTTTAGTTCCAATGATCAAACATTAGTCACTGGGCATTTTGATGCGGCTATCAGGCTATGGAATAGCCACAGTGGTGAGTGTCTTAAGACCTTTCAGGGACACACCGGTTGGGTCTGCTCAGTTAACTTCAGCCCTGATGGTCAAACTTTGGCAAGCAGCAGTTGGGACGCTTCGATTCGCTTATGGAATTTGCAAAGCGGTGAATGCCTCAAAGTCTTACAGGGTCACACAGGAGCAGTCTACTCCATCAGCTTTAGCCCCAATGGTCAGGTGATTGCTAGCGGCAGTCATGATGAGACTATTAAGCTATGGGATGTAAAAACAGGACACTGCATCAGAACGCTGAGAGCCGATCGCCTCTATGAAGGGATGAATATTTGGGGTGTTCATGGGTTGACCGCCGCGCAACAAGCCACATTGAGGGCATTAGGAGCAGTCGAATACTGATCCAATCCGTTAATCCTCAGATTGGGTAAGAGAGAAATGTATTCTACTTTAATCGGTTCACTGTTTGCCGTGTCAGGCGATCGCCTAATTCAACGAATGCTGCACTGTGAGGACAATTAGGTGCAAAATTTTAAGCTTTTTTACCTTACTATTAATCTATCTTGGTGAGACAGCTCATTCCAGTATCATTCGTACTATACAAACTTAGGTTTGATGTAGCTCTAACCTTAAGTTTGATGTAACCCCAATGCTACAGGCTGCCTGACGATTGATCATTTTGTTACTTCAAATATAGACTCTGCATGGATGACAAATTTGGGTTTATTCCCTAAATTATGACTATACAAAGGATTGTAGAAAAGGGGAAATCTCATAGTACTTCAGTGTAGTGAGTAATTTTTTCCTTTCTACCACTATCTTCCTCACCCTCTGAAAATCAGCTTGGGTTACTGGGGAAAGCGCTAGGCGATCGCGGGTAGTTGCATTGATTAACATCAAGTTTCGTAAGAGGTTCCCATGCAGAGAGTAGAACATTACTCATCAACCTATTCAACGCCTGCTCACAGACTTTCAGCTCGTGAATTGGAAGTTTTGAAACTCATGGTTGAAGGTCAAAGTAATCTTGAAATTGCAGCCCATCTATATCTGAGCCAGCACACGGTAAAGACTCATGTACGTGGCATCTTCAACAAACTTGGAGTTGGTCATCGTGTACAGGCTGCTGTGATCGCTTTACGTCAGGGGTTAGTTTAGGAGCAGACAATCAGAGGGCAACGAGGGAAGCTTAGTCCTGCTTACTTTGCCATTGACTCGTTTTTGCAACACAACCTGATGCCCAGTGTTTTCTCAGTAACGCAGACAAAACCCTCACAGCTACTTCTAATTGGTGCTCACAACACGAGAGAATATTAGCAGATTGACAGATTGCGTTCATCACATAACAGTCCACATAACTCGGGGATTCTGACCTAACGTTGGCAGAGGGCACTTTGTAAACTTTGTAAGTAGGCTCTCCTCAAGTTGACAATAGCCATTGAAAGTTTTGTTATGTCCAGCTTTCAGCTCCAAGCATTGTTGATGCGATACCGTTTCTACAAAAACAAGTTACAGCTGGAAGGGCACCCCGCGAAGCGGGGTGCCCTTCCAGCTGTAACTCTAATTTTTAGAAGTGGTATGACAATACCATTGCTGGGGTAGGCAGGGGCTGTCGCTGTGCGAATCGGCAAATGTTACTGTGATTTAATAGGGATTACTTCACAGCAACTTCTGCTGTGACAGCGGAGGTTGCTGCTTCAAGAATCAAGTTAGCAACCTCTCTCGGATGAGAGATATAGGCTACATGGCTGGCTTTGATTTCAGTTGTTTTAGCACCAATTCGCTCTGCCATGAATCGCTGAAGATCTGGATTAATAGCCTGGTCTTCCTGGGACACCAGATACCATGAGGGAATTGTTTTCCAAGCTGCGCTATCTAATGATTGTCCAAAGGCTAGACTGGCAGGAGGTTTTTGCGTTACTGCCAACACTTGCGCCTCAACTGGTGACACGTCTTTGGCAAAGACTTCGTGAAACCTCTCACGATCAATGTAGAGAAATCCGGCTGTATCCGCAACAATTGCTGTGGCAAGCGGCGGTGGCGGAAATTTGTCAATTAATTGACCAACACTTTCGCCCGGACCCAATGCCCAACCAGCGATATAAACCAGTGCTTTTACTTGTGGGTTGCCATCCGCTGCCCCTGTAATTACGGCTCCGCCATAGGAATGACCGACCGCTACGACGGGTCCCTCTTGGGCATCAATCACGCGCTTGGTCGTGGCAACGTCGTCTGGCAGAGAGGTAAGAGGATTTTGCACAGCAGTCACGGTATAGCCAGCCTGTTGTAAAAGCGGAATGACGTGTTGCCATGATGTAGCGTCAGCCCAGGCACCATGAACAAGAACGATCGACGGTTTATCTTTAGACATAAGGGTTACTCCTTCTGGGTGAATGCTTTATTCTTATTGAATTACTGAAATCCTTAAAATGGGCTTTGTTGCCCACACAATTAACTTGAAACTGGTGAGATAACTAGCTAGCTGCGTTTGGTGTTATGCCATTACTGCTACAACCTCGTCTGTAGACAGAACTTGATTGGCGATATATCCAAAGTTGATCAGTGCTGCCTTATAGCCATCGCCTAGCTCTGGGTGTCGCGGAGCAGCAGTTGCATCCTTGACGACAAGTACTTCAAATCCTTGCTCAATCAAGTCACGCAGGTGCGCTTCAACACAAATATTTGCCAACATTCCCAGGAGAATGACTTTACTGATGTTGCGCTTACGCAGTTGTAGAACGAGATCGTTGCTCTGTGGTCCATAGGCTTTGTGAGGGCTAACCACAATGGTTTTGCCATCCTCAATGAAGGGCTTATAGCGATCAAGCCAATCAGCACCCGACCCCAAGAAACCGTCAAGGCTCAACGCACCCTTGCGATCGAATTCCCTGGATTCCAGCATCATGCGCTCCACCGTTCCGGCAAATTTCCAGCCATAATCCGTGGGGTAATAATAATGAGGGGAGATAAATACTTCAAATTCATTCTGCTTAGCAGCTTTGAAGATCCGCTCGATGTTTTCGATGGTCTGATTTTCCTTTACACTATCACCCACCAAATCCCAGGAGACACCTTCTCCATCTAAAACATCGTTTTGTGGATCAATGACAACTACTGCGGTGTCGTTTTTGTTGATGTTCATGTTTTTTCTCCTTGCCTGTTAATATTCATAATTTTTTCCTGAATGCAAGAACTGAACCCTCGCCGTTCGATATCTCACACTGTTGGAATGGTTCCACCGTCAATGACAAACTCAGACCCGTTGATGTAAGAAGCGCGATCGGATACCAGGAAAGCAACCAGTTCAGCAACTTCTTCAGGGCGACCCGGACGACCCATTGGAATTCCTCCGAGTAACTTCATCAGCCCAAGTCTTGCAGTCTCAAAATCTGTTCCTGCGTTTGCAGCTAATTTCTCGATCCGTCTTGTGGTAGCCGATGTCTCGATGAAACCGGGAGCCACCGTATTCACTCGCACGCCTTTCGGGGCAACTTCTTTGGAAAGTCCTTTGCTGTAGTTGGTTAACGCTGCCTTTGCCGCAGCTAATGGCAAGGTTGCAAAAAGCGGTAGGGTGCGTTGGATAGAGGAGATATGAATGATGACGCCTGAACCTTGTTCTAGCATTTGGGGCAGAAACGCCCGATCTAATCGAACAGCAGCAAACAAATTGGCGCTGAATGTCTGCTGCCAATCTTCATCACTGAGGGCAAGTGCGCCACCCGTGGGTGCTGAAGAACCACCCACATTGTTGATCAAGATGTCTACACTGCCGAGATGAGCGAACACTTCTTTGGTCACTTTTTCCACACCGTCAGATGTGCTGATGTCAGCCTGAATGAACAAGTCCGGTGATTGCAATTCGTCAGGCTTTGAGCGAGCGGTTGTCATGACTTTTGCACCCGCTTGCCTCAGACGAGTGACGATCGCTTCTCCCATACCTTTGGTTCCGCCTGTCACCAGCACTCTCTTGTGAGATAACTCATTAGGATCAATCTGGATTGCTGTCATGAGTCTAAGCTTCTCGTTGGAGTACAACTTTGCCCAACGCCTGACCGGATTCAGCCCGTTGGTGTGCCTGAGCCACTTCAGAAAAATTGAATACTTTGGTATCCAACAAGGAGTGTACCTGTCCTGCATCCACCAGTTGAGCCACTTGGGTCAGAATCTCTCCCTGCCGCGATCGCCCCACTCCATAGAGTATGGGAATGAGCCGATAAACCAGATGCAGAGTGAGTCCTTGGGTATGAAATAGGGTGAGATCTTGCTTAGAGGTAGAAACAACGAAGATGACGCGGAGAGGGGGGGACGCGGAGACTCCAATCATTGTTCTGGTTCACCGCCTCACCGCCTCACCGCTTCCTATTGCAGATATTTCTTCAGTTCAGCAGCGGCTTGGACAAAAAGAGAACGGACTGATGGAAGCTCTGCTAAACCGTTAAGCAATCCGAAGTCATGAATCATACCGTTGTAGCGCACAGTTGTCACAGGTACTCCAGCTTCATCTAGCTTGCGTCCATACGCTTCGCCTTCATCGTGCAAAATATCGCTTTCGGCAATTTGAATTAATGCTGGAGGCAAACCTTTGAGCTGCTCAACCGTAGCTTGTAAGGGAGAAGCATAGATGTCTTTACGCTTTTCTGGGTCAGCGATGTACATGTCATACATCCACTTCATCAAAGGTGTGGACAGGAACCGTTTGTCACCAAATTGGTGATACGAATCCGTTTCAAAATTAGCGTCCACAATCGGCCACATCAAAATTTGCAGCTTAATGTGCGGACCTCCCTTTTCTTTCGCCATCAACGTCGTTACTGTTGACATGTTGCCGCCGACACTGTTCCCCACGATTGCCAGATTTTTGCCATCAACTCCAATTTCCTCACCGTGCTCAGCAACCCATTTGGTTGCAGCATAGATCTCATTGATCGCTTGTGGATACTGAGCATCTGGCGTGCGAGTGTAGTTGACAAAGACACCCGAAAACCCTGAAAGCACAACAAGATCGCGAACCATGCGCTTGTGTGTTGGATAATCACCCAGCACCCAACCGCCACCGTGAATAAACATGAAAACCGGCAGTATACCTTTGACCCCTTCAGGTCGCACGATATTGAGTGTAATCGAATAACCGTCAGCGGTAATCGTCTTCTCAGACTCTTCAATGCCTGAAAGGTCTACGTTAACAGAAGCCTGTGCATCCACGAGGACTTGACGCGCTTCGAGTGGAGTTAATTTCTCTAACGCCACACCTGCTGAGTTCAGCCCCTTCAAAAATTCCTTCGTTCCTTGGGAAAGACGTGGATCATCTGCAACTTCCAAAATTTTCACCGCTTGTGAATTTACTTGAGCAACCATGACGTTCTCCTTTTGTTGATAAATAGTGAACAATTTGTTGAAGTGGCACAGTCAACTGAATGACTTAACAGTATTTGTTGATGAGCAATGATTGTAGACAACGCTTAAGCGATAGCAACGTGAGAGTTTGCAAATTTCCTTGAACTGCATTTTCATGGCTAGGATTTAGCGAACAACGATCCCAGCCCAAGGTATGGTTTTAACGGAAGAACCTCAAACTTTAAAACTCCTGCCTGTGCCATTGGAAATTGTGCAGCAATCTCTTGCATCGCCTCTAACGTTGGAGCTTCACACATGAGAACAGCACCACTCATGTCCGCAATGTAGTAGACCGAACGCACAATTTCAGCAGAGTATTGTTGCCACACCATTTCTGCCTCAGCTTTGACGTAGGGCAGCACTTGTTCCATTGCCACACCTTCAGCAACTCGCGCTAATACTAAAAATTGCATTCTGCTTTCCTTGGGTTTAGGAATACTTGTGAAGTCAAGAACGACGTATGCAGTCACAAAGACACGAGAAGAGAAATCAAAGTAGCGTTTTTTGCTCTTATCAGGCAGGAACGGGTTGGAGTCGTGATGCAAGGAATTGGGTAATATGGTTTGCGATCGCATCCCCATCTTCTTCCAGGGCAAAATGTCCGGTATCGAGTAAATGGAGCTCAACGTCTTTCAGATCGCGCTGGTAGGGATAAGCACCTTCGGCAGGGAAGATGTAGTCATTCTTGCCCCAGACAATCAGAGTGGGTGGCTGATATTTGCGGAAGTACTCTTGCCATTGGGGATAAAGTGGTGGATTGGTGCCATAGCTATACAGCAGTGTTAATTGAATGTCAGCGTTTCCGGGGCGATCGAGGAAATGTTGATCCATCGTCCAAGTATCCGGGCTAATCACCTCAGGATTGCGAACGCCGTTGGTATATTGCCATTTCGTTGCATCCAGGGTCACAAGGTATTTGAGCTTGTCCGCATTCTCAGGAGAACGATCTTGCCAATATGCCTTAATTGGGTCCCAAAACTCCCGCAGACCTTCCTCGTAAGCATTCCCGTTCTGCACAATCAGGGATTGCACCCGCTCTGGATATTTGGCAGCAATCCGATAACCAATGGGAGCACCATAATCCATCACGTAAAGACTGTATTTTTTAAGGTCGATCGTAGTAATAAACTTCTCCACGATCTCAGCCAGGTGATCAAATGTATAGTCAAATTCATCTACAGTTGACATTGAACTGTTGCCGTAGCCTGGATAGTCGGGTGCAACGAGATGGAATTTATCCGCAAGCGCAGGGATCAGATTGCGGAACATGTGAGAGGACGTTGGAAAGCCGTGCAGCAGCAGAATGGTCGGATTATCACGAGAGCCAGCTTCCCGGTAGAAGATATCTAAACCATCGATCGAAACGGTGCGATATGTAGTCATGAAATTACTCCTTGTTTATAGTGAAGTTGAAGTGCTTGCGTGAATGAGCATTGAAAAATTAAATGCGTTCCCACACCAACTCAAAAACTGTTTCAACACCACCAGTTAGGACTGGCGACGTTCTTAGCGTCACTTGGCTCTCATTCAAAGTAAACATGCGAACTAATGCTGTACCTACGCGATTAGGAATCGATGCAATTTCGAGCTGGTGAGTCACTGTGTTTCCACTCAAGGTATAAGTTCCAGCGTAAGCATTGAAGGTTGTGAATGCTTGAGCCAGCTCCTCAACGGGTAGAGATTGCATCTGAGGACTTAGCGGTGATAGAACCTCTTGACTCAGTGGTGAGCGATCGCTCCTGGCAAACATCACCATCATGTGACCATCTGATGTATACGTGATGTAACCAACGGGGTAAGTACCATATACATCTGGAGTCGCCGTTCCATTAGCATGAATAGCCGTTGCAGAGATTAACTTCCACATACCAATGAGCGGGTTATTCTCACTTGGTGGTGTAGTCATACTGTTTAGCCATTGCTTGATGGTCTTCCGCTGGAGTAATGGGTCTCAACACAAAATCAAACTCACTCGTGTAAAATGGTTTACTCTGATTGTGCGCCTTTTCGTCTGATGCTTCGTGCTTTTGCAATTGAATGATCGCCGATCGCACTGAAAAGGTTGTATCTGAATCCAGGTGAGGATCGCCAGTAATAAAAATTTGGGATGTTAGCGGAGTATACTTCGGAGCGCTGACTTTGAAATGAATGTGAGCCGCCCGCCAGGGATGTCGTCCTAGCAATCGTAGCAACTCACCAGATGGACCACTATCTGGCACCTTATAACCGAGTGGCACCACCGTTTCAAACGTATACTTGCCGCTGGCATCTGTGGTGAAACGTCCCCGAAAGTTTCCCTGTGGCTGAGATGGACCTTGAATGTCATACGCTCCCTTGGAATTGGGTTGCCAAACATCCATCACAGCATTAGCGATCGGCTGACCATCTAAGTCTAAAACCCTGCCTGATAGAAAAAGTGTGTCTCCTTCTGCATCAATACCCAGGCGATCGCCCATCTGCCGTTCTGGTGCATTCGGCACATACAGGGGTCCTTCTAAGTTGCCTTCTGTACCGCGATGGGTATCGTGCAGCAATTCTACTAACTCTGAGATCCCGAGTAGATCCGTTAACAGATGGATTTCTCCAATGGGAATCTCCTGGGTGTGATGACTTGCCTGGTTGAGAAAATCACGTCCTTGCTGCAATTCTGCCTCAGTCAGATTTACCTCACGCACAAACTCATGCAAATGTCGAACTAGGCTTGTGTAAATTTCATACAGTCGTGGGTGAGATTTACCGCGATCGCCATGATCAATGACAGCTTGAGTAATAGTATCAAGAGTAATGTTCTGCATGATTGAACTCCTTTTCATTTTCGCCACAACGGGTGGTCGTTCTACGGTCACTTACCCGGTAGAGGTTGCCATGTTGAGAAGTTGGCAAGATGTACCCAGTAGGCAGTTAACCCAATGTAAGCAAAGACGAAAGCTGCTGCAATCAGCACAATTCCTCCAATCGTTCGCAAGAGCCGGCTTTCTTTGATGTAGAGAGTTGGTGCAGCAAAAACTCCGCCTAAGCCGACTAAAATAAAACCGGTTCCTGCCAGCAGAGAAATTTGTGTTAATCCCAAGTTGATAATGCGAACGCCAATGAGAAGTGATACAAGCCCGGCAAAGAAACCGTAAATACCCAGGGTTAGCAATTCCCAGCCCATTGCAAGAGTGAGGGCAGTTCCGACAAATAGAATGCCAAATAGAACGGTTGTTTCACCAAAGGCAATATTAAAGCTACCAGGAACGGGCCAGGTCAACGTCATGTGAAAACCAGTGAGTAACGCGATTGCCCCGACGATGCCGAAGCCTGGAATCCAACGTCTTTGGTTTGAGCTGCCTAGACCAAAATACAGATAGGCCGCCAACAGAGCGAGCCCAGCCGTCAGGTTAATGAGCATGAGTGAAATGTAATCAATAAACATTAGACCTCCTGCAAAGGTTTGGCTATGTCAGGATTTATCCTGGCGGCGGACTTGCTCTTGGAAGTAGTTGCGCCAACTTTCGGGTAAAGCTTCTAATTGAGCAACACGGTGAAGTAACTCTGGATTATCCTGCTCGCGTACATAAAGTTGAGTGATATCAGCAACTGTGATGTTGTTGTCGTCTCGGTTTACCAACTCTAGAGTGTCTCCGGCTCCAACTTCGCCCTCTTGCAAAACTCGGAAGTAAAATCCAGTGCGCCGACTCGCGAGGAATCGCTTCACCATATCGGGTCGCCCAAACCGAATTCCCAGTTTGTAGCAAGGTAGGCGCGGTTGGGTCACCATTAGGTGAACACTGCCAATCTGAAAGCGATCGCCAATGTTCAGTTCCTCTTCCTTTAGCCCAGTGGTCGTAAAATTTTCACCAAAGATGCCTAACGGTAGCTCTGTGTTAGGTAATTCACTTTGCCAATAGTCGTAATGCTCGAACGGATAGACATAAATTGCCTTGTCTGCTCCACCATGAACGGTGAGATCTGCCTGCCCATCACCGTCCAAATTGAGCGATCGCACCATCACGCGATCGCTGACTGGCTCTTTGAAAATTCCAGTTGTTACGGTTTTTCCTTTCCAGGTTACTTCACGTGGAAGCCCGACATTGACAGAGATGAGTTTCATCTTTGGCTCCGTAGTTTTCGGTTCTGAAGAAGTGGCAGTCTTCTACAGCAGTACATCTTCTGTACTTCAGCTCTGCAATCCTTATATGACCTAATTTAAAGAACTCAATCAAATTTGTAGTCCATTTAAGGTCCACAGTTTAAGCAACATATTGGTCAATGGTTGGTTAATCCAGGGTACTGGTTTAGATCAAACTTAAGTTCAGGTTGGCATCAAACCCTAAGTTCTTTTATCGACCGAATCTGGTTCATGCGCTACACTAACTTACACCAAATCTGGTTGATCAACTGGATTTAATACAAGCGCCAACAGGAACGCGACTTTACCATCTCGTTTGACGCTTAACGAAAAGAATGTTGAGCAGAATGATATCCGGTAAATAGTGTCGCCATTTGAACGCAGAAGGAGTAGACATCGCAAAGGGAGCAGCCGTGTTTGAAATACCTACCTTACCACTAACTAGTTTTTGCAACACAACCGTCTCATGTAGAGGGTAAATCTGCAGGCGCACCAAGCAACTCGTCTCCAATCTCAGCAGAGATACGTCCAAACAGTGCCATGTCTGGTGGTTCTGTCTCATCCACTGTCCCCACTGCCGCGATCAGCCGAGCAAAGGCACTGGGCGCAGCAACGACCAACCCACGCGCTGGTTTATCACCGACTACAGCAACCACATGCGGTACGCCTGGAGAAATCAGGTAATTTTCACCAGGACCCAGTACAATCTTGTCTTCACCAGCCCAAACCGTAAACTCTCCTTCCAGCACATAGAGCTGTTCAGAGTAGCGGGTATGACGATGAGGAGGAGGCTGTGTGCCAGGTGGGAAGTAGCCCTCAATCAGATCGTATTTACCTCCAGTCGTAGTGTGATCAGCAACGATAGTAAGATGAGTACCAAAAAACCAGAGAGGTTGTGCCATGATTCTCCTGTTCAAAATCAGGTTAAGTGAGCAAGCATAACGATCGGTAGCACCAACAGCAAAGAGGATGAAGTTTGGAGCTATACAAGACGGTTGAAGCTGCAATGCAATTTTTTGAACTATCCTAGTCTCATTCAACTGTGATCGATTGTTAGATAGACAAGCGTTCTGGACTTTGAACATTCAACCCACGGGGGCTAGTTTGCGCTGTGCGGCTCGCTTTAATGAAATCCGCTGCCTTCTCGCCGATCATGATGGTCGGTGCGTTCGTATTTCCTGAGGTGATTGTCGGCATGATGGAGGCATCGACAACTCGCAACCCCTCAACTCCATATACCCGTAGTTCAGGATCTACGACTGCCATCGGGTCAATGCCCATTTTGCAAGTGCCAACAGGATGCCACACCGTGCTGCCATTGTTGCGGATGTAAGCTTCGAGGGCTTCATCACTTTGGACTTCAGCACCCGGAGCAATTTCTACACCGCGAAACTCATCAAAGAAGCTGGTATGAAGCAATCAACGCATTAATTTAATTGCGAAAACGAGCTTTTGTGCATCGGTTTCACATTGCAGATAGTTCATCTGAAACATCGGTGCGTCTTTGGGATCAGATGATCGTAAGCCGACACTGCCAATGTTTTGAAGACGGGTCAAAGAAACTGCACCAGTGAATGCCCAATCAGGCTGGGGATATCCAGGTGGTACGAACAGATTGGGACCGAAGAAAAACTGAAGATCTGGTCTAGCCTCCGAATTCTCCTCACTATGCAAAAAGAATCCAGCTTCCGCGATACTACTGGTGCTTGCCGGATGTAAATCCTGAGTTGCCTGGTATGACACAGGAACAAGAAGATGGTCTTGGAGGTTTTGACCAACCCCTGGCAAATCAGCGACAACAGAAATTCCCAATGCTTGCAACTGTGCGGTATCCCCAATCCCGGAAAGCATCAGCAGCTTGGGCGAATCGAACGTACCCGCACTTAAAATCACCTCCCTGTTGACCCTGACCTAGTGCAGCATTCCCTCGTGCAGATATTCCACCCCAACGGCGCGAGTTCCCTCAAACAACAATCGAGTCACCAGTGCGCCAGTGGTTACAGTCAAATTGGGACGCTGAAGAATGGGCACAAGGAAAGCAGCCGCAGTACTGTGTCGCTTGCCATCCTTTATAGTGTATTGATAGGGTCCCACCCCTTCCTGTTGTGTACCGTTGAAATCAGAATTGTAGTCATAGCCGAGTGCCACCGCTGCGTCGATAAAGCGTTGGGATACGACGTTTGGGGAAATCGGATCGGTGACGCTCAACTCTCCATCAACCCCGTGAAATTTAGAAGCCCCGCGCTGCTGGTGCTCCGATTTCTTGAAATAGGGCAAGACATCCTGGTAACTCCAACCGGGATTTCCTAATGACTGCCAGTGGTCATAATCGTGATGATTGCCCCGAACGTAAAACATAAAATTAATCGAGCTGCTGCCACCCAAAACTTTGCCACGGGAAGAAAAGACTTTGCGGTTGTTCAGGTAGGGTTCGGGTTCAGTAAAATAGCCCCAGTCCACCTCAGTGCCAAGTAGGTTGACGCATTCGGCCGGGATAAAAAGCTCTGGTTTCGTATCTGGGTTACCTGCTTCGAGGAGTAACACCGTTGTGTTGCTGTCTTCGGTCAGACGGTTGGCGACTACGCAGCCTGCCGAACCAGCACCAATCACAATGTAGTCATAGTGAGTCATGACAGCCTCCTGAGTTGTCTGCAAGGGTTCATTTTTGTTATTGCGCGGCATATTCACGGTTAACCGCAATTTTTTTAGAGTTGCGTTCTATGCTAGGCGCTTGTCTTGACAACGCTAGGTGAGAATAGCTGCCATTAACTGCTCCATGTCCCAGCCGCTGGTGTATCGAGTTCCATTGATAAATAGTGCTGGAGCATCCGTTACTCCACTGAGTAATCCACTTTCGAGATCTTGACTGATGCGATCGGCGTGTACTCGTCTCGATATATCTCTCAAAAATTGAGGAATATCGAGTTCGAGATGGTTGGCATACTCTACTAGATAGCAATCTTCTAATGCTTGCTGATGATTGAACAACATGTCATGCATCTGCCAAAACTTTCCCTGTGCTCCCGCTGCTGCCGCTGCCATTGCAGCCTTTTGGGCGTGAGGATGGATCTGAGGTTGAGGAAACTGCCGGAACACAAAACATAGATAGTTCTCCTCAGCCAAGGTCGTATCAAGCTGTGTTTGAACTGCCTTGATCAAGGCGTGAAGTTCTCCACAGGTAGGGCATTGATAATCCCCATATTCGACGAGCACAACCCTGGCGCTGAGCGGTCCTTGCCGATAGTCTCGCTCAGAAGGCGGTATAGCTAACGGGTTGTGGTCGTCGGATGGTTCAATTGAGGTGTCTTGACTCATTCTAAACCTGCGAAGAAAAGAGCTTTTATCGTACAAAAAGCAATGTGAAATCTCTTTCCTCTAAACCTAGAACCGTTTGTATAATCCTAAGTTAAGGGATTAACTTAAATCTGTCGTCAACTCAAAGTTCTTATTTGCAGTAACAGAAAGATTGCTCACCGGGTTAGTCCAGGGTATTGAGGTCATATCAAACTTAAGTTCAGGTTTACGTCACCGCGACGCAGTCAGTCGAGTCATCAATTGACGTTCTTAGCGAGGCAACGGTTGTGATAACTGAGACAAAGCATTGGAACTGGACAAGGCTAGCAGGTTGGTGCATCAGTGGGGCGATCGCCAGCATCCAAACTCCTGCCCTTGCCCAGCTTAATCTCACGCCTGACACGGCTCCTGATCGTGACCTGGAAACTCGCATTGAGAGACTAACGCCAACAGTCGATCAGGTTCGTGGAGGAACTCGACAGGGTCAAAATGTTTTTCATAGCTTTGAGGAGTTCAATATTCCCGAAAATCGTTCTTTGTACTTTGAAAACTTAAGTGGAGTTAGAAACATCCTGAGTCGAGTGACTGGATCTGATCCATCTGATATTGAGGGGACCTTGGGCGTAGGAGAACCCGGCAACTTAGGTAACGCTAACTTGTACTTAATTAATCCTAATGGAATTATTTTTGGCCCAAACGCTCGGTTAGACGTCAATGGCTCATTCGTCGCTACAACGGCTAATGCGATGGAGCTGGGCAGACGAGGGCTATTTAGCGCTTCTCAGCCGGAGACCTCATCACTACTCAACGTCACACCTACTGCGTTTTTATTCAACCAAATCGCGAATCAGCCGTTGAACTCTATTACGGTAAATGGTGAGTTAACTGTGCCTACGAATCAAAGCATTCTGCTTGTAGGTGGCAATCCGTTTCCAAGCGATACTGCAAGCGGTAGAGTACTGTTCAACGATGGGCTACTGAAAGCGCCAGCAGGACGAGTAGATGTCGCCGCCGTTGCAGAGCCAGGTCGAGTTGGACTTGACATTCAAAGTGGTCTCTTGTTTCTGCGATTTCCAGATAGTTTAGCGCGATCGCCCATCACTCTCATCAATGGAAGTGAGATCGACGTGAGAGAGGCACCTGGAGGCGCTATTGCCATCTATGCAGGTGACTTCAACCTGCTCAACACCAGTTTCTTGCAGGGAGGCATTGCTCAAAATGCTGGTGTCGTCAGAGGTCGAGCTGGAGATATTGTTGTGAATGCATCGGGTCGCGTTTTTCTGAATCAGGGAAGTGCGATCGGCAACTCTATACTGCAAGGCTCTACGGGGTGGGCGGGCGATATCATTGTCACTGCAAATAACCTACATCTAGACGGCAGCGCTCCAAATGGAGGATTGACTAGAATTGTCAGCCGACTCAGACCTGGCAGCTCTGCTAATCCTGCGGCGGAAGGACGAGGCGGCGATATCCTTGTTTCTGTGAGCGATCGCGTTTTACTCACCAATGGTGCTGCTATTAGCACTACTACCGATGGCATTGGAGATGCAGGCGACATTCAAGTGAGAGGCGATCGCATTCATTTTGACGGACAGACTGAAAACTTTGTTTTTGACCCAGAAGTGCCTGAGGAACGCTTTCGCTCTGAAAGCGCTGTTTTTAGTGCTGTTCGGGGACAGGGCGATGGCGGTCAGGTTCAGCTAGAAGCGCGATCGATCCGCTTTACTAACGGCGGCGGCGTAAACACCAGTACTTTAGGTGAAGGAGATGCTGGCAGTGTTACTGTGATTGCGGACGACATTGTTTTGCAGGGGGTTGGCGCTGACTCTCAGTTTCGCTTCAGCGGCATCTATAGTCGGGCTGAGACAAATGCAGAGGGGGGCGGCGGCGGTGGTGTGATTCGCATTCAAACAGGGTCGCTGTCTATTCTAGAGGGTGCCACTATTACGGCTGCAACGCTAAGTGAGGGAGATGCTGGTAAGTTATTTGTCACTGCTGACAGATTTATCCGGGTGAGCGGAGTAAATGCAGACGGAAGTCAAAGCCAGTTAAACTTTAACACCTCAACTGCCGGGGACGCAGGGGAGCTAGAAATCAACACCCCTCGGTTGATGGTATTAGACGGAGCAAACGTTTCTGCCCTAACTTCTGGAGCAGGACGAGGCGGCATTTTAGAGGTAGATGCAAGTGAGTCGATTGTGGTAGACGGACGCGGTAGCCGTCTCTCATTTGATACCTTAGGGAGCGGTGATGCACGAGGAATCAGGCTAGAAACAGAGAATTTGCGGGTGCAAAATCAAGGCATCGTTACAGTGAGTAATGGGCAAAACGGCACAGGTAATCCGGGAAATTTAACCGTGTTTGCAAGAACTATTACACTGCAAGATCAAGGTTCTCTTAGGACTGAAACGCGCTCAGGCAGCGGTGGCAACATTGACCTCAATGTGGAGGAGTTAACGCTACTGCGAAATCGCAGCCTGATTTCTGCTTCTGCAAGTGGGTTTGCGAATGGTGGCAATGTCACGATTGAAACTCCTAATGGGTTTGTGCTTGCTGTTCTGTCTGAAGACAGTGACATTGTAGCGAGTGCTGATACTGGAAATGGTGGAGCCGCCCGCGCTAGAGCGGCTGGAGTATTTGGCTTTCGCCAGTTCCGGGAACAACGAACCCGTGAAAGTGATTTCACGGCAAGCTCAGTTCTGGGAATTGATGGAACTCTAGACATCGATACAGAGGAACGCGAATTTGAAGAGCTAGAAGGCACTCCAGTCACGGCTGAAATTGCTCAAGGCTGTACAGCGAGGGGCAGCCAAACCCAGAGTGAGTTTATTGTTACAGGGCGCGGTGGGCTACCGTCTAGTTCAGATGAGGCGATCGCCCCGGATGCCGTTCAAGTTGACCTGGTTACTCGTGCGGTTGAGGAGGTAAATTCCGCTGAGGGCGATCGCTCTAACAACTCTGAAGAGAATACAGAGCAGGATAGAAATCAAATCATGCTTCAAACCCATGCTCCAGTTGTAGAAGCTCAAGGCTGGATGCTGGATGCTAATGGTGAAGTCGTTCTCACTGCGGCTGTACCCCTCACTACATCTCAAAACCCCTGGCATCCTGTTGGTTGTCATGCCTCTCAGTGAGAATTCCGCTAAGTGTAAGAATTCCGCTAAGTAGAGGAGGGAAAAAGGTGAGAAACAGTCAAGCCTCAAAAAACCGCTTACTGCGACGCTTGCCGAGGTACATGCAGGTGAGAGTGCGGTGTTTAGCAACATCGCTGTTTCTGGTAGTTCTGTTTTTAGGAGCAGCGATTCTACCAACTTTCGCCCATGTCGTCACTGAGAATTTAGTGGTTCAAAGTTTGCCTGATGCAGAAATGCTAGACCAGCAGGGGCGGCAATTCTATCAGACAGAACAGTTTGCCGAATCAGTTTCAGTTTGGCAACGGGCAGCGATCGCCTTCCAATCTACGGGAGATGTGTTGGATCAGGCAATGGTGTTGAGTAACCTTTCTCTCGCTTATCAGCAGCTTGGACAGTGGGATGAAGCGGAGGAAGCAATTCGGCAGGCGATCGTTCTCACTTTTAATTCCTATCAAGGGGAGCGATCGCCCATTCTGGCTCAGGCTCTAGATGTGCAGGGTCGTTTGTATTTATCACGCGGACAGGCTGAATCTGCAGTTGAAACCTGGCAGCAGGCGGCTGATATTTACACTCAGTTAGGTGACGAAACTCTACTCACTCGCAACCAGATCAACCAGGCTCAAGCGCTGCAAAGTTTAGGGTTTTATCGTCAGGCACAGGATCAGTTGCGTGAAGTCGAGCAAACGCTGCAAAGTCAGCCCGATTCTGCGCTGAAAGTGACTGGGCTACGGAGTTTAGGTAATGTTTTGCGAGTCATGGGCGATCCGGAAGAAGCGCAACAGGTGTTGCAGCAAAGTTTTGCGATCGCAGAATCAATTTCAGACTCTCAAGCCGTGAGTGACACATTACTTAGCCTCGGTGATGTTGCTCGGACGCAACAAGACTATCCGGCTGCTTTAACGTTTTACCAGCAGGCTGCTGAGACGGCACCTGCACCCCTACCGCGAATCTCGGCTCAACTGCGTCAGTTTAGCCTCTTGCGAGAAAATGAACAGCTAGAAGATGAACAGCTGGCAGGTGAAGGGGGCAACACGGCTGAGGACTTGTTTCCTCAAATTCTACAGCAGCTCGCAGATCTGCCGCCCAGTCGTAGAGCGGTTTATGCTCGGATTGATGTGGCTGAGAGCATGATGAGAGGTAGAGATTGGGAAGTAGGGATTGGGGAGGGGTTTGATCAGGTGGTTGAACTGCTGAATACAGCGGTGCAGCAGGCTAGGGAGTTAGAGGATTCAAGGGCGGAGGCGTATGCGCTAGGCGTGTTGGGGCAGGTCAATGAACGTCATCAACGGTGGGGTGAAGCGGAGAATTTGACCCAGGAAGCATTGTTCATTGCTCAACAGATTAATGTCCCTGACCTTGCTTATCGGTGGCAGTGGCAGTTGGGACGGTTGCTAAAGCAGCGGGGGGAAGAGGAGAGGGCGATCGCCGCTTATCAAACTGCGGTTGAGAATCTTAACCTGGTTCGCAATGATTTACTCTCTGTCGATTCAGAGGTGCAGTTCTCCTTTCGAGATGATGTGGAACCTGTCTACCGAGAACTGGTGGAACTGTTGATCACAAGTGGCAACGATGAGGTGAGGCAAGATTATCTTGAACAAGCGATTCGACAGGTGAATGCCCTTCAGGTGAGTGAATTGGAGAACTTTCTGCGCTGTAATTTGGCGATCGCCACAGACATTCCTCAGGTTGATCCAACGGCAGCAATTTTTTACCCAATCATTTTGCCCAATCAGCTAGCAGTAATCTTGAGGTTGCCAGAAACGGGGCAGCTACAGATTCACATCAATGCGATCGCCCAAACTGAGGTTGAGCAAACCTTAGACCAATTACGACAAGAACTGGGACGACAGTATGTGTCTCCAGAAGGAGAGGCTTTATCGCAACAGGTTTATGACTGGCTGATCCGTCCGTTTGGTTCAGCACTCGCAGCAAGCAATGTAGAAACACTGGTGTTTGTTTTAGATGCTGCATTACGTAATGTGCCAATGGCAGCACTGCATGATGGGCAGCAGTATTTGGTTGAACAGTATGCGATCGCCCTCACTCCTAGCTTGCAATTATTTGCTCCTGAACCACTCACCAAAATTCGGCTCAATGCTTTGACTTTTGGGCTTTCTGAGGTTAGAAGTAACTTTCCGCCTCACCAAAACTTTACTCCTCTTCAAAACGTAGAGACAGAACTGCAAGTCATTCAGGCTCAGATTCCGAGTGAAGTCTTTCTAAATCAGGAGTTTACTCAAGCAGCGCTGGAAGAACAGGTTAGCACTGAGCCGTTTTCTGTGGTTCACCTCGCAACACACGGGCAGTTTAGTTCTGACCCACAGCAAACTTTTGTCTTAGCCTGGGATGGTCAAATTGATGTCAACACACTCAGCAGCATCTTGCAGCGTCGGGACCAAAGCAGCACAGAGGCGATCGAATTACTCATCTTAAGTGCCTGTCAAACTGCCGATGGTGATAATCGTGCCACATTAGGATTAGCTGGAATCGCTGTGCAATCGGGCGCACGCAGTACACTCGCCACATTGTGGAACATTGATGATCGAGCTACGGCTGAGCTAATCAGTCGCTTTTACCAGGAGTTATCCAGTTCAGGTACGCCCATCACCCGAGCCGAAGCACTCCGCCGCGCCCAAGTTGCGCTGATTCAATCTGGCTATCCAGAACCCCTCTTTTGGTCGCCTTACGTCTTAGTCGGAAACTGGCTGTGAGGTGCAGCAGTCTAGCAAAGGAAAATGGGCGATCGCCCCCAGCCCAACGGAGTCGAGCAAACTCGTCCAATCAGTCGGTGTTGCAGAATTTAAGCCAGTCTGCGTTGCAGAACTTGAGTGAGTGGGACGCAATGCTGTTGCCTCAGTCAGCGCATCATGCCAGACTCCATGCTCGGCGTAAGCTCTAATTCGCTCTTGAGGAGATGTTGCTGCTGCAAGCTGACGGTTTAGCGCTGAATCGGGCTGAATCCGTTCAACAAATCCTTCTACGGCGGGACCTTGTCCCCGTTCCCCAGTCAACTCAACTTGAAAAACCCAGCGATGAACCTGATTCACCTCCAGAGAGTGAGTTAATTGAACGCCAATAATTCCAGATTCACCATTGAGGGAAACCTGCTCCGTATAAATGGGGCGATGGTTTTGATCTAGCAGCACAAATTTTGCGGAGACAGCAGAATTGCTCAATTCAGGCGGCAAATAAAACCAGAAAGTAGGGGTGTCATCGACGGTCAGCGCTAATAGTGAGTTTGGCTCAGAACAGCTCTGCGTTTGAGTGATGAGAGGTTCGCTACCGGGTACTAACGCAATCAATCGACTTAAACAAGAGCCAGGAGAGCGAGAACCCGTTGAGGTTTGACGGGCAGGTCTGCCTGTGTTCTCAAAGCCATCCATTTGATTTGAGAAGTTAAAAATCAATGGTTCAGACAATGATTCAGAATTTACAGGGCTGGAGGAATCACCTGGCTGCGCCCAAACCAACACGGGCTGTAGCGGTACTCCTGTTAGCGCGACAGCTAATGCAGAAATCCAGAATGTACGGTGAAGTAATAGGATCTTACTCATGATTTTAGGGGAATTACTCAATTTTAAGTTCGTAATATAAGTGAGTTGTTTAATCTTATTAGCCTCGTTCTAATACCAAATCCGTCTGTAGAGTAGCGGTATCGGTAGGGGCGAAGCATTCGGTCACAATCCCTGTCCCTGAAGCACAATTCTTTTGCTGAATGCTTCGCCCCTACACCAAATAGTGCTTCTTTACGAGATGGATTCCGTACAAGGCTTTACTTAGGAACGAGGTCTAAAGATTTTGTTATCTTAATCGTCTTATTTGAGTCGCTACACCTCCGCTTGAAATGATTAGCGCAAGAGCAGCAGGAACTAGGGGCAACCAGCCACCCCACAGCAGAAACATAAAACACACTCCATGTAAGATGACAAGACTCAAACAAACTGAGAGTCCTAATTTAAAGGTAGCCATGTTTGTTGTTCTTGAGAGTGAATATTTTTGGAAGGGCGATCGCCATCTCCACACCAGCACTCCTCCAAACCCAGCCCAGCAGCCGATCCAGACGAATTCAAGCCATTGCGGCAGCCACCACAAGAGCGATCGCTGATCGAGAACAGCACTAATGATCTGACTAATCATGTGCGCCTGAATCACAACCCCCGGCATTTCGGCTTGAACAAACTTTCCTCGATAGGGCGTTAGATGTGAATCAACATTGCTTATTGTGACTCCAATTAAAATAATGCGATCTTTAACCAGTTCTGCAAGCTGTGAGTCGCCAAGTGAACCATCCAAGATTTGTCGAAGCGGAATCTGGGTGAAAGCAGCCGAGCGGTAATTGAGCAGCGTCTGATATCCGTTTGCCTCAGCAGTCGAGAGTTGATATCCGCCTGTATTGAATTCTAGTTTTGGAAAGGAAAACCCTCCAACCTGTAGCACGCCAGCTTCTGTAAACTGTAGCGGCAGCACCTTTAACTGTTCTAAATAGGCTGTTGCCGCTTGCAAACTAAGGGACTGGTTGGTCGGACAGTATGAGTCCGATGCCATTCCCAATAGATGGCGACGAATTACGTTATCGGGGTCAAGCACTGAATTGGTGAACCCTAAACGCTCGGCTGGCATATCCGGTGGCGGCAGAATTTGCTCATCATCTGCTTGACCCATTCGACAAACACTAATGATGTTTTCGCGTTGCTCTAAATAGGCTGCCAAACTCGGTTCAAACTCAAACTCATGATAAATGTCTGAAGCAATGATGCGGGGCTGATGCGGCTCTAGTTTTTGCAGCAGTTGAGCAAATGCCTGGTCAGAAAGGGATCCTTTTCGCTGCATACCTCTCTGCTCCTGATATTGCACATCTGCATCATCAATGGTGATAACAAGCAGGCGGTTATCGGGCGACTCAGCGGGACGTAGCTGCATGAGTTGATCAAATGCCCGCAACTCAAAGGGTTGAAGTACTCCAATCGATCGCACACCCACTACCAGACTGGTCGCCAATACGCTAACCAGGCAAACCATCCTGATTCTTGAAAAGATTCTCTGTCGGCGCTGTTTTTTGGGCTGGGAAGGGGTTGCAGTTGTGGGGAGAATTTGAGGCGGTTGAGGTTGAGGCTGTAAGTGAGATGATCCAGCTTCGTCTACCTGCCCTCGTAAGCTCTGCCAACTCGGAGGAGACTCAGCCGGGTTCTGGCAAATCATGGGTAGCCACGTCGCGCAAGGATAGTTGTCTTCTAGCCCTTGCAGCCGCTCTCGTGCCTCTCGCACTGAGACATAAAGTGGTTGTCCTCCGGCAAAGGCAGCTAGAAAATGCCGCAAGAAAGTTTGAGCGACTTCATCAGGTACAGGTTCCCGCATGACAATCACCTGGGGAATGTGCAAATCCGCTAGGGATTGGGCTAATCCTAAACCATCACAAGAGTTGAAAATAGCAAGTTTCAAACCCTGGGCGATCGCCCGTTTGAGCGCGTATCTCAACTGTTCAAGGGTGAGGCGATCGGTTTGATTAAGTTGCAGCAGTCCTTTCTCACTACCGAAATCATCACTAGAGCTGTGACCTGCGTAAAAGAGAATATCCCAGCCTTGCCAGAGGTATTCATTTAACTCTTCCAGCGTTGGCTCTACTAAAAACTCAATTTCGGCATCGCTTGCAAGTTGCTCTAAGGCAACCCGATCCTTCTCAACATCAATTGCCTGACTGTTACCCAGAATGGCTAGGATTTTAACTTGAGAAGAATTCCGATTTATCGGTAGTCGATTTGGACGCTGATAGCTTGATGTACTCAGGGCCATTTCTGCTTTAGGATAATCCTCAAAAAGCTGCCAGAGATGCCAGGGCAAATGTCGCAATAGGGGATCGTTAGTTTCAATGATGAATCGCACCTGATCAGACGGCGCTAGCTGCGTTCGGAGCGACTGATCAATGCTGTGAAACGGCTCTGAATTTAACCAGTGATTCAATTGATCGAATAGCTGCTGACATAAGTCACTGAGTTCAATTTCAGACACGTTGGTAACATCTGCTGTCTCAATTTCTAGACGCAGCTCAAAGTCCAACCGTTGATAGAGCGCCAAATAAAGCAATCGCCACCGTCTGTAGAGTTCTGCCAACTGAGGAGCTGCGGCTAAACGCCCTATAAACTTCATTGGGTAGATGTCACTTTCGTCCCACAACTGAGCCGTAACGGACGCAAAGCCCTTACTTAAATTTCCTTCTCCGAGACTCAGGACAATTAACTTAACCATCACAACCTAAACAGTTCGCGATCGGACTTTAACCCTCAAACTTTAATCATCAAATTGTGAACATCTCCGTCAAACAAGTTTCATGGAATGCAACCTGAATGTCAAAACACTCTCCAGGCATTCCTCGAAACCTTTTGAGTTGAATGTAATTATCGTGGCTGCGCGATCGCACCTCTTGCAGCATTTCCCCGGATGGTGAGAGCAAACTCATTCTCAGGTCTGCGGGCAGATAAGTTTCTCCTCCCATTGGATGCATCTGGACTAAAATCTCCATTTGCAGCTTTGCTTCAGATGCGTTGATCTGTCCTGCGCTCGGCATGATTGCGACCATTAGCGCAACCGATCGCTCCTTCAGGCTCAACCCCAGGTCAATCAGCTTAGCTCGCTTCACCGTTGCCTCACTCAGGCGATCATTTCTAAGACTGACGGCAAAATGAGGTTGCCCAGGGAGTAAGAGTGAGTCAAGCGATCGCCAACTTGTTTCAAATAGGTTTTCAAGCCACTGGCTTAGATTCACCCGTTCATTCACCTGAGAGTTTGCCGATGGATTTGAGAAGACAGCAGGTGCAGATTGGCTCAAATGCTCTAGAAGTGAGTCGAGCGATCGCAACTGGCTCACGGGCACCTCTTCTACATTAGAAATCTCTGTAAAGCCTAACAGCGTTGCTGTTTGCAGCGATGGATCAAGCTGAACTGCGACGCAGCCAATTCGATCTGACCAAACTTCTGGTGGAATGTAAACCACCTGCACATCGGGCAGTACTGGACGACACTCTAGTTTGCCGCGATCGCAAACCTCCAAATCAGCGACATCCATTGCCGCCTGTATAACTGGATCACGGCTCTGGCTCGCTTCCCAATTGGTCTTAACGCCCATACAGCGTAAGTAGAAATTAACCGCAGATACTGCCAAAGTATTCAGATAAACTTGTTTGGCTTTAGCCGAATCGCGGTGCTGCCTGCGAAACTGTTCAGCCAAACTATGGTCTGACGGGCGGAGAGGTACAGTAAAAGTTGAGAGTTCTGATATCACCATAATATGCCTAGCTTAAATCGCATCATGAGTACAATATTCTTTCAACCGGGTAGAGAACTTGGTTAAGCATCGGTAGTAAAAGCTGCTCACCGTTGGAATCTTCAAATCAAACTCGGCTGAAATTTCCTTCCAAGACTTTCCCAAAATTCGCCGCTGCAACAAGACCTGAAAAGTGGCTGCCGGATGATCTTTAATGTATTCTGCCTTCAAGATATCTTCTGGGTCTTGATCAACACAGGCTTTGAGCTTCTCCGTTAGCGTCTCCTGTGGCTCAGGCGCAGTAAGGTTATCCAGATCAGACAGCGTTACTCGCTGCACGTCTTGGCGACCTAAAACCTTTGGAATCGCTTCTCTAAAAAAACGCCGGTCTAGCAGCATGTTCACCCACGCCATCACAGTTCCTCGCTCTGGGTTATATCGCTCAACGTGTTGACAAATAAACAGCATGAGTTCCTGAAGCGCCTCATCGTAAATGTCCTGATAAAAACCAGAAAATTTACCTTGCTGGGGACGGCAAAGCCGACCCGATCGGAGAATTGCCTGCACAAGCGATCGCAACGCCGACTGCCGCTCCGGAGACAGTGGGGGATGCTGTTGGGCTGAGAGCGCGAGTTGCCCGAGCTGCTGATTAAATTCATCTAACTCCGTTTGATTCATGGGGAACCCTACAGTTGCAAGAACTGTTGCAAGAACTGTTGCAAGAACCGATGTAAACCTCTACTTATCTCTCGGCATAATAACTCCCAGTTTTATGCAAATTTTGCCGGGTTGTTGAAGAGATTTTGGTACTGCTTCCTCCTACCGCTCATCCTACCTGAGATGAACAAATGTTCTTAATCTTTTCATCCTGTAAATTGCGACTTAAGACAGATCTTGGATCAAGGCGCTTTTAAGTTTTTGGGGCTTGTCGCGATCGCTTCTTAGCTCCAAAATTCTCCAAAGTTGGGTTGAGTCATCGCTGCAAGATGTGAATGGTCTCATCCTTACTACCACTCACTAAAGTTCTTCCATCCGGGCTAAATGCGATCGAGCTTACGTCTCCTGAATGTTCAGAGAAAGTATTGATCAGCTTTCCAGTTTGCAGATTCCAAAGCTTAATGTCTCTACTACTGCTGGCAAGCATCTGCCCATCGGGGCTAAAGGCGAGCGCCAACACTAGATTTGTATGTCCAGAGAAAGTGCGAATTAGCTCTCCTGTTTTGATATTCCACAGCTTAATATCACCTCCACCACTAGCAAGCGTTTGCCCATCGGGGCTGATCGTCAGTGCTCTTACCTGCCGCAGATTGCCAGTGAGAGTATGAAGCAGCTCTCCAGTATTGAGGTTCCACAGTTTAATAGTTGTATCGTGACTGCTACTGGCGATCGTTTGTCCATCAGGGCTTATGGCAACGGAATAAACCCCCTTTTCATGTCCAGAAAGTGTGTGAATAAGCTGTCCCGTAGTCAGATTCCAAACTTTCACAGTATTATCCCAACTGCCACTCACGAGCGTTTGCCCATCAGTACTGATAGCAAGGGTTCTCACAGCTTCTGTGTGCCCAGTCAACTTATTTAACTGTTTTCCATCTAGACTCCAAAGTTTAATGGTTTGATCGCTACTACCGCTAGCGATCGTTTGTCCATCAGGACTTATTGCAACTGCCAAAACTCGACCTGAGTGACCCGAAATAGTTTGATTCAACTCGCCAGAAGCTAAGTTCCAGAGTTGAATTAATCCGTTTTCGCTGCCGTTTACTAGAGTTTGCTGATCTGGACTGATGGCAACAGACCATAGCCAGCCAGCCCGTCCTAAAAGCGTTCGAATTTGAACATTTTGCCAGTTTGCACCCGCCTCACACTGCTGCAAGAGGCTTTCAAGTTCTGCATCAAAATTTGCGCGGTTTGCATGATCAAAAGCAGTTTGTGCAGTAGAAATACATTCCTCATAGTTTCTCTGTGCTGCTAATTGCTTAAGCTCTTGTCGTAATTGCAGGGCTTGCGATCGCCTCAATCCATACAACAATCCAAACAACACTAGACTTACACTAAAGCCCATTGCGATCAGCCACAAAGGTTTTATATCTAGAGATTTACGTTGCATTACTTAAACCTCAAGTAGGGCTAAAAACGATTATGGCGAGTCAGGAACGCAGACCAATTTTGGGACTGTAGTCCATCAAACCGAAAAATGTTTCTGTCTCTACTACCACTGAGTAGAGCTTGACCATCAGGGCTAATCGCGAGGGAGAGAATCCAATCTGAATGAGGAGAGAGCGTGGTTAGAGATTCTCCAGTGCCTAAGTTCCAAAGCATGATGGTTTGATCAACGCTACCACTGGCAATAGTTTGGTTGTTGGGGCTGAGAGCAAGAGCTGTTATCCGGTTTTCATGCCCAGACAAAGTTCGACCCAGTTCTCCTGTATGCAGATTCCAAATTTTGATTGTCCTGTCCCAACTGCCGCTCACGAGCGTTTGATTGTCAGAACCAATCACAACCGTCCTGACTGCATCGGAGTGACCGATAAGCGGTGGACGAAGCAGTTCACCCGTCTGTAAGTTCCAGATTTTGACAGTTTTGTCACTGCTGGCACTGGCAAAACTGTTGCCATCCGGACTCATCGAGATCGACCACACTGGGCCGCTATGTCCTGCTAGAGTTTGATTAAGTTCACCTGTATTTAGATTCCACAGTTTAATCGTGCCGTCATAGCTACCTGTTGCTAGAGTTTGTCCATCTGAGCTAATAGCCACAGCCCAAACAGGTGCTAGGTGTCCTCTCAAAGTTTGCTTGAGTTTACCGGTTTTGATATTCCAAATATGAACGGTGTTGTCACTCTGTCCACTCACTAAGGTTTGTCCATCTGGACTAATTGCAACTGAGCGAACTGCACCTGAATCCCCTGCCAGAGTCCGAATCAATTCACCTGTTTTTAAGTGCCATAGTTTGATGGTTGAGTCTTCACTTCCACTGGCAAACGTTTGTCCACCTGGACTGATTGCAACTGACCAAACAGCTTCTTTGTGTCCAGGGAAGGTGTGTGCTATTGACAGCTCGGGCAGTTTGGGCGATCGCGCTGCTTGTTGCTCTATAGAGGAGACCGTTGGAAACAAGGAACTGAATCCATTTATTCCACTCATTAGCGCTAACACAATCGCCACTCCTGAACCAACCAATAGCCAGGGAGCTTGACGCTGGAAGTGAGTTAATTTATCTTGAGCAACCTTGTGGTTTTGATGACTCAGGTTTTTCCATCTCAAAGGTTGCTCGGCTGGATTTTGGTAAATCACAGGCAACCAGGTTGCGCAGGGAAAGTGATCTTCTAAACCCTGTAGCTGTTCTCGCGCTTGGCGCACTGCTAGGTAAAGCGGTTCACCCTGCACAAAAGCTTTCAGAAAGTGCTTGAGAAATTCCTGAGCAACCAGATCTGGGACAGGCTCTCGCATTGCAATCATTTGAGGAATGTGCAAGTCTGCTAATTGCTGCACCAAACCCAAGCCATCACAGGAGTTAAAAACTGCCAGCTTCAATCCTTGAGCGATCGCTTGCTTGAGGGCATACTTTAACTGGTCAAGCGTCAGACTATCAGTCGGATTGATCTGAATTAGTCCTTTTTCCTGACTAGAACTATGTCCTGCAAAAAATAATACATCCCACCCCTGCCACAATCGCTCATTTAATTGTTTTCGCTGCGGCTCTACTAAAAACTCAATTTCTGCTTGGTCTGACAACTGTTCTAGAAATGCTCGATCCTGGTTTAGATTGATGCCCTGGCTGTTGCCCAAGATTGCTAGGATCCTAACTTTATCCTGGTTATTTCTAAGGGATGAACTCTGCGATCGCTGATATTCTGAAGCGCTGAGAGCAATCTCTGCCTTAGGGTAGTGTTCAAAAAAACTCCAAACATGCCATGGAAGTCTTCGTAGTAGAGGGTCATTGGTTTCGATCAACACTCGAATTTCGTCTGAGGCATTCAAGTTCGTCCGTAGTTGCTGATCGATGTTACGAAATGGCTCCGAGTTTAGCCAAACATTGATTTGGTCAACCAACTGCTCACACAGTTCACTAAACTCAACCGCAGATACATTGGTGATATCAGATGCTTCAACTTCGATGCGAGCAGACAAGTCTAAGCGATGGCAGAGCGCATGATACAGCAACTGCCAGGAGCGATAAGTTACTGAAATTTGCGGTGCGGCAGGTAGGCGACCAATAAACTTTACTGGAGGGAGTTCGGGGCACTCCCAAAGGTGAGCCGTCACAACCGGAAAGCCGCTGTGTAGATCGCCTGTTCCTAAACTTAAAACTACTAGCTGACTCATTACGATCTTGACTGCTTTTAGTCAAATTGTAAAAGACTCTTTGATGCTGGTGCTCCCTAACCTTAATTGAAGATTAAACCGTTCTCCAACCAAACCGCGAAATCGCTTTAGTTGAATGTAGTTATCTTGACTGCGGGATTGCACCGTTTGTAAAATCTCTCCTGTTTCTGTAAGCAAAGATAGTTGAAAGTTAGTTGGCAGGTAAGTTTCTCCGTTCGCAGGGTGCAATTGGACTAAAACGCCTACTTTCTGCTCAGTTTCTGGTGTAATCGCCATTAGTAAGACTGCGGGTTGTCTCCCCAATTGAAACTCTACATCAAATAGTTTGGCGCGTTTTACAGTTGGCTCACTCGGTTGAGGGTCAGTCCGGACACTAAAAATCAGTTTAATTTAATTCCTGTTCGCTAAGATTTTACCTCTAGAACCCTCCTCAGCTTTTGTAACTTATCGCGATCGCTTCTTAGCTCCTTCTGCAAAACCTCGTGCTTTAAGATGCGTTTTCTAATTGGAGCTTGATTGCTCTCTGTTTCTGTCGTGATCCGAGTAGTTTGGTGCTTGGCAGCTTGAAGAATTTTTTCTACGCGCTGTTCTTCAACTTCCAGCGCTGTAGTTAGATTTTGCACGAGTCTTTCGACTAGACGATTTTTTGCAAGTGCTTGATAATAGCTACGCAGATTATTTCTAATCTTTTCAGCCTCCTTTTCTCGCTCTAAGTCTCGGTCTTCTCGATAGAGACGAATGAGAGACCTGAACAGAAAATAGAGAATCACAAGTAACACAAGAGTTGAGATGTAAGGAGAAGCTTTGAATGCATTGACGATGGGCGCTGAGATATGTTGCATAATCTGCCTTCTGCCTGCAATGCCCAGCACACTAAAGAAGCTAAACATGAATATGAACTGCATCCATTGTCCTCTAATTTTTTTGAGCATATAAACTATTGGAGAGGCTTCCTGATAGCGGCTCTCGCTTAAAGGCATTGCGAATGCTTCCTCGAAAACAGCTCGGTTGTCAATGCTCTGCTCCGGTTGAAAGAGAGAGCGGTTTAAGTTGACGGAAGGAATTGAGTGGAGCATTTCATAAGCTCTCTGCAGAAGTTCCCTCAAACTACTTTGAGGACATAAACAAAGTATTTCCCACTGTTCATCGGCCCACCAGCTCAGTTCAGAGCGACAAAAATTCATAAGAGCCGTATTTGCATCAATTGTTTTTTCTTCGACGGTTTCTGGTTTTAATGGTTTACGTTTAGCTCTCTTAGATTCAACCACTTCAATCGTAGAAAACCGCAGCTGAATGTATTTGCGACCTCGATACTTTACAACATTTGGTTTTAGCTGATCGAGAAATCGGCGGATTTTGCAGGAGATGCTGTTTTCGAGATAATCATCCAGCAAATCAACCTTTGACTGTTTCAGCTTATCCTTTGTCTGTTTAAAGAATATTGCTTTGTCATCCTGAATTTGCTTTAGAATTGTGTCAACTTTTTCTTTGATTTGGTTTTGTCCTGGTTCTTTTAATTTTGCTTCATCTTGCTGGGTTTCCCTTGCCAGTTTCCTTTCGTCCAGGTCAATCAACTGTTCAACCAGATGCAATTGAGCCAATACTTGAGCAGTTAGACGTTTGGTCAAAATATCTTCGGGCTTACGTTTGACCAGTGACTCCAATAGTTTGAAGAATTTGTCTGATTCATGTTGAGAATTAACACTGAGTTGAGCCGCTGATGCTCCAATGTAAGAATTGCACAGTGGAAAGCAAAAGACATCTAGAGGAGATGTTTGGAGCCAAGCATTCATTCTGGACTGGTGTAATTTAGCAGCTTCGGGCTGATTAAGCGAATCTGATAATTCCGCTATGACCAAAAGATTAGTAAATCGAGCGGCGCGAATCTTTTCAAGCAATTGTTGCTCAATAGCAGTTAGAGGTGACTGGGGATTTATCACCCAACACAACACATCGCACTCTGTAACTAAAGTATCGAATTGCTGGCTGCTAGAATCCGTGATGGATTGATATTCAAAGAGCAACTCTGGACTAGTTTCGGTAGAGGTTGGAGCGCCTAAGGTGATGCGATCGCCCTCTATCAAAATCTGATAGCCCTGCACCTGCTGTTCGTTAATGTAGGTGCCGTTTCTGCTCAAGTCACAGATTTGCCAACTGACGTAAGCTGAATTAGAGTTAACCTCTACACAGGGCTGGATGTTAGCGTGGTATCCAGAAACCGACACGTAGGGGTCAGGAATTAGAATCTGGCATTCAGGATGTCGTCCAATTGCCAATTTGTCTGTTGCAGAAAGTTGATAGCGCTGTGGCGAGGTATCCGTTTGTAGAATCAGAGCCGCTGTGGGTTCGGATTGAGTCAGCTGCAAGTCATCGGTTAGCGGTGTAACCTTAAACTGATAAGCTGCTGATAGTTCACGGGCCCTCAAGAGGTCATATAGTGCTTTTGCTGAGTTTGGATTGTGGCTCACAATTTGCAGGGTTAATTTTCCCTCTCTGAGGGAAGCAACACTCTTCTCTAATGTTTGAGCGATCGCTTCAAAGTTACTGTGCTGCTGGATTCCAGGCTGTTGGCTTCTGGCAGCGACAAACTGCTGGATTTCCTGAATGCTCTTAACTAGTTTCTCAGATTTAACTGACATAACTTCTATTCCATCGATTACTAAATTCGCTACGGAAGTGAGTGGGTCTGAGGCATCCGCCAAAGTTTAATGGTTCTATCCCAGCTTCCACTGGCGATCGTTTGCCCGTCTGGGCTAATCGACACCGAGTGAACTTCACTGGTGTGCCCTCTAAAGGTGTAGAGCGGTTCACCTGTGTATAAATTCCAAAGCTTCACCCTATTGTCTGCCCCGCCGCTGACCAGCGTTTGGCTATCGGGACTAACCGCAACCGTGTAGACTTCATCTAAGTGTCCAGATAGAGTGTTAATTAACGCTCCACTGTGTAAATTCCAAACTTTAATTGTGTTATCTGCACTGCCGCTAACCAACGTTGCGCCATTGGGGCTGATAGCAACGGCATGAACTTCTGCTGAGTGCCCCCTAAACTGATTCAGAAGTTCTCCTGTAGGTAAGCTCCACACCTTCACAGTATTGTCTGCGCTACCTCCAACCAGTAACCAGCCATCTGCACTGATATCCATTGAGGTAGTAGGGGCGGTATGCCCTTTGAGATCTTTCACGAGTTCACCCGTCTCCAAGTCCCAAATTTTGATGGTGTTGTCTTCGCTGCTACTCACCAATGTTTGACCATCTGGACTCATGGCGATCGCTGAAATCGTCCAAGTGTGTCCTCTCAAGGTATGCAACAGTTCTCCACTATCCAGATTCCACACTTTGATGGTGTTGCCCATGCTGCTGCTAGCCAGGAGTTTCCCATCCGTACTAGTGGCGATCGCCGGACTTTCCCCTGAGCCCTCTGTTAGAGTTTGAATCGCATGTCCCAATGTGATATCCCAAACCTTGATAGTTTTATCTGTACTGGCGCTTGCGATGTTTCCATCTGCGTTGAAAGCGATTGCCGTGACCATTGAGGAGTGCCCTGTAAGCGTCGTGATTAACTGCTCATCCTGTCGCTCAATCAACTCGGCTGTCTGTATATTTCGAGAGGAGCCTGCTCCAGACAGATAGCCCCCAAAAATGGTTGCCCCGATCAGCATTAGTCCTATACCCGTCAACCGGGATATCATTTTAGGCTTGAGCAAAACTTTGAGCTGACGCAATCTTTGATTAAGGCTAGTTTGCTCAGCCTGCCCAGATTCCGAGTTCTGAGTTGGTGTGAGCGATCGCTCCGTCTCCCGCGTCCGTCGATTTGTTCTCAGCGACTCACTAGCAGGAAACAGATCTGGTAGAGGTTGAGAGGAAGCCTCAGGTTGAGTTGGAGCAGGTCTTACTTTAGTAGGTGTGTAGATGGGATTTGCTGCTGGTGGCAATGCTGGAGCAGTGGGAGCAACTTCTGGTACAGAAGGAGCGAGTTGTTGCAGATCTTGTAAGACTTCCGTTGCGGTTTGATAGCGATCTTTCCAGTTGTACCGGGTCATGGTAGTTAATATAGCCACCAGTTCAGGATCCACTTGAGCTTGCTGTGTCCAAAGCACCTCTGCAACATGCAGACTTTCCTCAAAACTGCGGGGATGAAGCCCTGTCAACGCTTGAATGCAAATCATGCCAAGAGCGTAAATGTCGCTGTTCAGGCAAGGTCTGCCTCGAATTTGCTCTATTGGAGTGTACCCTGCACTGTTGATTGCAACAGTTACATCACTTTGTCGAGCTATATTTTCAGAAGATTTCGCAGATGTATTCTGTAGGTGTTTGACGGCACCAAAGTCAATTAGAACTAGCCGTTGGTCCTGTTGGCGACGAATAATATTCTCTGGCTTAATGTCTCGGTGAATGATGCCATGCTCGTGAACGAATGCCAGAATATTTAAGACTTCTTCTAAAAGCTGAATAACTTGAGACTCAGACCAGCGATCGCCCCTTTCCTGAGGTTCCTTGTGCAGTGGTGTAGCTGCTTCAGGGCTAGATCCATGTTCAATCAACAGTTCCTGACTAAGCGGGTGTCCTTTAATGAACTCTTGTACCAGGTAAAACTCTCGGTCTTTCTCAAAATGTGCCAACAGGCGAGGAATCTGGTCATGATGTCCCAGCTTTTCAAGAGTTTCTGCCTCTTTGCTAAATAAGCGCCTGATATCATCTAAGCTATCAAGTTCGGCTGTTGACAGCGGTTTGAGATGTTTGACCACACATTTGGGATGTCCAGGACGGCGAGTGTCTTGAGCAATGTAAGTTTCTCCAAAGCCGCCTCTGCCAAGTTTACCAATCACTTGATATCGTCCATCTAACAGTTGATCCAGGACAACAGGTTGGATTGAAATAGACAGGTTTTCGGAAATGTCAACATGGGTAGGCATAAAACATATTCCAGACGCAGTTCTCTATTTAGTTCTCGTTTGGAAAAATTGCGTTTTATGCAAACCATCCAATATTTTCAGTCAAGAACAGAAATTTAAAGCTTGCTCACTGAGTCATAAATCAAATATGTACTTTTGTAACAAGTTGCAGAATCCTGGCATCTCGGCAACAGAGAAACAAATAGAAGGTTAAGCGATCGCCTTGCAAAGAACTGCTCCAGGAGAAGTCAAGCTACCGAGTTGAAGGTTTTGTAGGAGATGAGTGATGAAGTCTTCTCTGGTTTTGACCGTCGTAACAGTACTATTCTTCCAATTCTTTTGGCTAGCTCCGTTGCTGGCAGGAGTTTGGGGACTCTGGTATAGCTGGCAGATGATATCCAACCCCGACTTTGCCCGCACAGAGGTAGACATTTGGCTGCGTTCTCAAGAAATTGCTCAAGTTCAAACCAATCATTGGAATAAACCGCGATTTGTTGATGCGCTTTGTTACACCACAATCGGTCCCGTGGGAGTCGTGATGGGAATGTGGCTGTTCCTGCAACAGCTCAATTGAACACAGTAACCATTTGCAGAAACACAAAAGGAGGCAACGATGTCAGATATCACCGATTTAATTGATCAGAATATTGAGAAGATGCGAGAACTTTCTGGAGAAGGCGATCGCGCCCTTGAGGAAGTGAACGAACTGGAAGAGTTAATCAATACTTTGAGCGAAAATTTAGCGTCCAAAGAACAGGAAACACTCTCTAGCTTTGAAACCCTCAGCCAACGCCTGGAAACGCTAGAACAACAGTTGGGCACCGAGATTCAAACGGCAAAGGATAGCCTCAGTCCGATTCAGGAGACTGCTCAGGGAATTGAAACCCAACTCACCGAATTTGCCGAAATGATTCGTGGACAGCTTGGCGATCTGCAAAGCAGCGCCGAGGAGATGATGGGAGAAATCGAAACCAAAGCGACCGAAATTCAGCAGAATCTGGATACCCTAACCAGTCAAGCAGAGGAATTTAGCTCTGAAGTGGACACGCTGGAAGATGAAGCCGTAGGAGAGATTGACGGCATGAAAGAATCTGTTGTATCGGCTCGCAGTGAGTTTACCCAGAGTCAAACTCAACTCAACGACGAGTTCACATCCCTGATGGAATTAATTGGAGAAAAACTGGAAGCACTGCAAGCAGATTTTGAGCATCTGATTGAAACCAGTAACACCGAACTGGGCGAATTAGATGTGGCGTTAGAAACGGCTGCCAGTGATGCTTTCACAACTATTCAAGAGAAGTTCAATGAAATCGGTGAAGGAATCACTACATCAGCCCAAGAACTCGTCGAAGCAGTTGCAGCCGTTGGGGAAGAAGCCGTAACCAACTGCGAGGAAATGAACGATCGCTTTGGCGACATCATCGACAAATGTGGTGATGTAGTGGCAATCATCCAGGAGATGATGCCTACCCTCGAAAATGTGCAAGAGACACTCGGCTAAGATTTCTGCAAAAATTTGTCCACTCGTTGTTAATCAGGAGAACTCATCATGGCTGAAGCGGCTGAACTCAATACTAATGTTGAAGAAACTTCAGATGCACTGGAACGACTGCTCACAACCCTAGAGCAAGCCTGCGGAGACTTTCGAGAGCTTGCCACAGAACTGGAAACTGAAACAGAAGAACTGCGCCAGGGGGATGAACTAGACACACAGCTAGAAGCGTTGGAGCAAAGCCTATCCGATGCAAATACACAACTGGAAACAGCAGAGACAGAAATCACGACTGCTATAGATGAGCTGGAAGGGGCGATCGCCGACATCTCCACCGAACTCGAAGAGGCAAACGGCACCATCACCGAAATGCAAGGAGAGTTTGAACAACTCACCACTGCTATCACCGAATTTGAGACAGAAATGACCGAAGCTCAACAGGCACTAGGCACCTTTGAAGGGGCAGTGACCCAGCTTGAAGATGGATTGACAGAGGCAATTCAAACCACTCAAGAAGCCTTTGAAACCTTGAGGCAAACCATCACCGAGGCAGGAAGCCAGGTAGATAAATTCTCAGAGATTGAAACTGACATTGATGAGTTAGTTGGAGAACTGCAAAACACTCACCGGGAAGCAATTGAAACTAACTTTGACGAACTCAGCGAAGAGCTGCGAAGTACTCACTCTGAAGCAATTACCACCGCTAGCAACGATTGCGAAACTAGCCTCCAAGAGATGTTTCAAACCTTCAGTACCGATGTGAGTGAGATGGTTGAGCAGTATGAGCAAGATGTCACTGAGACAATTTCAGGACTTACAGATGAGTGCGAAAATACTCACAAAGCAGCAGTTGGTGAAGCAGTTGAAGAAGTGACAGGTGGAGCCGTCGAAGAAATCGAAGGTGAAACAGAAGAAACCAAAGGCGAGATGGAAGATGCCCTATCCGTAATGAGTGAACTTGACCCACTAACTCAAGAAGTTGTCACCGCTGGAAATGTAATGGTGGCTGCAAACACAATGGTCGAAGAAATGCTGGCTTAGAAATCCCAATAAAAATTACTAGCGGAATTGTGAAATGGTTGAATCAATTGACAGCTTAGTTGCCCGAATTGAAGATTCAAAAGCCCGTATCCAGGAGAGCCAAAATTCTCTCTCAGGCTTAAGAGTAGATGCCAAAGCTTATTATTTCAATCCTTTAGAGATAGATGAAAGAGGCTTCAGGTTTTCGTTTGGCATAGCTTCTCTCCGAGGCGGAAGCTTATTTCCAGAGACTGACGCTCTCACCTTCGACGTTAAAGATGGGATCTGGGAAGATGCCAACGGCAATACTCGTGAAGGATTTTCAGGGAATGTCCGCGTTATTAGAACTAAATGGGACTTGGCTAACCAATTTGATCTGCCAGAAGAAAATGTTTTAGACCTTGAGATGGGCATCGGGGTCGTTACTCTAGAAGAAAATATTGGGAATGATGGCCTCTCGCTTGTAGGCACGGCAAACCTTGCAGAAGTGGCGATTACTGAGGGGACTAGGAGTGCAGAAATAGATACGGACGAAACAATACGAGTAGGCACAAGTCTCGGCGTAGGGAGAGGAGCCCGTATGCATTGGGATGATGCCGACAACGATGGATTCAGAGAAGTTGGCTTGGGTACAGATGTTCCCTTTCTTTCGCTAGACGTTAAGACAGAAGACCCGTTGCGGACAGTTATGGGAATCACTAATGGAGGTTTAAGTGATGCACTCTTGCCGGAGGGAAATCTCACTGAATCTGTCGCAAATGGATTTGGGTTATCTATCAAGGATGAGAATGCATCCAACGCTTGATGAAGTTTGGGCTATCGCATGATTTAGTTCAGATTTGTAGGATGGGCAAAGGGTGTTAACCTGTGCCCATCACCGAAAAACTGCATCTTATTGATGGGCACGCAATGCTTTGCCCATCCTACCCATCTTCAAAGTTTTCTCCCCAAAACATCAACCATCGAGTTCAAAGTAGCAATGTTCAGGTTTCAAGCTTGAACCTTTAGAATTTCAAGTCCAGCATTTCTCACAATTTATTAGAGGTAATCATCATGAGTGGAGCAACCAGTTCTTTAGAACAATTGGCGACAGATTTGCCTGAAAAACTGCGGCTTCTCACGGAGGAGGCAAGTGCGGTTCAGGAAGAAATCAATACATTTGAGGAAAGTTTGAGTGGGATGCAGGAGGAGCTTAGCGGACTGATTGATCAGATCGAAACCAGTTTGGATGAACTGCAAACAGAAGTAGCAGAGCATCAGACAGAACTAACAGAAAGTATCTCTGATTTAGGCAGTGAGTTTGAGAATTTGCAAAGTGAAGTGACAAGCGATCGCACTGAACTCGAAACTGAACTGCAAGAAGCCCAGACCAAACTCACCGAACTGAATACTAGTCTGGAGGAAGGATTATCATCCCTCTCAACTGTGGGTGAAACTGCTCTCAACACCTTAAATGAGGGTCAGGGCATCATTCAGAGTGGACAGCAACAGCTTGATCAGGTAGTAGATGCCGTTGAGGAAAGTGTAGACACGGCTCAGCAGGCAGTTGAGACAGCAACCACTGCGATCGCTGAAGATATCTCTCAAGCCACCGATGCACTAGAGGAAGCCAACGGTGAAATTGATACCGAAGTGCAGGAAGTAGTAGATGAGTTCTCCAATTTGGATGAGTTAAGCACCGAGTTGACCACCCTGCAAGATAGCACCGTCCAAACCGAAATTGATTCCCTGCTGGAGACAGCCAAAGAATCGGTCGATACTTTAGGAACCAACATTGAAGATGCCCTGGAGAAAGTAGTCAGCGCCGTTCAAGAAACGGGTTCAGAATTATCTGGCACTGAAGGCAATATCTCCACCGAACGAGAAGAGCTGAGCGGTTTAGTCGATCAGCTACGAGAGTTGATTGAACCCCTGCGCCAAGGTGTCACCAGCGCTCAAGATGCGGCAGATAAGCTGGGCATCCCCTGGGGATAAAGGACATACAAACTGTCTCTACACAATTTATTGCTTAAACCAATAGCACTGCGTCAATTAATCTAACCAAGGAGAAAACTCATGAGTGACTTACAAACCCTTGCTGGTGAAACCGTTAGCAAACTCTCGACCCTATCCGATGCGACAGAAACGACCCAGACCAAACTCACCGATGTTAAAACTGAACTCACTCGAATTCGTCAGGCGGTTGATGAGGCTTGGGAAACTCTGAGCGATCGCGCCCAATCTCTCATCGAACAGGTAAATGAAGGTAAGACAGAACTTGCTGCCGAAGTAGAGACTGTCACCCAGGTAATTACTCAATTAAAGCAAACCATTGATACCACTCAAAGTGAGTTAACCCAGGAATTAGAGGCGACTAAGGGAGCGATCGCTGCAATCGACGACAAGCTAGCTGAACTAGATCTGGAAAGTGATATCACTGAAGCTGAAACAGCCTTAAACAGCCTTGGTGAGAAGGAAATCGGCGCTGAAGTTGGAGAGGCGATCGGACTGGCGATCGAAGAACTCAATGGTTTCAGTGGTGAACTCGCTGCCTTTGAATCGGGATTAGAAGCTCAGGTAGATGGACTGGAATCCACTATTACCGATCAGGCTATACCTACCATCGAAGGCGGAGCACAATCCCTCTCCGAACACTTTGACATTGTGGTCGAACACTTCAGCACTTCTATTCAAACCGTTTCAGACAGTATGGAAGAGTCTATTCAAGGGTTAATGGAAGAGGTTAACACCTCACAAGGCGAGTTGTTTACTGAGCTTGAAGGCACTGCTACCAAACTTGACGAGATGATGACCCAGTTGGAAGGGGCAGTTGAAACAGCAAAAACCAGTGTTGTAGATGCCACAGAAGCTCTGGTAGAGGGCATCGACCTCAGCAATCAGAGCTGCCAAAAGGCGGTAGAAGTGCTAACGGAATCCAGGGATGCTTTGGAAGCGATTTAAACCCCCAACAGCAACACCGTTCCCTAGTTTCAAAAAGAGCGATAATTCCAAAGATTGCTTCGATAACTTGGCTTGATATCTGTATAGTCCTGCTCGATCCCGTTATTCAAGTATTTGCTCTGCCGTAATTCGGTCTCCACTGAGATCAGGTCATCCGCTCTCATTGCCTCAATTGCCACCGGGTAAGCAACATTTTTGTCCACCGTGATCACCAGTGGAGATTGAGTATGCTTTGCCTTGAGCCATGTGAACAGAGATAAAGAAGCCCTTTAAGTTGAAGTCAGAGAAAATCAACTTTCTACCCTATCATTTTTGCGACACAGCCTTAAGGAGACTGAAATCATGAGTGCAGATGATTTGATGGCTCGTATTGATGCAGCGAGAGATGGACTCCGAGAAGCTAGAGAGGAGGCACTTGCAACCACTGGCGCTCTCAAAGGAATTTATATGGCAAGAGAACAAATAGGTGGTCTATTTAAACCCCCTCCTTTACCTCCTTTACCTCCTTTACCACCTTTGGAAGAGAGACTGCGTGGTGGAAGGTCATCTTCTAGAGCCAGTTTTGCGCCTGGCAGGATAAATGAGACAGCTTGGAGAGAACACCTTGAACATAGAGCAAGACGTGAAGGCGGTAGAGTTGTTACTGAACCTTACTGGAAAGATCCTGTTACAGGAAGAAATTTTCTGTTTCCAGGTGGTAAGTCGCGTCGCGTCGATGCCGTGTATGTTCACCCAAATGGTACGGTTGATGTAATAGAACTTAAAAAATCGTCCTTTACAGCTACATCTCCAGGAGCAGAGGCTCAGCGAGCAAAGGATAAATATGCCATGGAACATAGCCTACCAATTGGTAAGAAAAGTGAGGGATTTCTTAGTCACGTTGATAATGTTGTTTATACGAATGGGCTTCCCCTTTTAGAACCAGGAGGCAACACTGCTCTGCCAGGGGCTGGAGAAAGACCAACGCATGTTCACATGGAACCCCAGTCCGGAAAAAGTGTTCTTCGAAGTGTTCTTCGAGGAGGAAGTAGGGCTTTAGGTCCGCTGGGTGCCGCCGTGGATCTCCATTATCTTGGTGATGCGATCGCGGAAGACGGTGGCACGTTTGGAGAAAACACTAAGGCAACCGTAGGTGGAATTGCAGGAGGCTGGGGTGGTGCTGCTGCCGGAGCCGCACTTGGTACTGTGCTCATTCCAGTTCCGGTTGTTGGCACGGTTGTTGGAGGCATTATTGGAGGAATTGGTGGGGGTTTGCTAGGTGAATCTCTAGGTGAGCTTTTATAGGGAGATACTCAAAACCGCCTCATAGGCGATGAGCAGCTTTTAAACTTGAACATTGAGTAATAGGTAGAAAACTCATGAACAGAACCATTGATATGCGCCAACTTGAGCTTGTTCTAGTGGTAGAGAAACACAATCCGATATTGCTGAATCCTGAATTCCTAAAAACCAAAGGAATCATTCCTTTTCATTGGGAGTTGACTCAGCCACCAACCTATGACGAAGGTGTTGCTTTAACGATCTTCCAAAATGGAGTATATATTGCTCACCGAGGCAACGCGATCGCCTTCTTTGAGGACGTTAGAGAAAAGAACCTCGATGAGTTAGAAGTTCCTGATGTAGTTTACAGGTATGTTGAGAGATTGCCGCAAGAAAATTATCAGGCAGTAGGGCTTAACCTGGAAGGACACACTTTATTTGATGACCAGGACACAGCAAGAAGTTATCTTCAAGGAACGCTTCTTAATGGCGATCGCCCTCACACATCTGACCAAAACCTTGTGCAGATGATCTCAAATTTCATCTACAAACTCGATGAAGGAGTATTCACTCTAACCGTGCGAAACACAGAGTTAGAGCTTTCGAAAACCGAACACATTCCGGTACTTCTGTTTGCCGCTAATTTTCATCGCGATCTGTCTAAAATTCTTGAAGCGGAAAGAGTACAAACATTATCTCAAATCATCGAGAATTGGGAAGACGACGTAGACACCTATCAAGACATTGTCAACAACCAGTTTCTTGCTCAGAGCAACAGATTGACAGTCTCCGCCTACGGCTAAACAACCCTCAAACTTTGGCAGAAGCATAGGATGGGCAAAGAGCGATCGCCCATATTCATCAATGGAAAGCTTTATATCTGGATGCACAAGCGCAGTGCCAGATTTACTGATTCAGTAGCGATCGCTCTTAAGATTTAAGATCCTAGCGTAAGATACAGCTTACGCTAAACAGTTGTGAATTCAATATTCAAGTGTTTGCTGAGCTGTTTAAAGCCTAATGCATCAGAGTTTGTATCAATACCAAACAGGGAAATTGAGGTTCAAGCTACATGCAGAACCTGATTAATTTGGGGCGCGATGCCTTTTATCGGGAGACGTTTGGCAATGAGTACTTCTTTACAGATGTGGTGGTTGCGATCGATGGTTCAATTAATTGGGTGAGTATGGGAAAAGCGATCGCCGACACGACGAGCGACTATCGCGGACGCTATTTCTGCCCAGTTTGCGGCTCCTCGCTCTTCAGTCGCTCGGCTGACGAAATCGAAATCCCTGCCGGTACCTTTGATATGCCGAACCAGGTGACCTCCACCTATGAGCTCTGGGTTTGTCGTCGGGAGAATTGGCTGCCCCGTTCAACGTCGCACGCCGATATGAGCGCGATCGAGAAGGAAGGGCACGCACCGAACCATAACCGAAACCTGATTTAGCTAACTGCAAAGACACTGAAGAGAAAAATTCTTAAATTTTTGGTTAAGTTGACAGTATCTGAATTTTCTACCTTGTTTCCCATGCAAAGTTTTTTTCGTAAAGCCAGTACTCTACTATCCGTCTACTACGCCTACATGGTGGAATATCGGGCAGAACTGTTGTTGTGGATGCTATCTGGGACGCTGCCACTCATTCTTATGGGCGTTTGGGTTGAGGCATCGCGAGAAGGGCAGTTTGGACTGGCACCGCTGGATTTTATTCGTTACTTTCTAGCAGTTTTTCTGATTAGACAATTCACTGTTGTTTGGGTGGTTTGGGAGTTTGAACGAGAGATTGTTGAAGGCAAGCTTTCCTTTCGGCTCTTGCTGCCGCTTGACCCCGGTTGGCACCATTTTGCCTCTCACTTTGCAGAACGGTTTGCTCGGTTGCCCTTTGCTGTGATCCTGGTTGTTCTGTTTTTTACCCTTTATCCACAGGCGATTTGGATACCCAGTTTGTCCAACCTTCTGCTGTTTCTACTGGTCACGTTCATGGCGTTTTGCTTGCGTTTCCTGATGCAATACACTTTCTCCATGCTTGCCTTTTGGACAGAACGCGCCAGTGCAATTGAGCAGTTTTGGTTTCTGTTTTACCTGTTTTTGTCAGGCATGATTGCGCCCCTGGAGATTTTTCCCCCTGTGGTGAGGGCGGTCGTTGAATGGACTCCTTTCCCTTACATGATTTACTTTCCCGCAACGATTTTGGTTGGGTTACCTACAGATGTGGTGCGAGGTTTGCTAATGATGCTGGGCTGGAGTCTAATTTTCTTTGGGTTGAATCGCTGGCTGTGGCATAAGGGATTGAGACAGTATTCAGGGATGGGAGCGTGATACCAAATCCGTCTGTAGAGTAGCGGTAGCGGTAGGGGCGAAGCATTCGGTTACAATCCTTGTAACTGAGGCACAATTCTTTTGCCGAATGCTTCGCCCGTACACCCAATAGTGCTTCTTCACAAAACAGATTCTATATGAGAAGGGATGAAAGACGAGGAATGAGAGTTGCTGGGCGATCGCACCAGTGCTTCTTCCAAAACAGGGAGAGGGATACAGGTCTAGCCTGCATCCCTCTCCCTGTAAAACAATTTTGTTGAAGTGGCGTTAAGCAGTTTCGCGCAGAATGTCTGAAAGCATTTCTACAATTTGATCGATGTGATGTTTTTGGATGATCAGGGGGGGCGAGAGTGCGATGATGTCGCCTGTAGTGCGGATTAGCAACCCTTTCTCGTAAGCTCTTAGGAAACAGTCAAACGCTCGTGCAGTAGGTTTTCCGGAAATAGATTCTAGTTCAATACCAGCCACGAGTCCCATATTGCGAACGTCAATCACATGGGGCAAATCGCGCAGGGAGTGAACCGCATCTTCCCAATAATCAGACAGATCACGAGCGTGTTGAAATAGTCCTTCTTCTTCGTAAACATCCAGGGTTGCCAGAGCTGCGGCACAGGCAAGTGGATGTCCGGAGTAGGTGTAGCCATGCGCTAGCTCGATCGCCTGCTCCGGTCCATGCATGAACGTGTCATAAATCTCTTTGCGAACGAAGACCGCTCCCATTGGAACGGTGCCGTTGGTGATGCCTTTGGCGACGGTGATCATGTCAGGAACTACGCCGAAATGCTCGGCGGCAAAGGAACTGCCCAATCGCCCAAATCCGGTAATGACCTCGTCGAAAATCAGCAGAATGCCATGTTTGTCGCAAATCGCTCGCAGCCGCTCTAAATAGCCCTGGGGGGGAATTAAAACACCCGTTGAGCCAGCCACAGGTTCCACAATCACCGCTGCGATGTTAGAGGCATCATGCAGAGCAACGATTCGCTCTAACTCGTCTGCCAGGTGTGCGCCCCAGGCAGGCTGTTTTCGGCTGAAGGCGTTGTGTTCGAGGCTATGGGTGTGAGGCAGATGATCGACCCCGTTGAGCAGGCTGCCGAAGAACTTCCGGTTGGGGCCAATGCCGCCGACGGAAATGCCGCCAAAGCCAACGCCGTGATAGCCGCGTTCTCGCCCGATGAGTCGCTGACGGGTGCCCTGTCCTTTGGCGCGATGGTAGGCGATCGCAATCTTTAAAGCTGAATCAACCGCCTCAGAACCAGAGTTAGCAAAAAACACATGGTCTAAATCCCCTGGTAGCATCGTCACCAGCCGTTCTGCTAGCTGAAATGCACCTGGATGACCCATTTGAAAGGCAGGCGCATAGTCTAGGGTTGAGACTTGCTTGTGGATTGCTTCAATAATTTTGGGACGACAGTGCCCTGCGTTGACGCACCACAGCCCTGCCGTTCCATCCAGGACTTGCCGACCGTCTTCTGTGGTAAAGTGCATATCTTTGGCGGACACCATGATACGCGGCTTCGACTTGAACTGTCGATTGGCAGTGAAAGGCATCCAGAAAGCTTCGAGATTGGTTGTGGCGATCGCACTGGGATGGGTCAGTTCTTGCATGGTCGGTTTCCGATTAGGGTCGGGTGTGGCGGTCTGCAATGGAGAATATTCTGGAATGTAGAATATGGAATCATTCTACATAGTCTGCTTCGTCTACCTCTTGCATTTGATTCTTTTCGTAAGAAAAGGTCGCCGAGTGATACCTTATACCTTTGCCAGTCCGTTGAACTTCCTTAAACCGCGTTGAATCAAAAATCGAAGGATTAAGCCATGAGACGATCAACTGGGATTCGGAGGCTACAGCCTGCCTGGTTTAAGTACGCACTCGTTGGACTGTTAATCGTTGGCATCATCTTTCGATTTATCAATCTTGATAAAAAAGTTTACTGGCACGATGAAGTTTATACCTCTTTGCGAATTACGGCTCACACTCGTAGTGAGTTGGTCGAGCGAGCGTTCAATGGAAACATCATCACACCAGCCGATCTACAGGAGTATCAGCAGATTGATCCCAATCGCGGCTTTTGGCTAGCAATGTACCTCTCAGGCATTGAGGACGCTCAGCATCCGCCGCTTTATTATGCGATCGCCTACTGGTGGGCGCAGGTATTTGGCACTTCTATTTCAACTATTCGTAGCCTTTCGGCAATTTCCAGCTTGCTTATATTTCCCTGCCTCTACTGGCTTTGCCTAGAACTGTTTGAGTCACGTCTGGTCGCAGGGGTGGCGCTCGCCCTGATGGCAGTCTCTCCCTTTCAAGTTTTGTTTGCTCAGGAGGCACGAGAATATAGCCTCTGGGCTACAACCATTTTGCTCTGTAGCGCAGCATTACTTTATGCAATTCGACGGCAGACAAAATTTGCTTGGACGGTCTATGGGGTGTCGCTGATTGTTTCCCTCTACACCTTCTTGTTTACAGGGTTAGTGGCGATCGGGCACAGCCTTTATGTATTAGCAATCAACCCATCTTATAGTCTGTCTCTTACAGATTTTCGAGTTAACAAATCGATTATTTCCTATGTCATTACCTCAACCATTGCGCTCATTGTTTTACTTCCCTGGTTTTACTTCATCTTCACTTACATCGAAATTGTCAGGGCAACTTCTGCTTGGTCAAGCATTTCTTTACCTCCGTTAATTTCTTTGCAGCTTTCTGCCTTAAATTTCAGCCGCAGCTTTGTTGATTTTGGTCACAGAATTGATAGCCCTGGCGTTTATTGGCTAATCGTTCCCTTTCTATTGCTTCAGCTCTATTCGCTTTATTTCCTTTGTAGCCACACTCCTCTGAGGGTCTGGCTCTTTGTACTAACGCTAATTGGCTCCACCGCACTAATTTTAGGAATACCTGATCTAATTATTGGCGGTCAGCGTTTTACAGTAACTCGTTACCTAATTCCCTGCTTTTTAGGACTGCAATTGTCAACTGCTTATCTGATTGCAGCTTGGCTCAGTTCCATTCATGCTTTTTGGCGACAAATGGGGCTGGCGATCGCCAGTCTGCTAATCGTCTCTGGCATTCTTTCTTGCGCTATGAGTAGCCAAGCTGAAACCTGGTGGAACAAAGTTGTCAGCTACGACAACCCCAAGATTGCTAAAATCATTAACGCTTCAGAGAATCCGATTGTTGTAAGTGATGCCTTCGCTACTAATCCTGGCAATGTCGTTTCTCTGAGTTACCTATTGAATGAAAATGTCAGATTACTGTTGCTTCCAGAAATTAGCAGGTCACCTACCCCGCCTGACATTCCCGAACAGTTCAGCAACATCTTTTTTCTTGACCTTCCGAATGATTATTTAAACCAATTCCAGGAAAAATATCGTTCAAGTCTCACTCTCATTGGGGAAAGAGCCTGGCAGCTTAAAACCAAAGTTTAGCAACGTTGAATACTTGCGGCTTTGTCAAACCGGATTCGCTGCTGACCCTGGAAGAGTGCGATCGCATCAAGCAACTATATAATCACCACTTTCGCAGTCGGGTAATTATGCAAAGCTGCAAATCAGCAATAGCACCGCACATCCTCACCACACTCATCAGCTAAATAACAAAGCGCTCGAAACCGTAAACCAACCACTTCCTCATACAGTGGATTCAGTTTGCACAGTGGCGGAATATGGGCAATTTTGCGACCAAACAAACAGATGTCGCGCTCAAACGGACACTGCACGGGAACGGTGCGACAGATGAAATGAGCCATTGTGGTATTGCGAATATCCAATCCGTTTAACCATTGGCGAATGGGATACAGTGCATCAAATGAAAACAGTTGAGAGTCCATGAAAACACAAGTTGATGAATGAGTAGGTTTGGTTTGGTTCAACATAGCTAGTCTCAAAATGGTGTTAAGTGTGTTACTGGGGAGAAATACCCCTCAAATGAGTCATCGGAAGGTATTTAGTTCGATATATTTGTAGTTTAGTTATAACTCAGGCAAATTCAAATACAGGAAAAATATAAATATCATTTATGTGATATAACTCCTGCTTAATCTTCTCGCTGCCTAGTAGTAACAACACCTTTAACTTCTATCATTCCGGTAACTTCTATCATTCCGGCATCCACGCTTACAGCCATGTTCAGATACATAAGCAATGACGTAGGGGCAGTTCGCGAACTGCTCCTACAGGAGTTTGTGGTTCATGGAAGTAGAAATGTGCTGTGAAAGGGGACTTTAAGCAGTCCAGTTCAATCAAGCAGCTAAACCTGCTGATAGGTTTGGATACACTGGTTAATTTGGCTTGGCAACTGCCTGTATCTGTCACAGCTTAATTGTTCTATCCTCGCTGGCTGTCGCAAGGTGTTTATCGTCGGCTGACAAGTGATGTATCCAATACCTTGCTCATGAGCAACCACGCTACAAATAGTGCTGAAATCTAGAACTTGGTAAACCTGTTTATACCAACACAGTCTTGTGTGTTATTTCGCCCTTTGATGTGATCTCATAGACAATTGGAATTCCGGTTGCCAGTTCCAGAGCAGGCACTTCATCGGGTTCTAGCTGGTCAAGCTGCATAATCAGGGCACGCAAAGAATTTCCGTGAGCAGCAACTAGGACGTTATCGCCCGTCGTCAGATGCTTGAGAATGCGATCGAGAAAAAAGGGTACCGTTCGAGCCACTGTGTCTTCCAGGCTTTCTCCCCCAGGTGGACGAATCGAAAAAGATCGCCGCCATTGGTGAACCACCTCTTCCCCAAACTGCTGCGCCATTTCCGCCTTGTTAAATCCTTGAAGGTCGCCATAGTAGCGCTCATCCAGTGACGAAGACATGAAAATAGGAACTTCATGGCTGTGGTCGCCGCTATATCTGTCCCAGCCGTGCCAGTCGGGGTCGTCTGCCTCATGCTTAAACACAGGACTTTTGCCACCGCAAACGCCGACACATTCTGTTAGACAAATTGCAGCCGTTTCCATTGCCCGCATCAGCAGACTGGTAAAGGCGACGTTGATTTGGTAGGGGCTGATTTTTTGGGCAGCGGCGATCGCCTCCCGTCTTCCCACATGGTTCAGCGGCACATCGACCCATCCGGTAAAGCGGTTTGCCGCATTCCAGGTACTTTGCCCGTGTCGCACCAAAATCAACTTCGCCATGCAACGTTCTTCCTGCGTGAATAGGATTCTGCCCCAGTAAATTTCTGTCTCACATCCTGACACCCCAGTCATACAGATCACTTATAGTAAGTAATGCTAATTTGATGTACTGGGGTAGTCCATCCAACTTCCAGAGGTTTACCTTTACTATGCATGACTTTTTGCCCGTCGCTTACTTTGAAAATCAGTTCGTTCCGTTTAACCAGGCAAAAATTTCTATTGCAACCCACGCTCTGCACTATGGGACTGGAGCCTTTGGTGGACTGCGCGGTATTCCTGATCCGCAAAACCCTAAGCAAATTTTGCTGTTTCGGCTCGATCGCCACTGTCAACGGCTGAGCAACAGCGCCCGACTGCTGCACTACGACCTACCCGCCGACAAAATTCAGCAGATCATCACAGACTTTGTTCAAAAGAACAAACCCGCCACCTCGTTCTACATTCGCCCCTTTGTCTACACCTCAGACTTGGGCATTGCTCCCCGCTTGCACAATGTAAAAAAAGACTTTTTCATCTACGGTTTAGAGCTGGGCGACTACCTCTCACCTGAAGGCGTAAGCTGCCGCATTAGCTCCTGGTATCGGCAAGAAGATCGCAGCTTACCCCTGCGCGGCAAAATCAGCGGAGCCTACATCACCTCCTCCCTCGCCAAAACGGAAGCCGTTGAATCTGGCTTCGACGAATCAATCCTGATGAATTCCCAGGGCAAGGTCAGCGAAGCCTCCGGGATGAACATCTTCATCGTCAGAAATGGCGAGATCTTCACCCCCGGATATGAGCAAGACATTCTGGAAGGCATTACGCGGGACAGCGTCTTAACGATCGCCAGAGATCTGGGTATCAAAGCCACCGAGCGCCCCATCGATAAGTCAGAACTGTTCATCGCTGACGAAGTCTTCCTCAGCGGCACTGCGGCCAAAATCACCCCTGTTAGCCGCATCGAAAACTTCAAACTGCCCACCCATCGCCCCGTTACCGACAAGCTGCGCGAAAAGCTCTCTGCCATTACTGAAAACCGCGATCCAGATTACAAAGATTGGGTGTTTACTATCTCGGTTGAATAAACGTCTACGTTACGCTAACGTTAGCCAACCTTGCCGCCCTAATAGCGGACTGTTGAAACACAGCAATAAAGAGGTTTTATGGAAACGTTAGAGTATTTCCTGCCACAGGTTTGGTTTGGAATTTTGGCCCTATTTCTCTTCCTCTACGTGATGCTAGACGGATTTGACTTAGGCGTAGGCATTCTTTCCCTTACCTCCGACGATGACGAGCGACGCGGTCTTTTAATGACCAGCCTCAGCAATATTTGGGATGCCAACGAAACCTGGCTGGTGTTGATGGGCGGGGGATTGTTTGGTGCATTTCCGCTGGCTTACAGCACGATTTTGAGTGCGCTCTACATCCCAATTTTTCTGATGGTTTTTGGGTTCATCTTCCGTGCCGTCGCCTTTGAATTTCGCGAACAAGCCACTCGCAAGTTTTTCTGGAACATCGCTTTCGGCGGCGGCAGCTTTACGGCGGCACTGGGGCAGGGGTTTGCGCTGGGGGCGGTGCTTAAGGGAATTGCGGTCGACGATGCCGGGCATTTCATCGGCGGCACCTGGGACTGGCTAAGCTGGCAAACGGTGCTGGTGGCTCTCACACTAATCCAGGGCTACGTGCTAATCGGCTCAACCTATCTCGTATGGAAGACTGAGGGAGAGTTACAGGAAACCCACTACAGAACGGCTAAAATTGCCGCCTGGACGACACTCATTGGCGCAGTTTTTATCACGGTTTCAACTCCAATCTTTTATGAAAGTGCCCGAGCCCGATTGTTTCAAGAGCCATTGATTTATATTTTTGCCGTGATTCCAGTTATTGGAATTCTGCTGATTTCTCAACTGCTGTTAAGCCTCAACCGCAAAGCAGAACGCGCTCCCTTTATCTGGACAATTTTGCTGTTTGTGCTGACGTTTATCGGACTGGCGCTCGTTGTTTTTCCTTACATCATTCCAACTGAGATCACGATCTATGAAGCAGCTGCCGATGCCAGTTCACTGGTGATCATGATCATTTTTATCGGATTTTTGATTCCAGTAATGCTGTTTTACAACCTTTACCAGTACGTTGTGTTTCGTGGAAAGGTGACAGGAGGCGAGGGGTATGAAGGGGAAGGATAAGAGATGAGGGGGCGATCGCCATCCTGATATCCTTCACTTAGCGTTGTATGGTAAATTTGCCCGCAGGGTATTGATCTGCATTCTCTACCCTTCCTCCTCACACGCTAAGATTACGAATTCCATGAATCGAATTAGCCATTGGCTGAAGTCTCTCTCGTTGACTGCTGTGCTGCTGGTTGCTGGCAGTCCTATTCATTCTAAAGCTGGTGCAACCGTTGAAAATCCAGCAGTTTTGGTTCAATCGAATGCTGTTGATATCTATGTTCCACCTCCAGAACAAAGAAACAATGGCATCTGTCCAGATGTCCTAGAACCTGTGATCAATAACATCATTGATAGCCCTAGTTTTGCAGGTGGAAGATGGGGCGTTTTAGTTGAGTCTCTAGACTCATCAAATGTACTTTATAGCCGCAATTCTAATCAACTTCTGATTCCTGCTTCTAATGTGAAGCTGTTAACGACTGCTGCTGCTTTGCAAACTTTTGATCCGCAAAATTTGAATGATTCAGCTTCAATGCGAGAAATCATTCGAGTCACAAACTTAAACAGTGACAATGGCTATGCGGACAATCTTTTGCAACGGCTGGGTGGACCTCAAATGGTCAGGAATCTGTTAACTCCGTTAGGGGTTGACCCAAGCGGCTACCGACAAGTCGATGGTTCAGGATTGTCTCGTTCTAATGTTGCCAGTCCGGCTACATTTGTCGCAATTTTGAGAGCGATGGAGTCCGCCGACGGGGGCAATTTCTTCTACTCTTCGCTGCCCACGGGGGGAGTTAGCGGAACGCTAAGAAACCGTTTTCGCAACACGTCTGCCCAAGGTAGAGTTCATGCCAAAACCGGCACCTTGAACGGAGTCAGAGCTTTATCTGGCTATTTGGATAACCCACAATATGGGGAGATTGTCTTCAGTATTCTGGCGAATCAGCCCAATGTGTCAGGTGACACGATGCTACAGGCGATCGATCAGGTCGTGCTGCAACTGTCGCGACTGACCCCTTGTGAATGAAATTCTGTGATGCGCTTAAGTTCGGACTTAAGATCCTAAACTGCGGTTGTTTAAACGGCTGCTAGAAGTGAGACTGGCAACAACACCACAATCAACGTCACTAAGCCCCCTTGAGCGAATTACTTTGCCAGATTTTCACATTGCAGCAACCGTAATTTAGCTCAAAGTACCTGAAGCACAGAACAGAATCTAGGAATAATCGTCATGGTCAGGCTATCCCCCCGTTTCGTGAAATCAACCGTCACCTTGCTGCTGAGTTTGGCGGCGATCGCCAGTTTTTCTAATGTGACCAGTGCCCAGGCGAGTATTCGATTTAATTCTCCTTCGATTGGAGCGCCCGGAAACCGTGAAGCTGGCGCGTCGCGGAGTGCGCCCTGTGCAGCCAGCGATCGCGGACTGGTTGCCTTGCTGCCTGAAACCAACTTAGGCTTAACCACCCAAGCCTATCCAACCTTCTTTGCCTATCTGCCCCCGACCACTGCGACCACAGCGGAGTTTGTCCTCTATCACGAAGGCACTGACGAGTTAGTCTACAGCACCTCATTTGAAATCACTGGAAATCCTGGAATCGCTAGCATTCAACTGCCTGAACAGGCGGGGCAAAGACCCCTTGAAGTGGGCGAAAGCTATTACTGGTATTTCACGATTATCTGCAATGCCGACGAGCGGTCTGCCGATATGAGCGTGCAGGGTGGGGTGCAGCGAGTTGCACCTGACTCTAGCTTGCTCAACCAGGTTCAAACTGCTCAGCCTCAGGAAATTCCAATCATCTACGCTGAGGCAGGCATCTGGCATGAAGCGCTCTCGACGCTAGTCGAATTGAGCCGCGCCAACCCTAACGATCCGACCGTGAACGCTAACCTGGATGAGCTGTTGGGTTCTGTAGGGTTAGGGGCGATCGCTAACGAACCGTTGTTTTAGGGGCTAGGGGCTAGGGTGTGCTGTAAGACTGTTTCAGGTTCCAAACCCTCCTGGATAAGGGAGTTTTCAACCCCTAGCCCCTACTTCCTAGCCCCTAATCCTCCACTAACTGCCGGAACCACTCATCTTCCCAAAGTGAATCAAAGCTGGGATCGGCTTTAGCATCGTCGCGATATCTGCGGTTGAGTCCGATCGCCCGTTGAAGATTCTCTAGCCCCGGATCGACTTCTCCTTGCAGCACATAGCAGACAGCTTTGTTGTAGTAGGCGTTGGCGTAGTCGGGTTTGAGGTCGAGGGCTTTGTCAAATTGGGCGATCGCTTCCCGGTCGCGTCCCAGTTTCACCAGGGCATAGCCTTTTTTGTCTAGCGCTTTGAAAGAATCGGGCTTGAGTCGGAGAACGCGATCAAAAGAGGCAAGCGCATCTTCAAATCGACCCAGTTCTTCTAGCGCTAAGCCGCGATTGAGCCATGCGACGGAGTCATCGGGTTGGCATTGGGTAGCCCGGTCAAAGGCTTTGAAGGCTTCTTCGTGGCGTTGCAGAGTGCCTAGTGCTACGCCGCGATTGACCCAGGCTTCGTGGTAGTCGGATTTAAGGTCAATGGCTTTATCGAAGGAGGCGATCGCATCTTCCTGGCGCTTCAAGCGACTCAGGGTTAATCCTCGGTTGAGCCATGCTTTCGCGTCCTGTGGCTGTACTTGAACGGCTTTGTCTAAGTCAGCAAAGGCATCTTCGTAGCGCTTCAGTTCTCTCAGGCTGACGCCCCGGTGATACCAGATGGCAGGAATGTCAGCGTTAAAGTCCAGAGCTTTGTCAAAGTTGGCGATCGCCGACTCGTGCTGCTGCATTTCCTGGAGGCTTCGACCCCGCTGATACCAAACTTGAGGATTGTTGGGCTGCACCTCAAGCGCCTGATCGTATTGAGCGATTGCCCCTTCGTAGCGCCCTTCCTCAAATAGCGTGTTGCCCTGAGTAATGTAGTCGTCTGCCGTCATGAATAGCTGAGGACGGTTTGACCGCAGCGTTTCTAGCTGTTGGGCAATCTCCTGAAGGCGTTGCTGAAGGTCAGACTCAAACGATTCGGCAATGAACTGCGGCGACACTTCGGCAAGCTGCTGGAGGATTTGCTCTTTACGGCTCTGAGCATCGGATTGAACGGCGGATAGCTGGTTAGCAATTTCTGCTTCCAGCTTTTGCAAGTTTTGCAGAATCCCGTCTTTTTCCTTTTGCACGTCAGTTTGCAAAGTAGACTCTAGCTCAGATACCTTTGCTGCAAATCGGGTTTCCAGTTTCTCTACATTTTGGCGAATAATGTCTTTTTGCGATCGCGCATCTGATTTCACCTCAGACAATTGGTTCGCTAGCTCAGCCTCCATCTTCTCCAGGTTCTCAAAGATGCGCTGCTTGCGCTCATCAGAGGCAGTTTGCAGTTCGGTAAGCTGCGCCTCAATTTCAGACCGGAGCCTGTCTAGATTTTCCAGCGCCACATCTCTCATTCCCTGTGCGCCCTGCTGAAGCTGAGAGAGCTGGTCAGAAAATCCTGACTGCAAGCCATCCAGATTCTGCAGCACTTCTTCTCTGCGTCCCTGAATGCCCTGAAGTAGCTCAGCCAGTTGGGTTTCTGCCTGTGCCTGCAAGCGCTCCAGGTTTTGCAACGTCTCATCTCTGAGCCCTTGAACGCCTTGCTGCACTTCAGCAAGCCGCGTTTCTGCGTCAGATTCTAGTTTTTCCAAGTTTTGCAGGGTTTCTGCCTGACGATTTTGAGCGCTAGCCCGCAGGGATGCAGACTGAGCTGCCAGATCAGACTCCAGTTTTTTCAGGTTTTGTAGCGTGCCGTCTTTATGTCCTTGTGCGTCTGATTGAAGCGCATTCATCTGTGACGCAACTTCCGACTCTAGCGTCTTCAGGTACAGCAAAATAGAGTCGCGCTGCTGCTGAATTTGAGACGCTGCGCTCTGCTGAAGCTCGTTAAACTTGGGAGCTAGTTCTGCTTCCAGTCCACCCAGGCGTTCAAACACATGATCTTTTTGCGTCGTAACTTCGGATTGCAGGGCAGCTAGACGAGCGACAAATTCTTGTTCGGATTGCTCCAGGTGTTGCAGAGATTGGTCTTTGCGGGCGATCGCCCCTGCTCCCAATTCGTTCAACTGTACCCCAAAGTTTTGTTCTGCTTCACTCAGGTTTTGCAAGACCTGATCTTTCTGGGAAATCGTGTGCGATCGCAATTCGTCTAGCTGGCTAGTAAAATCTTGCTCTGAAGTCACCAGGTGTTGTAGCGTCTGGTCTTTCCGGTTCACCACATTCACCTGAACCTCAGACAACTGAGCCGCCAAGGTGGATTCTGAATCATCCAGCTTTTGTTGAATTGCTTTCAGATGTGTCTCAAACTCAGCAGCAGTCTTGTCTTTAAGCTGAGTGATTTCAGCGATCAGTTTCGACAAAACATCACGCTTGCTGCCCACTTCAGCCTGAAACTTGTCGGCATACTGGCTTAGCTCGTCAGCGATATCTTCAGCTTCTTGCAGAATCGAATCGACTTCCGCCTTAGTTTTGACGATTTCGCCTTCCAGGTCGCCCAACTCCTTAACGTGGTTTTTGGCGATCGCCGTTACTTCTCGAATTACAGCTCTTCTCAATAGCCAGAGGCCTGCGATCGCCCCCACCAGCAACAGCGCCAGTACTGCCAGCAAAACGTTAAACAATGTCGTTGTGCGGCTAAAAACTTGATTGGCTTCAGCCTGTACCTGTTCCTGGGTTTGCTGTGCTTCGCGCAGTCGCTCCAGTTCTTCGCGCTCTTCTGCTGTCAGCCGTTGCGCCAGGATCAACTTAGAAGAATCTAACTCTGTCAGCGATTCTGCCGATCGCGCAGGCAGAGCCACAAACCCAATCGACCCTAGCAAAAAGGAAAGGGCGATACCGCTCTGGGCTACCAATGCAACGACTTTATGATTCTTGCGCTTCATCAGGGTTTTCCTTGTCAGTCGGTCAGGGTTCAGGGGTCACAATCGATCGGTCAAATTTTGCGATCGCTACTTCCTCAAGTCTAACCAGTAGTCGGTTATGGAGATTTTGACAAGTCCTTAGCTCGAAGTTGACGATTGAGCCGCTTCTGCCTCTGTCGGTTCTTTTAACAATTCTTGGGACAACGATTCTGATAGAGGCGAAGCAGGAATCGGAATTTCTTCTACCTCAGACAGCTTCTCAATCGCAAGACGGGTTTGAGGTATCCCACCTGACAAACGTTTGAGCAGTTTGGGGCGTGGGTCGTGGAGCAAGTAAATGATGCGATCGCCTACCTGCCAGTCTTCTGCCGCAGTCACCACCAGCAACCGACCTTCTCGCTCAACCAGCAGCGGCACCAGTTCCTCTGCCCGAATCAGGGCTCTGAGATGCGCCTGCTGAAACAATAGACCCGACTCCCGCAATGTCGTTTCACCCAGTTTCACGGACCCGTCGCTGAGATAGCGATTCCAGGTTTTGAGCGGCATTTGCGCCATAAAAGCGGGTTGAGCTTTGGTTTTAGCGGCTGGGTTTGCGTTCTGCGACTCGCTTGGCGGTAGCACTGCCAAAACTCTAGGTGGGCTAAATTCCTCGGCGGCTCGTTGTGCCAACACCAAATTCACTTCGCCGTTGTTGGTCATCGCCAAAAACGTTCCTGCCGTTGCTAGACCTGCCTTTTCTAGCACCTCAGTATCTAAAGCGCTGCTGGCAAATACGGTGATATTTTCTAGCTCAGCTTCTCGACAGGCTTCCTGGTCGGTATCGATTAAAACGGCTAATTCTCCCCGATCTTTAAATATCCGTGCAATTAAGCGGCTCACCGGATTACAGCCCACAATCACAGCTCCGGTTGCCTGAGTTGAGGTAATCCGAAGCAAACGGGCAACCCATCCTGCGGTCAGCCCTTGCAAAAATACAGTCGAAAGGATCGTGAGGAAGACCAGCGCCTTGATCGAGTCACCCCCGTTGATCCCCCGCTCCGTGAGCAGAATTGCAAACAAAGAGGCAACCGAGGCAGAAACAATTCCTTTGGGGGCAACCCAGCAGACAAATAGCTTTTGCCGCCAATTCAGTCCGCTATTCCAGGTGCAAAGCCAAACCGTGATTGGGCGGATCACAAACATCAGCACTGCTACCGTTAAGATTGCGCCGCGACCCAGGGCGAAGACGCTAGCCAAAGACAAATCAGCAGCTAGCAGAATAAACAATACTGAAACTGCCAGGATGGTTAACTGTCCCTTAAATCGTCTCAGCAGCCGTTCTTCAGGAACGGAGGAGGCACGCAGCACGATTCCAGCAACGACGGTGGTCATCAGTCCAGCTTCACTGCGAATCGTTTGAGCTAGACCAAACAGTCCCCACAAGCCTGCCAGGACGACCAAATTCTTCAACTCATCAGAGAGAAAGTCTGCGCGTTTGAGGATTAACCCCAACAGCCAGCCACCGGCTGCCCCAATGCCTGCACCGATCCCCAAGCGAATCACTAGACCGCTGACGACGTAGAGGGGATCGGTATCTCCGTTGAGAATAATGTCCAGGACAACGACCGCCAAAATTGCGCCAACAGGGTCAATTAGAACCCCTTCGCCCTCTAACAAAGCAGAAACCTGGCGATCGACTTTTACCTGCTTCAGCAGCGGACTGATGACAGTTGGGCCAGTGACAACGACTAGTGCTGCGTAGAGAAAGGCGATCGCCCAGGGAAACTCACCCAGCCAGTGGGCTGCCATGCCGCCGCCCAGCAAAGTAATCAGAGTGCCGAAGGTAACAAGATTGCGTAAGCTTCCCGAAACTCTGCCAATTTCCCGCAGTTCCAGGTTTAAGCCGCCTTCAAATAGAATCAGTGCCACCGAGAGAGCAACAATCACCTCCAGCCCCGTTCCCAGAACGTTGGGGTGAAGTATGCCGATGCCATCAGAACCCAGCAAAATTCCAAACAGCAGCAGGAATACGATGCTAGGTACTTTCAGGTAATCTGCCACAACCTGAGCGCTAATCCCGGCTATGACGGTCATTACCATCTGTAGCGTAATCTCAAACGGAGTATCCATAGATTTCGCTGGGGCAGGTTAACCCAGTTTTGACGGCTGGGTCTGTTTGCTCTTGCTTGGATTCAACCTACGATAGCAACCTGTCAAGCATAGCTTTAGATGGTGCATAAGCGATGGAATAGATTCAGATCAGAGTTGTTTAATCTCTTTGATCATAATTTGGGATTTATTTTGAACTTACAAATTTGCCTGAAATTGCTGAAGCAACCAGGCACAAACTTGAGATTGATTAACCTGACGAGTACGGTGCAAAGCTTCTTCTAAAAGAGAAATCTCTAAACTTGGTGAAATATTAGATTGCTCAATTCGCCTGCTGCCACGATCGGCGATCGCAAAGGCAATAATTTGCACATTCTGTACGTCTACAATCCAGTATTCAGAAACACCAATATCTTCATAAAGCAATCGCTTCTCATCCTTATCATCTGCCAGAGAACTATTAGCAACTTCAATCACTAAATCAGGTGCAGGATAGGTTCCTAGATTAATAACTGAGGTTCCCCAAGGCATAGCATCCGCATTCTCCCCAACGTAGTAGGACACATCCGGTTGAGCTTCTTGCACTCCAGTCTTGCGATAGGTGCAGTTTGTTAACCCGTTGACTAGGATTTCTTTGATGCTGCAAAAAAGATTAACCGCAAAAGTAATAATTGTGTTGTCACTGGCGTGATCGTGCCCCAAAGGTGTCATTTCCAGCCTTAATTTGCCATTCCAGTAATAACTTTTAGCTGACGCATAAGCAGGATTTTCAATCGCCTGAATGTACTCATTCCAGGTTGACGAGATCCACGTATCTGGCTTTGGCTGAGTGGGTGAATTACTCATCAATCAGTCTATTTTTAAATAGTCTTTGTTGATTTATAGTATGGCTAATCTTTGAGCAACAGGTAATAGAGTTGTCCGGTACCGTTGATTAGTCCGGCGCGATCGCCCGCCTGCTCTCCCGTTCCCATAAAAATATCGACTCGTCCTGCTCCTCGAATTGCCCCACCTGTATCCTGATCCAACACAAAACGGCTGACGGATCGGGGTTCTAATTCTCCAGCAAAATTCGTGTAGGGAATCTGAGTTTGAATCAGTGCTAAAGCTCCCGGTGGCATGAGGGATTTGTCAGTAGCAATCGACCGCTCTGCGGTGACGGGTACGCCAAGGCTACCGATCGCCGCTGATCCTCTGGTTTCCTGGAAAAATACAAAGCGGTTGTTGCGCGGAATGTACAGGTCTAAATCAGCCGGATTTTGCTCAAAATATTGAATTAGAACGGGAAGCGACAACTCTTCTAAAGTAAATTTGCCGTCATTCACCAGTTCTCGTCCCAGGCTGGCGTAGGGATATTCGGTACGTCCAGCGTAGCCAACGGTCATCGTGCTGCCGTCTGTAAGCTGGAGACGGGCTGATCCCTGCACCTGCACCAAGAAAGCTTCAAGGCGATCGCTCAGCCACACCATCTCCAGCCCTCTCAACAACCCCGCTGAACCCTGCAACCCGTCTGTACCTTCAAGCTGCAGCCGTGTTGGATGGGGCTGTGCCCATTGCGCCAGGTTAGGCGGCACACGATAGAGCGGATATGGGTACTCAGCAGTGCGAACCCGACTGGCATGATAGGTCGGCTCAAAGTAACCGGTAAACTCAACCGTGCCTGCGCCGTCAGTGCCGATCGCCTGATAAAAGTCAAACTCTCGCAGCACCGCAATCTGTAGCTGAGCCGGAGCAGGATGTGCCAGCACAAGCTGCCGAAACCGCTCTAAACTGCGCTGGACGCGATCGCGTGTAATTCCCGGCACGGGATGCTGCCTGTAGTCCTCTGCTGCTGCCGGGGTCTGCAAATAGTGAAGGCTATGGGCGATCGCCGCTAATAGGGTTTGACGCTGACTCAAGCTTGCCAAAGACTCATCAGGCAACAGCCCTGACTCAGAACTTTGCTGCTCTAGTGACATCGGATCAACTCGCCTTAAAGGAGTGTCCTCAGACCCAACAGCTACCAGAGCTACACCCAGTACTAGACTCAGGCTCAGACAGAAAAGGGCGATCGCTTTCATTACAGGGCGGTAGGCAGTAAGTGAAAAAACTCGTTCCAAGGCTCTGCCTTGGAATCCACAATTGGAAGTGCCTCCTAAAGCTAAGTAGTGGCAGAGCTACTTGAGGGGCATTCCCAGGTAAAACCTGGGAACGAGGACTGGCTCCCATCCTTTCGCTAAAACCGATCAACGCTAGAGCTAAATATCGGTTCTACTCGAATGGCAATCACGCGGGAGGGACGGATCACCATGTACTCGCCCTGAATGTTTTTAATTGGGACGCTGATAAAGTCATCAGAACTCGACTTGGGCACGAGTTCGCCGCTGTACCATTTCTGAAATTCTTGAATCGTGGCAAAGCGCACTTCCTCGCGATGTCCGCCCTCAATCATCAGGTGAACTGCATACTCTGTTGGCGTTCTGGCGTAACGGCTTTTGGACTTTTCACGCCCTCCCATCACCGCATCTTCTGAACCTGGATTATCTACCATAAACTTTAATCTTGTTCCTACAACCCTACAATTAAACCAAAATAATTGTGGAGACGCGATTCGTTGCACATCGCACTACGATTGCAGCAGATTGAACTGTTGCAGATGAGATTCGATCGCTTGAGGCAAGGTTTTCCTCAATTCTGTTTTATTTCGAAACAAGAGATGATTACGACTGGGCACATCAAACGGAAACTGCCCCGCTACATCCGATCGCTCCATTTGCGTTAGCAAAATCTGTTCTGCTCGTTTTGCCTGTAGCGCATAACCAACCTCGACACAAACCTTGGGGCTGGGGATCAACTGCGGCGGATCTCCATCGACCTGCAAAATCGGCGTACTGTCTGCAATAAACAGTAACGTCCGTCGAATTTTTCGCATTAAAGTACTGCTCAACCTGACCGGGCCTTCACTCAGCCGATGGGATTCTTCTAACTTGAGCGGCAGGCGCGATCGCTTATTAAACCGCTCAATCAAATCTTGTAGTTCCTCCCGTAGCAAATCGCTCGACTGAGAATACTCTGTCTGATAGCAAAGGAAAATCGTCGGATCGAGATTCGCCATCACATCTAGCTTGGTGAAGTAAACTTCATGGCTGGTTAAATCGATATTGGCGATCGCATACGTACCGCTGCCCTCGATGTAGAACTCAACCGAGTCACCTTCTAGGTAGCGCCGAAACCAATCAGACTGCTTAACTTCGTCAATTTCATCTAAAAAGTCAGCCCGCAATGCTGACTTAAGCAAGCTCTTTTTGCTGAGGCGCAGATCGTAGGAACGCTTCTCTAATTCCTGAATCGGTTCATACTCTGGAAGATACCAGGCTTTAACGGCAATAATCGCCATAACGCGCTTCTACCTGCCCCTTGTTTAAAACAACAACAGCACCCAAACCGTTACTAGCTGAGTGACTTCCTCTCTTTCGTGATTTTATCTAGAGTTGCACTAATTGAGCTTTCGGTCAAACGGTCAAGCTATCGGTCAAATCAATTAGTTGCAGCGCTCCCTTGTCAACCAGAAGTAGGAAATATCAACGTTCTGCGCGGGTGCTGTTGGGTTGGACGAGACAGATTTGAATTAAACAGCGCTTTTTACCTCTGTGGTAGTGTGAACGTTTCTCGAACTTGGCTGTTAAATCTGCCAGGGAAGCTTTGTAGCTTCATCTATCACTATAGATCCGCCACTCTAGGAATCAAGCCTGTGAAACCAAAGTTTACTCTGAGCAATGTTTAGCCACATTTGCTGATGAAGGTTTAGCGATCGCCCTGATTTTATATGAATGCTGACCCGTAGGTTGGGTGAAGCAAAGCGTAACCCAACACCACTTTTACCGCTTCCCAGTTATCACCATCTGAACCCCACCTGTCGGAGCAAGCGTAAACCCACGACGTTGCATCTTAACGGGTTTATCCTCCGCCAAAGCAAGTTCATACTTGGATAGGATTGTCGCGAGAACCAGTTTCATCTCTAACTGAGCCAAGGCGTATCCCAAACACCGCCGACTTCCACCTCCAAAAGGGAAGTATTCAGAAGGAGAGTACTGCCGCTCCAAAAAACGTTCTGGCTTAAACTGTTGAGCATTGGGATACAAGTCCTCGCGGTAATGCACTAGATAAATCGTCGGCATTAAAGTTGTCCCAGCCTCAAACAAATATCCTCCGATCTTCACAGGTGACTTAGCAATGCGCGGAAAAATGATAGGAAGGACTGGATACATTCGCAGCGTTTCTTGACAAACTGCCGTCAGATAGGAAAGTTGAGCAATTTTCATAGGGGATGCTTCCCCTATACTGTCTAATTCCTTAAGCAGCTTCTCACGAACATTTGACTGTTGATGAATTTGATAAAAAGCCCAGGCAAGAGTCGTTGCTGTAGTTTCATGTCCTGCAAACAAAATTGTCAACAACTCATCTCTTAATTCATCATCAGTCATCGCTTGCCCATTTTCATCTCGTGCCGATAGCATCAAGCTCAGCACATCAGTACGTCCCTCGGTTTCACTCACTCTTCTCTCTTCAATCTCTGCCTGGAGTAAGCTGTGAACCTGACGCTGACGCTGTCTCATTCGCCCCCAAGGAGTCCATGTGCCCCAATCTTGTTGTAGAAACTCGAAAAATAACATGCTGGATCGAAGGGGAGAATCAGTCATGTTTATCCAATCCGTCAGGAGGGGTTTAAGCTGCTGATAACGCTCTCCTTCACTCAATCCAAAGACAACTTGCAAAATTACTTCCAGGCTAATTTGTTGCATGGCAGTTCGCGCCACAAAAGGCTGACCAACCTGCCACTGGCTAGCAACTTGTTCAGTAATCAGGCAAATTTGTTTAGCGTAAGTTTGTAGCCTTTCCCCATGAAAGGGTGGCATTAACAATTTGCGTTCTCGTCGATGGCGATCGCCATCCAACAACATCAGGGAGTTTCGCCCTACCAACGGTTCTGCAAGAGCATTTCCGCAACCGATATCAAACTTAGAATCTTGATTAAAAATCTCTTGAATGACTTGCGGATTGCCAATCACCACATAAGGTCTAGTGCTATTCAGCCGTACAGTAAAAATATCTCCATACTTCTGGCTGTATCGATCTTGAGAACCGAGCGGATCGGCAATCCAAGTGATTAGTTGCCATAAAGGAGGAGCAGTAACACAGTTTGGTAGTTGCTCTGTCATATCATTTCCTCACATTTCTCGCTGAGTTATGTGTATGACTTAACTCTACATTAGAGACAGAAACTCAACGGTCAGAACTAGCCGCAGCAAATATTACTCAATGAAGGCGATCGCCTTTCTATGAAGGGGAAGCGATCATCTACAGAAAGCTAAAATGCTTTTTCCTTAAGCTCTTGCAAAGACATACAACAATGCTCCAACAGAAGCTGACACTTTAATTTTAATTGAATCGTCTACAACCATGCTTACTTAATCTATGTTAGTCATCAACTAACTAACCTTTATCTTCTAATTCAGGATCACTACCTTTAAGCAGAAATACTCGACTACCTTCCATATATTTTTGCTTAAACTTACTATCAAGTGATATAAATTCTCTATTCAACTCGATTTCTGGTTCACCTAGCAAAAGGTGATTTAGCTTGTCAGCTATAATCACAGCCGATTTACGAATCCCCTCTTTCGATTCACTAGTGTCAATTCCTGCCTGCTCAAGTTTTTTGTTTAGCTCAAGAACACTTTCTATAACTTCAGTTTGCCTGGAAATCGCCTGAATCTTACCTTCATTAGTATATTTCCTGTAAAAGAATGAAATTGTATCTTTAACAAGTTCTCCAAGTATGTTTATGACTTTGGCTTCCCCAAAGTTTTTTGCAAACAAACTACCTGATTCTATTTTGATGATTTTAAGAGGAAACTCAAGCTCAAAAACGTTTATGAGTAAACATAATTCCGAGTATATTTCTTGAATCGCGTTTAATTTTTCAATAAACTCTTTACATAAATAGCTAGAGGTCAAAAAAATGGTCATCTCCTGAAAAGATTCTCCATATTCAACCTGCTCCAGCAAATTTCTTCTTAAAGAGTCAATAAAGCCAACTATGGTTTCAAAACTCTCGATTGAATTCTTGGCAGAGTAAACAATATCAATAACATATCTGTAGGAGTCCTTCCGAAGGAAACGCTCATAACTCTCACTAAAGTTCTCTAAATGATTAAGAAGACCAGCAAAGAGGTTGTGATCTCCACCTAATTCGTGAATAAGTTCATTAATTGCTTCTTCGAGGTTTGCAATGCCAGCAAAAAATTTCCTTGTTGGAACTGCTTCTATCACCCGACACACCGAGATGGACTTATCTCGCAATAACAGTGTTTTATCTTGTATTTCAGTCCAGTCTATATCATCATACTTCCCGTCCAGATAATTATTGGCTGGCAACGTGACTATTTGAAGCGTGTCAATCAGTTCAGCAACTAAATTACTTTGATCCGCAATTTCTTTGATAATTGCAAATACAGAACCTTTAGCATCTATTAAATTTCTAAATTTCTCTAGTTTTTCCAGTAAGTAGTAAGAGTTTATCGCGATTTTGAGCAACGACAACTATTTTTGATCAATATAGCTCAACCTAGAAAAAAGTATTGGATTTTGAGGATAAGCTTTGCTTACCGGCAACTTGATGATAGGGAGTGATTAATAACTCTCGAAACTTCTTGGAAGAAAGCGGAGACCTCAAATATTTAACTTTGAGTAAAACTGAATTACTCCATTAAGCGACACTATAAATCTACTGCTTCTCTAAAAAATAAGGAAAAGCGATCGCCACTCCACTCTTCACAAAGAAGCGATCGCCCTACTCCACTCAATTCACAACTAAAAGTACTTAGTTTTCTAACTTGAAAGTTCTAACCTTGTAACTGTGCGTAGCGGGTTTGAATGTCCTGAATCGAGAAGACAGACTGAAACTGTAAACCTTGCTGCTGATATAGCTCTGCTCCACCCTGTTGTCGGTCTACCAGAGCGATGATTTGGTTGACGGTGTAGCCTGCTTGCCGGAGTCGATCAACGGCTTTGAGGGCAGATTGTCCGGTGGTAACTACGTCTTCTAAGACGACGACAGGGCTATCCGGCGGGAGCGTTGGTCCTTCAATGTAAGCCTGAGTACCATGTCCTTTTGCTTCTTTACGAACGATCAGGGCAGTCAGCGATCGCCCTTCATAGGCTGCGACCACGCTCACTGCTGTCACCATTGGGTCAGCCCCCAGCGTCAGCCCTGCGACTGCCTGCGCCTCGGCTGGAACTAGATCAAGCAGCACCCGTCCCATCGCCAATCCACCCTGAGGATGCAGCGTCACTTGCTTGCCATTGATGTAATAGCTGCTACGCTGCCCTGAAGAAAGCGTAAAATCGCCTTCCCGGTAAGCGGCTTCGCAAAACAAGTCGAGGAGATATTGCTTGACAGTTTCCAGGTCGCCTTGGCTGACCCGCGAAATGGACTGAACCGAATTGGAAGGCTGATTTACCATAAATGAATCGTATCGGTGACAGGCTCAATGGAGTGGGAGGTTTCGAGTAAAATTAGGCAAAGCAAAGTTTCTTCATGGAGATACCCTACTCCCAAATTTCACCTCAGGTTAGAGGCAGCATTAGTTTAACGTTTCTAGGATGAACGTGCGATTGCCAGAAAGCGCTAAATTCTTAGAATCCAGGGTGCAGGAGTTGAACCTGCCTGAGGCGAATTATGAGTTCGCTGCCTAAACCGCTCGGCCAACCCTGGCGATACCTGTTAGAGATTCTACTAGAGACACATTGTATCCTGAGTCCTTGATTCGCAGCTACCCTTTCATTGAACATATTCTTGCTGATTTGTACTGAAACTGATTCACAAAACTCCAGGAATCTCTTTAGGAAACAACTTTACTAACGTCAACGACTTCTTACTAAAAATCTCTTAAGGCTTAACCCTAGCCCCCACCCCAACTCCTAATTCCTAACCCCTAACCCCTAATCCCCATTCCAACAATGAGACTTAACTCGACCGTAGCACTCACCCTGATTTTGCTTTCTTTGATGGTTGCAGCAGGCGTTGTCAGTGCCGCCTGGGGGTATGCGCTGGGGCGCGAAGCGCTTCAGGGAATTACCCAGCCCGATGTCCGCCCTGCTAGCAGTGTAGGAGAGACAGATGGCAATCCTCCTCACCGCGATGAGTTAGTCCTGTTGAAGGAAGCAGACATTTTGACAGACGTAGAAGCTCGTATGAATGGTGATGCAGCAGCTGAATAAGGCAACGTGAACATGAACAGTAGATTTTACTGCCTCTAACTAATTCGAGTTTTGCTGCTTTGCTGTAGCTTTTTCCTGCTTTTAAGAATGATCCCCCTTGTTTCAATTTCTTCAGTTTTTTTGGTAGCCGAACCCAATACCCTTGCACAATCTGAGGTGTTTTTCAGGCTGCTGTCAGTTTTTTTGCTAATTGCCATCAATGCTTTTTTTGTAACCGCAGAGTTTTCGATTGTTTCAGTCCGACGATCGCGGATTAACCAACTCGCCTCGGCCGGAGACATTCAGGCCAAGACTGTTCAAGATCTTCAGCGTGGCATCGATCGCCTGCTCTCTACTACTCAGCTCGGCATTACCTTGTCCAGTCTGGCACTGGGCTGGATTAGCGAGAATACAATGGCGTTGCCCCTGGCCATTTTGCTTTCTCAGTTGCCGCTGTCGCCAGAAACGAACCAGTTTCTATCCCATTCTCTCGCGATCCCGATCGCTTTTTTTCTGGTTGCCTACCTGCAAATTGTATTGGGAGAGCTTTGTCCCAAGTCTCTGGCATTGCTTTATCCTGAGCAGCTAGCCCGATTTTTAGCCCCCCCCAGTCTGGCGATCGCCCGTTTCTTTAACCCCTTCATCTGGATTTTGAATCAATCAACCCGCTGGCTGCTGCGGTTGGTGGGCATTCAATATACCGGGCAAGGCTGGTATAACCGCGTTACACCCGAAGAACTTCAGCTGATCATCAGCACGTCTACCGAATCTCCCGGTTTAGAAGCCGAAGAACGAGAACTGCTGACCAACGTGTTTGAATTTGCCGAAGTCTCAGCGGGCGAAGTTATGGTGCCGCGTACCAGCATTGTGGCCATTCCTGGAGATGCAACCTTTCAAATGCTGCTGCATGAGGTGGCTGAGTCGGGGCATTCCCGTTATCCCGTGATGGGAGATTCTTTAGATGACATTAGCGGCATTGTTTACTTTAAAGAACTGGCAGAGCCGTTAGCACAAGGAATTTTGACCCTCGATAGTTCCATTCAGCCCTGGACTCGTCCAGCACGGTTTGTGCCAGAATATGTGCCGCTGAATGAGTTGTTGCACCAGATGCAGCGGTCAGCCCAGGAAATGGTGATGGTGGTCGATGAGTTTGGCGGCACGGCAGGGTTAATCACGATTCAAGATTTGGTAGCTGAAATTATTGGTACTACCTACGAACCGGAAGATGAGGAAGAACCGACAATTCAAATTTTGAATGAGCAAACTTTTTTGGTGCAGGCACAGCTAGACATTCAGGAAGTGAATGAGATGCTCAATCTAGATTTGCCAGTAATTGAGGATTATCAAACAGTCGGTGGATTCATGATTTATGAACTGCAAAAAATTCCGGCGGTTGGTGATCAGCTTCGGTATGGAACCTATGAGCTGACGGCAACCCTGGCGGAGGGTCCGCGGCTACACCAAATTCGAATTCAACGTTTGGATAGGGCCACAGCCAGCGGCACCTCGGCTACCGATGAAGTTATTACTGATTATTGGGAAGAGACTATTGCTGAGAGCGATTACCCTAAAGGGGAAACTGCTTCGGATCGCCCCTCCCAAAATGGCAGCTACGACTCATCTAACTCCAATACAGAAGTCAGTTCTGATAAATAGTTCTGACCCGTCAAGCAACGCTAATTTTATTCGTTCACTTACCTTCTACTTCTGATTCATTCCCCATGCGTTACTGGCTAATGAAATCCGAACCGGATGCTTACGGTATTGCTGACCTAGAGCGCGATCGCCAAACAATTTGGGATGGCGTTCGCAACTATCAGGCGCGAAACTTTTTGCGCGAAATGCAGCCCGAAGATCTAGTTTTTTTCTACCATTCCAACACCAACCCACTGGGAATTGCTGGGCTGATGAAAGTGGTCACAGGAATTGACGACCCGACGCAGTTTGATCCCAAAAGCAAATACTACGATGCTAAATCCAAACCGGAAGCCCCTCGCTGGCAAACCGTCACTGTAGAATTTGTGGAAGCGTTCAACACCTTGATTCCGCTTGACAAGCTGCGGCAAACCTTTGACCCAGACGAACTTTGGGTCGTGCGTCAGGGAAATCGTTTATCGGTCATGCCAGTTGAGGAAGCGATCGCCCAAAAGATTTTGGCATTAGCAAAGCAACCTTCGTAGGGGTGGGTTTGGCCGTTGAATCTCGACTCTATTCAGGTTTGTCTGCCAAACCCACCCCTACAATGTGAATGCTACTCGCTAACCCATCACTGCGACTCTGGGTTGCGGCGACCCAGACGATATTTGTCGAGTCGTTTCATGGCGATCGCCAAGCTCATTTTCATCCGGCGAAAGGCTTCTGCAAGGCTGCCCACTTCGTCATTCGACTGGTACTCAAAGTCTGCATCCATGTCACCCATGCTGATGGCCTCAGCGGCTGTTGAGATTTGCCGTAAGGGGCGGACGACATATTGTTTGAGCCAAAGGTTGACCATGAGAATGGCGATCGCAAACACACCCGCAACCGTTCCCATAATCAGCACAAACGACTGTCGGGCACTTTTGAATACTTGACTGGCGGGAACAGACATCACCTGTGCGCCGATGGGCACGTCCAGTTCCCAGTTAAATCCATTGGTTGTGCCGTAGCGTTCAATCATGCTCTTAGGCGCAGCTTCAACCGTGCTGTGGCAGCGCAAACAAGTGGCATCCGTAACAACTATCGGTCGAGCCGTGTAGAAAAGATCGCCACTCGGAGTAGAACGGAATCCGCTCACTTCTTTAAGGTTACTGGAATGTTGAAAACGCTCTACAATTTCTGTTTCAAAACTATCTGCTTTATCTCTTAAATTGGTTGGATTGAGTGTCGCTTCTTTATAAAAGAATTCATTATAAAAAGGATTGGCTCGAAACTTTTCAAATACTTCGCGAGCTGAGTAGGAAGGCACACTTTCAGGTAAGAATTCAGTGTCCAGGCGATCGGCTAATTCTGGATTAACCTGGGTGTTAGTATAGTTGCGGACGGAGTTCATAGTCTCCATCAACATGAGTGTTTTAGAAGTCACCTCACGCTGAGCATTGTAGTTCAAAATGCTGGATAATGCAGCTCCGCTGGCGACAATTCCTCCAAAAAATATTAAGAGTAATAAGACCGTAAACTTCTTGCCTAATTTGAAGTTTTTCAGGAACGATTCGATTGGTTTTAGCATAAGAAATTCGACGTTATCAGGAATTGGTCGTCGATAACCAGCCCAATGATCCTTACGTCTTGATCGAAAGAAGTTCCGGAGAAATGATTCGCTTTCAGAATTGATTAATTATCCGCTTCTAGACCCTGGCTTCGGGTAGCCAGACCACAAAAGCTGTTCCTCCCTGGCTGGGAGATGAAGTAGGGCGATGCGAAGCCGTTTCCCCTTTGGGGTAATTGTCTCCTCCTGCTTGCCCAAACAGCCGTTCTACCGGACTAAAAACCTGAATTTCACCCTGCATTCGCTTGACTAAATCACGGGCGATCGCCAGCCCCAAACCACTGCCAGGAATGTCAGTCTCTGCCTGCACCCCGCGATAGTGTCGCTCAAAGATATGCGCCTGGTCTGCGAGGGGAATGCCGCTCCCCGTGTCGGCGACAATCACAGATTGCCTGCCCTGACGCGAGGTGGCCCAAACGTAAACCTTGCCCCCTGAAGGGGTATATTTCAGCGCATTGTCGATCAGGTTATTCAACACCTCCCGCAGGGCTTTTGGGTCAGTTTGCACGGGGGGTAGGTTGGGCGGAATGACAGAACGTAACTCTAGCTGGCGGTCTTGGGCGATCGCCTCTGCCGCATCCAACAGCGGTTCCAAAACCTCACTCAGCAAATGCGGCTCTAGAGTTAGCGTAGTTCCAGTCAAGAAATTTGTTCCGGGCAGCAAAGGAACGAGCTTAGGGTCAGTCACGATATCATCCGCTGCTTGAGAATCATCGATTTGAGCTTGCCAGCTTGCCGGTGGTGCAGAGTCTACAGGCGGCAGCAGGTTTGCCTCACCCATATCAATGGCAGAATCAAATTGCTGCAACAACTCCTGGAGGCGATCGCTCTCGCGCACAATGCTAGTTGCCACACTGCGGTTTGCATCATTTGAGGCTAATCGACGCAGCAGCAGTTTGCCGAAGGTTCGGAGCGCTGTCAACGGATTACGGAACTGGTGCAGCAAATCATCAAACACATCATGCTGCTGGGCTTGCAAGAGGCGCTGCTGGCGCAAGTCCTGGTCGAGCCACTGCGATCGCTGGTCGAGTACACAGGCGATCGCCAAAGTTCGAGCGACCTTTTCAATTTGAGCTTGCTCACTCACTGTCCAATCTGCCTCAGGTCGGGCAGTCACCAGCAAACCCATCACGACCCCTTCATGGATCAGCGGCAAAACAATCTGCTGCGGGTAAGACAGTTTTTCGGATGGACTCCCCCCAGAAGTGTGACGATGAGAATGAGCATCTTGCTCAAATCTGCCCGTATCGGACGAGTTAATTTGCTTTAGAGTAGCTGAAGCTTCGGGCAATAGCAGCCGCAAGCTTGGACTGGTTCCAATCCGGGCTGACCAGAACGCAGACATTTGCTCTTCTCGCCAAGTTTCTGCCTCTGGGTAGGTCACAATAGGAATCAGCTGAGCGTTTGCATTACCATCGGTTAACTCTTCTGTCAGATAAACTGCACTGAATGATGCGCCTAATCCCTGTGTCAGCAGCGCAATCTGGGCGCGGCACAAAGCAACAAATTCAGAGCTGGCAGGCATCAACATGCAGTCACACAGGTAGTCACAGGGCAATCATAGAGCAATCACACAACAGCCATACAGAAAAGCCACGCAGCACCCGGATAACCCAGCACCTTGACAGCGTACAGTGGAAACAGGGGCGATGCGAAGCAGTTCCCCCTGGGGGTAATCGCTCTTATCACTCAATACAAAAATTATAAATTCCCCTTCTCAATTCCCACCCGATCCCGCCAATCTTAGCTCAGATCAACAGCGGGGATCATTACAGTACAAGGCTATAAGCATAACGCGAGAAACTTTTGTGGACATCTTAAGACTTTGTATCGAAAATTTAAGGGGAGTTGAAATCTTAAACTCAAGCCGATATACTTTCGACGGTTTTCGTATTTTGTAACTACGATTACACCTGTCAGTTAAGAGAGGAGGTAAGGAGGTTGGCAAGGAGACGCAAGCGTAAGAGTCGTCGTCGTCAAGAGGGGCGCAGAATCCTAGAGCTGGTGCCTCAGTACAGTATCGAAAGCGGCGAAGAGAAACCCGTCACGGCAGCTCGAAAGTTTATTCAAGCTGAAGGCATTTTGCCCCCAGCTTTGCTGCTCGTGAAGCGAAACGAACACACCACAGATCGGTACTTTTGGGCAGAGAAAGGGCTGTTTGGCGCTCAGTATGTTGAAGAAAATCATTTTCTGTTCCCTAGCTTAAGGGTGCCAGAAGATGACGAAGCTGAAATGCTACCGTTAGCTGCTGCTAGTCGCTAGTTTGCTTAGGCGCAATTGTTCCTGATGAGGTTGGTCTACCCTACACAAGCTTCTGTGAAACGCTGACCAAAATTCTCTAAGGGCGATCGCGAAAAGTGTAACGGTTCAGTGTTCAAGCTTCAGCACAGTCATAGCAAAAGACAGTCGCGGCAAAAGAACTCATCTTTTGCTGGCTGACTTAATTTCTTCAAGATTGTGAATTCAATAAACCCGGATTTCCTGAGTGAAAGCATCGCAAAGTTGTGTCTCCACTCAAGTTCTCCGGGTTTTATAGATTCACTTCCCCTACATATCGCTGTAGCCATATGCAAAAAAGCGGGATCAATTGATCCCGCTTTTTCTTAGCTTCGATAATTTAGAGTCAACTCAGAGATGCTTAAGCAACATTCACCTTCACAACTTTGTTCTTTTCCGCCTCAACTTTAGGCAAATTCAACGTCAGAATACCGTCTTTGTATTCGGCTTCTACTTTGTCGTTTTGCACTCTAGCAGGCAAGGGAACAACGCGACGGAACTTGCCGTAACGGAACTCAGAACGAGTCACACCTTTCTCTTCAATGCGAGTTTCAGATCTGCGTTCGCCGCTAATAGAAACTGCTTCGGCAGTCACTTGAACATTCAAATCTTTTGCTTCTAGACCTGGAATTTCAACTTTTAGGTGAACTGCCTCAGGTGTTTCCTGAATTTCTGCGGCAGGAATGAATGAAACTCTTCCAGTCTCTCCATTTGCGGCAGGAGCAAGGGTGTCAAACAAGTGATTCATTTCCCGCTGCAAGCCTTCAATTTCTCTGAATGGTGCCCAATGAACCAGTGCCATAGTTGTTGTCTCCAATCTCAATTTCTTGTAGAAGTTCAAGAGTTTTTATCTCTTGGCTTCATCTGTTATTACTTTATCTAAAGCAATCAATAGAATGAGTTCGGTTTCTATGCCCAAGCAAAATCGCAATTTCCACACCTTCAAAAGCCTTGGTTCGGTTCTCACGCCTAAAAAATTCTATTAACCGTAATGCACACTGTTTGATTTGAGCGTACTCAGAATCATTTGATTGGCTTAAGCCCCTTATTCCGTATTCCTTGACATAGAAATGGTGTAAGTTTCCAACGTAATGTTGTGTAAACGATTTGCGGATTAACTAATGAAGTAGTAGACAATATTCCTACATATATTTGTTGGCGTTGAGTGCTCGGCTATGCAAATTTTCCATCGTCCCCCCACTACTGAGGTAGAAACGCAAACGCGAATTCTACAGGCAGCGCAACGGTTATTTGCCCGTCGGGGCTACGATGGCACGACCACCCGCGATTTGGCACAGGCAGCCGGAGTTGCAGAGGGTACTTTGTTTCGCCATTTTGAGAACAAAAAAGCGATTTTGATTGAGGTCGCGACGCAGGGCTGGATAGAAATTCTGACCGATCTGTTGACCGAGTTGAGCGAAATGGGCAGCTACAAGGCGATCGCCCAAGTAATGCGGCGACGAATGCTCAACCTACATCAAAATGCTGACATGCTCCGGGTTTGCTTCATGGAAGCGCAATTTCACCCGGATCTGCGCGATCGCATTCAATCTGACGTAATCGCCAAGATGACTGATGTAGCTGAAGCCTTCTTTCAAACTGCGATGGATCGGGGCATCTACCGCCCAATGAATCCTAGAATTGTGGCTCAGGTATTTCTAGGAATGTTTACCATTGCTGGGTTTAGCCAGGACACAGTGATGGTAGAAGGATCTTCCCCTCAGGCAATGCAGGAAATGGCAGAAGGTCTGGCAGATATTTTCCTGAATGGCGTTTTGACAACCAAAGACTAAGGCTGTTTCATAGCACTGGTCATCCCAACTAGGGCAAGAGGTGTGAGCTTCGCTCACACCTCTTGCCCTAACCTTTACGGCTTGTTCCCCAACTGGCGCTGGAGTTGTTTCAGCGTTTGGTACATCTCGGGCAGACGATTATAAACCGCCGAGGCTTTGAGATAGAGCTTGTGGGGAACGGCTGGAGTGCCCGAAACGATTTCGCCAGGCGGCACGTTGGTGTGAATTCCGGTTTTGGCAGAGGCAACAGAACCGTCCCCCATTTTGGCGCTGTTGGCGATGCCGACTTGTCCCGCCAAGATGACTCGATTGCCGATGGTGACTCCGCCTGCCATGCCTACCTGTGCTGCCATTGCACAGGCTTCTCCGACTTGACAGCCGTGAGCAATGTGAACCATGTTGTCGATTTTGGTGTTGCGGGCAACGCGGGTTTCTCCTACAGCAGGGCGATCGATCGCTGAATTGCAGCCTACTTCAACCCCATCTTCTAAAACCGTGTAGCCCGACTGCTCCATCTTGAACCAGCCTTCTCGCGTAGGCACAAAGCCAAAGCCTTCAGAGCCGATCGCCGCACCACTGTGAATCACGCAACCTGCACCAATTTGGGCACGTTCGTGAATGACACAGTTGGCGTGCAGGGTGGTGCGATCGCCAATTTGAGCCTCTGGATAAATCACCACGTTAGGGTGAATGCAAACCTGATCACCAATTTTTACCCCTGCCTGAATCACGACATGGGCACCGATCGCCACCTCTTTCCCGACCTGAGCAGAGGGGTGGATTACAGCCGTCGGGTGAATTTCAGGCGCAGGGCGAAAGGGTTGATAGAAGAGAGCGATCGCCTGAGCAAAAGCCAAACGTGGCTGCGAAGTGGCAATCCAGGCAATCTGACGTTTTGTTGCCTGAGCCTGTAACGCTTCATCCAATGGCAAAATCAGGGCACTGGCACCAGTTTTGCCCACCTCCGCCGCAAACTTGGCACCCTCCACATAGCTGATGCTGCCAGTTACAGCTTCCTCAATCGCTGCAACTCCGACAACCTCTGGGTCGCAGTCAGGACGAGTGGTCAAACTGGTGCGATCGGCAACAGTGATGTTTTGGGCTATTTGGCTAAATTTCATGGCGCTAATTTAAGGCGGGCAGCGTAAACAATCGTACCAACGAAGCCCTCCCTTCAGCCTGGTTTGATTCTGCTAGAAAAGATAGAAAAGATTTGAGGAAGCGATCGCGCCCTCGTTCTGGGCGATTGCCACCGCAACTGCGGGAGTTGCAATTCGAGCGCTAAGAGAACTTACACCTCAGTTAGAGCTTGCAGCGGACAAAAACGCAGCGCATTCTACATGGGGCGTTTGGGGAAAGAAGTCCGCAGGTTGGACGCGGGTCAAACGATAATTTCCCGCCTGACACAGTAGCTTCAGGTCACGCGCCAGAGTGGAAGGATTGCAGCTTACATAGACGATGCGGTTGGGCTTGCTCTGCAACAAGGCGTTGATTACAGCAGGGTCGCAGCCTTTGCGGGGTGGATCGAGCAACACGATAGCGGGGGCAGTTCCTTCATTGCGCTCTGCGGTAGTCACCATCTTCGGCAAAAGATCTTCTACTGCGCCTGCTTTAAAGCTGACATTCTCAATGCCGTTGAGGGCCGCATTTAAGCTGGCTTGCTCAACGGATTCTGACTGCACTTCTAGCCCGATCGCCTGCTGAACTTGTTTAGCTAGCGGCAGGGTGAGAGTGCCAATGCCGCAGTAAGCATCTAGCAGCACCTCATTTCCCTGTAAATTTAACTGCTGCATGATTACCTGAAGCAGCGCTTCGGCTTGTTCGGTGTTGACTTGGAAGAAGGTGGTAGGGCGAATCTGAAATTCTAATTCGGCAAAGATTTCTCGGGTGTAGGGACGACCCGCTATACAACGAGTTTCTGAACCAAAAATGACGTTGGTGCGATCGCCATTCCGATTTAATGCCACACCAACCAGTTGAGGATAGCGACTGAGCCATTCCTCCGCCTGCTCTGAAATTCCCGGTAGCTGCCAGTCTGTCGTCACCAGGGTCAGCAAAATTTCTCCCGTGCGGCGACCAATTCTCAAGGCAAGATGGCGTAGTTTTCCCTGATGCGTCGTTTCGTTGTAGATCAGCCAGCCACGCCGCTGAAGGTCTTGCTTCACTTCCGCCAACAGTGGATTTAGCCGCACATCTTGAATTGGACACTGGTCTAAATTCACCAGACGATGACTACCTTTTTGGTAGTAGCCTGCCTGCACCTGCCCAGAAGCCGACACACCTAGCGGAAAGGTTGCCTTGTTGCGATAGCCCCAGGGAACTGAGGCAAGCACATCATCTACAGGCGGGTTCTCAATGCTGCCAATTCGCTCTAGCGCGTCAACAATCTGCTCTCGTTTGACCTGAAGCTGGTAGTTGTAGTCAATGAACTGCCATTCGTAGCCACCGCATTTATCGGAGACGCTACAATCGGGCTGCACTCGATGAGGAGATGCTTCCAAAAGCTGGTGAAGTTTGCCGTGAGCATACTGGGGTTTGACGCGTACCAGCCGAACCAGAGCGCGATCGCCTGGTACCGCATTCGGCACAAACACCACACGCCCTTCCCATCGCCCTACACCATCGCCGCTGTTGCTCAGGTCGGCGATCGCCATCTCCAACAGTTGCCCCTGCTGCCATTGCGGTGGCTGACTCGTTTGCACAAACTTTTGACGAATCAAATCTAACTGCCCCGGATCTCTACCATCTCAAGGCTAATACCAATTTGTGGGTAATGACGATCTACGCCTGCCGCAAAAAAGTTTCTAGACTGGGCACGTTGACCCAGGTGCCAGTCTCGTTAGATTGGTGCGTTAGATCCATCAAAAGCTGAGAATAGAGTCCTTCACGCAATGAAGGGGTGAGCGATTCGCCTTGCTCGATCGCCTCGACCAAGCGATCGACAATCCGAATGAATGGAGCCAGACGACCATCGGCGTAAGTCTTGGGAAACTCCAGACGCTGAGGAATTTCCACCTCAGTTAATGGCTCTCCTGCTTGACTCGCCCAGAGTCGAAAGCCATGCACATAATCCTTCTGGTGGTCGCTGCCGAGAACGAGGGTGCCGCGATCGCCATACACCTCCACCCAATGCCCTCTGCCTTGATAGGTCGCGGCACTTAGCACCACTTGACACGGCGTACCGTCTGCTAACTCCAGCATCAGGCTGCACGTATCATCACTGTCAACCGGCTTCGTGCCACCCTCCGGAGCAGGACGAGTTGCAATTCCAGTACTCAAATAGCCGCATAGCCGCTGAACGGGACCAAACAGCCAGGAAATGTAGTCAAAGGTATGTGATCCCAACGCTCCCAGTGCGCCACCACCCTGATCTTTGCGGGAATACCAGTTCCACGGACGGCTTGGATCAGCCCGACCCGAGACTAGCCAGTCCACTTTGATCAGACGCTTTTGCCCAACAAAGCCTTCTGCCAGCAGTTCAGCGAAGCGCTGCCAGGCAGGAACATAGCGGAACTCAAAATCCATTAGCGCTGCAACGCCCTGCTGCGTTGCCAACTGGTAAAGTTCCGCAGCTTCCCTTGCTGTCAAGGTTGTCGGTTTTTCCAACAGGAGATGCTTTTCAGCTTGCAGAACGGCTTTTGCCATTTCGTAATGCAAGAAGGGTGGCGTGGTGATGCTAACGGCTTTAACTTCCGGTAGGGCAAGAATTTCTTCTAGTCGCTGGCAGGCATAGGGGATGTTGTGGGCGGTGGCGATCGCCCTTGCCGTCTCTGCGTCGCGATGATAAACCGCCATCACCTGAGTACGGGGATGTTCTTGAAATCCAGGAATGTGAATTTTTTGACCAAAGCCAGTGCCAACGACTGCGACACCCAGAGGAAATTGAGCCATAACACGATTAAACTGAGCAACCTTTGGAGCGGGCGATCGCTAGCCTACCTTACAAACCATCTCTTCAGAAGAGGGTTCGGTGTCTTCCACCAGATCTTCTACTAGCTCTTCTGCCAAATGCTGCTGAAGTGAAAGCGCTCCGTTTTCCGAGGATAAAGACTCAGAGGATAAGCAAGGATTGACTAGTGCTGCCTGTTCAGATATGTCTATAAACTCTTGAGAAAACTCTTGGGAAATTGAGTTCAAGGCAGTAATTTCTGGCAACAATGCTTTGTCAGAGTAGGGCAAAAGAGCAGCTTGGGTTATTGCCAAATTAGCGGCTAATCCAATTCGACTGCGCTCTAGTACGCCTAGCACCTGACGCGGATTTTCACGCGCCACAACGGGCAGCAAAAACAACCCTCTTGCCTCCATCCGACAAAGCGCTTCAGTAACGGATTCATCTTCATAGGCAGAAACAACATCTGCTGTACGAATCTCTCTAAGCGTCTGTTGAAACTTGTCTGAATCTTTGGCTTGTTGAGTTACTTGATCAATGTGCTGCTTAATATCAACGAGTGAAACAATACCTACTAATTCTTGCTTAGAGTCTAATACTAGAGCGGTGTTGGATTTTGCTTCAACCATTCTCTGTCCTGCTTCTAGCCAGCCTAGAGAATCGGGAAGCGCCAGATAGGAACGTTCGAGAATTGAAGCGATCGACACTTGCTGCAACACTTCAAACTCATCCTGCTTTTCCAGATTCATTCCCATTTGTTGAAGGTTAAGTCCCTGGATCGAGGGAATTGACTTAAACCGATCAACGACCCAAACGCTAACACCCACTGCCGCCATCAGTGGCACAATGATCAAATAGTTTTGGGTTAACTCAAACAGCAGCAAAATTGCCGTTAAGGGTGCTCTTACGGTGCCTGCCAAAACTGCGGCCATGCCCACCATTGCATAGGCAGGTGGCGGCGCAATTTCTAACCAACTTGAGGGAAGAACGATCGCCAGCACATTCCCATAAACTGAGCCTAAACAAGCCCCTAAAAACATGGCTGGGGCAAAAATTCCACCGACGAAGCCGCTGCCCAAACTAATGGCGGTCGCCCCGAGTTTAACGAATAGCAATAAGCATAGAAATTGTAGAGGAAATTCTTTTCCTTCCAGGATCACTTGAAGCGTCCCATACCCAATTCCAAGGATTTGGGGCAACTGGAGCGCGATCAATCCCAAACAAAGTCCACCCAGAACGGGTCGAACGGGTTTTGGCAATTTCAGCCAGGTTAAGCCAGCCATTTCTCCCTGAAAACAGGCTTGTACTAGCTTAATAGCCTGAGAAAAGGCGATCGAAACTAGACTTGCCAGCAATCCCAGCCCCAGGTAGAGCATCCACTCCCAATGGCTCAAAACTTCGTATGCAGGCAGATCAAAAGCAGGATGCACCCCAAAGGCAATTCGGGCAATCAGGGCAGGCACGATGGATGAGAGCAAAATCAGACTAACGGCAGGGGTGGTAAACGTTGCGCCCAGGACAACCTCTAGGGCAAAGAAGACCCCCGCAATGGGTGCGTTAAACCCAGCGGCCAATCCGGCTGCTGCGCCTGCCCCCAGCAACAGGCGATATCGCTCTCTTGACACCTGAAACAGTTGACCAAACAAAAACCCAATGTTGGCCCCAATTTCAACGCTGGGGCCTTCTGGTCCAAGGGAAGCGCCCGTACCTAAGGAAACGGCAGCGGCAAACATTTTGATGAAAGGCCGCAGGGGCGAAATCTTTTGCGCTCCGGTGCTGTTAAGCAGCGCTGAAAAACCTTGACCCAGATAGTCTCGAAATCGCCAGGTCATCAGCCCCACAACCAATCCACCCAGGACTGGAATGCAGGCTAGTGTCCAGTTGCCCCAGCTTGAGAGGGTGCCAAACAACCACTCAAACGTTAGCGTTTCAGACCATTCAATCAAGCAGTGGAAAAGGACGATCGCCAGCCCTGCGCCACCGCCAATGAAGACGGCAGAAATGAGCACTAGAGCTTCTGGGGAAGGCTGAAGACGGTTCAAGAAGCGGGTCAGGCGATCGCTCAAAGAAATAAATTTAGGAGGTTCTGGTAAAAGTAGTTTGGGTTTAGGAATAAGAGTAGTCATTGATAGGGGAGGAACCAGGAAATAGGCGTAACTCAAGCAATCGACTCTAATGCAGCAGTGCAGCCATCGGAATTAGCCACAACTCGCTACAACCAGCACTAACTTAGCGACTCTGTCTGTTAGCAGCTCGCTTTGACCCAGCTAACAGACACCCGCAAAGACATTGGGCACTCAGAGGTAGATGCGGAGTTCAACCCCTCGTCCCTGTCATATTTGAATTTTAATAATCTGAGTTCTAATACCCATTCCCCTCAAGGCAGCATCTGTTAGAGTGCGCGAGGCACGCTCTAAAGAAAGCAGGTCCCCTTGGAAACGGTATAAGAACTAGTATGTCTCAGTTATGAGAATTTGGTTATAAAAATTAACTAACTGTCAAAACAAATCTAGCCTTATTTGACCTGGAGTTCAACCGCCGACTGCTTAGATTTACGCCTCGATCGGGCGTCCGTCGGGCTAGTCGCTGGCTGAATTTACAGTTCTAGGGTTTGGCTAGCACTAATCCTAGCAGCAGCAGCGAGATATGCTTTGTAGCGCTCGCAGCAAATGAAGGGCGATCGCCAGCAAGTTTCCGGGTATTTGCGGATTCTCCTGATTTTTACGGATTCTGTTAGGATTACCGCCTTACTGTGTTCCTGATCACTTTCAAGCAACGTTTAAAGTGCGAGGTTGTATTAGTTTTTCCAAGGCAACTTCCGTAGAGGTTCGTGTTAAACAAGAATTCTGTCATTGCCTCATTCTAAAAACTCAAGAAAACGCTGAATCTAGGTTAAGTTAGAGCGATCGCAACTTTGCCTCAAGGTTGCTTCAATTCTTAGAGGTTACTGAATCAGCGTCAAAAAAATATAACTGTCGGCTCTACAGATTAAAGTCCACGCGTAGTATAGTGGTTACTCGTTTTCCTAAAAACCTCCAAATCTTGGAATAGCATCCTTTACAAAGGAGTTTGTGAATCGAGTTCTAAACTGTTGAAATCCAAGTTTTAGGGTGCATCTCGAACTGATTCGTCTGCAGTCGGGCGATCGCTAAAGTCCAGTAATTTTTTGATGAGGGGCAACTTCTCGATTTAATCTACCTCAGGCTTTCAACACAGGAAAGTTGCCAGTGGGTCTGCTCCCATACCCGTTTTATGATTAAAGAAAACTCAAGCTCAAGTAATTTCACTTAGATTACAGAAGGTAACTTCAGCATGTTCCGTGCCCCTACCCTCGGAAACTACTGTAAGAAAGTCATGAAGTTTTCTTTAAGCGACCCCTCACCTCGATTTGCGCGTATAAAATAATACCAAAATCACTGGGCTCGGCGTGTCGTATTGCAGGCTGGATTTTTTAACGTTCCATTGCAGGAGGACACCAGCGGAATTCATCTGTCTGCTGCCCCTTGCTTTTCGTTCCGGTTCGATTTTTTGCAAAGGTTTTTACCATGACATCTCCAACCGCATCCACCGTAGTTTTCGTTGATTCAACCGTTGATGATTACCAGAGCTTAGTCAGCAGCGCTTCTCCGGGTACTGAAGTTGTTGTTCTTGATGCCACTCAGGATGGTATCAGTCAAATCACTTCAGCCTTGGCTGGTCGTAGCGGCGTAGAAAGCGTGCAAATTCTCTCGCATGGCAGTTCTGGGCAGTTGCAGCTCGGTTCTACTCAGCTCAGTTTAGAAACTCTGAATCAGTACACCGCTCAAATTCAAAGCTGGTCAAGCTCGCTAACCGAAACGGCTGACGTTTTACTCTACGGTTGTAACGTTGCAGGAAGCGACACAGGCAATTCGTTTATTCAGCAATTTGCGACGCTCACCGATGCTGATATTGCTGCCTCTACTGACCTGACTGGCAACATGGCTTTGGGTGGCGATTGGGATCTAGAAGCAGCCGTCGGTCAAATTGAAACCTCCCTGAAGCTCGATCAGGCAATTTTAGAAAGCTACGATTCAACCCTGGCCCTTCTGTTTCGTGAAGACTTTACAGGTACCGACGTCAGTAATCGTCCATGGCTATTTGGAAGAGGAGTGACCACCTCTGCTGACCCTTTCCTGACTGCCAGAGGCACTGTAGCCCCATCGACGGGTGGGCTTCCGGGTACTGCAAATCCCATTGATGCGCCAGGTCAAGGTGCTTTGCGGTTGACAGGTGCTCGAACCGATCAGGCAACCTTTGCCATCTACAATGAGGCAATTCCCTCGAATGCGGGGCTTTCTATCACCTTTGATCTGTTCTCTTACGGAGGGACAGGTGCAGATGGTATTAGCTTCTTCTTAATCGACGGACAAAAATCTCCGACCGTTGCGGGTGGTTTTGGCGGATCTCTCGGATATGCCCAAAGAAACACTCCCATCAATGTACCGGGGCTAGAGGGAGGCTATGTCGGAATTGGATTTGACGAATTTGGTAATTTTTCGTCGGGTACCGAAGGGCGCGTTGGCGGACCCGGTCGTCGCAGAAATACAGTCGCGATTCGGGGTAGCGAAGCTAATGACTATGAGTACCTCACTGGCAACTCTAATCTACCTGGGCGAATTGATACCCCTAACGCAACCAATCGGGATGATGCACGACGCAGGGTCAACATTGAGCTAGATCCGGGCGGATTAATCGATGTTCGGATGGATTTCAATGGAGACAACGATTTCAGTGACGCAGGTGAACTGGTCATTGATTCGTTTAATGTGGTGGAGGCGAATGGTTCTCCCTTGCCTGCAAACTTCAAGTTTGGTTTTGCTAGCTCAACGGGTGACTCTACCAACATTCACGAAATTCGCACATTCCTAATTGAAACCGTTACGGGTGATAATCTGTCTCCCGTTGCAGCCAATCGAAGGATTGAGGTTGGAGTTGGCGATGTAACTCCCATCACCAGCGTTATCGCGAGAGATCGTGACGGCACGATTGCCTCCTACACCGTTAGGACAATTCCTCCGCGCGCTCAGGGCACTTTGTTTTTGGGCGACCCAAGCGCTGGAGGTCGAGCCGTCACGGTTGGGCAACGGATCGCTCCCCGTCAAATTAGCCGACTCTTCTTCCGAGCCACCAATCAGTTCTCAGGAGCTACTTTTACATACGACGCAACCGATAATGACGGTGCAGTAAGTGAATCTCCTGGAACCGTCAGCTTAGTTGTACCTCCCGGCGAGGGTCCCAACCGTCCTCCCGTTGTTGCCAACCGCACGTTTGAGGTGGAGCCTGAAAGTACACTACGGTTGGTCAGGGGTTTGGCTGGCACCGATGACGGCGAAATTACCTTCTACCGCATCTCAAGATTACCGGAGGCAGACCAAGGCGTTCTGTTCCTGGGCAACCCGGCTGCGGGTGGCAGAGCGATTGAGGCGGGGCAGGGAATTCGACCTGACCAGGTGGGGCAACTCTACTTCCAGGCAAACGAAGACTTTACAGGTGCTAGTTTCATCTATGTTGCGCTCGACGATGACGGAGCGCGTAGCATTACCCCAGCTACTGTTACGCTCAACTCAACCGATAGGATACCTCCTGGCTCTCCTGGCTGTGGACCTGGAGTCACGCTTACCGGAGACATTGGTAACAATGTATTGCAGGGCGGTGACGATAGCGACACGATTTCTGGTTTAGGGGGCAACGATAGGCTCCGGGGGTTGGGCTGCGACGACCAGATTAATGGAGGTGATGGAAGCGATCGCCTGCGAGGTGACAACGGCAACGACCTGCTTGTTGGCGGAGACGGCAACGACCTGCTTTTTGGTGGCAGTGGAGAAGACTTCTTGCGGGGCACGCTTGGAGTTGATGTGCTGCGCGGCGAGAGCGGCAACGACCTCATCTATGGCGGCGGAGACAATGACAATATTGAGGGAAACGATGGCAACGACGTAATTAGAGGCGGCAGCGCGAATGACTCGATCAGAGGCGCAGAGGGGAGCGACCGAATTAGCGGCGGTACAGGTGATGACATCGTTGACGGGGGTAACGGCAATGATGGCTTGAGGGGAAGCGAAGGTAATGACGTAATCAGGGGGCGCTCCGGAAACGACCGAATCAGCGGCGGCGCTGGCAACGACCGTGTTGACGGTGGAGTCCGTAACGATCGCCTTAGAGGTGCAGAAGGTAACGATGTCATACTCGGTGGAGACGGCCGCGATGTGCTGATTGGCGCAGAAGGTAGGGATGTGCTATTTGGCGGCACGGGTGCTGACGAACTGTTGGGACAAGAAGGCAGAGACTCATTCCTCTACACGTCTTACGACGACAGAGGCGATACGATTCTTGACTTCACAATTGGTGACGACAAGATTGACCTGAGTCGGGTGTTTCGAGAGCCAGGCTATAGCCTGGAGGGAGAAGCAGCCTACCGTAGCTATGTAGCGTTGTCTCAAAGTGGCTCTGACACGATTTTGAGGATCAAACTGGATAACAGTACTGGTGCAGGCGGGCAATTCAGGTATCTTGCCACCCTGCAAAACATAACGACTACTAGTCTCTCTTTTTCTGATTTCGTTGTCTAAGGATGATGAGAAGCACACTTCATCAATAGAGTATGGTTCCCATACCTAAAAAGGGAGTAGAGTTTAGCTCTGCTCCCTTTTTTCCTAACTTAACGTGAGTTCGGGATAAGAAATCGTCAGAACCCCTGATTTTTCGTACCTCATTTCGTTGCAGTGAATCAAGCTATTGTCAGCAAGGTCCACAGATGCAATTTTTCTCAATAAACAACCTTATTGAGAAGAGCCTACAGCAATACCCTTTGCCTAAAGCCTTTTATACCAAACCTTGCAGCGTTTAGCTTAACCCGAACTCACGTTAACTTAGTGACTAACTTTTCCTAGCTTAGTGACTAACAGTACATCTAGAGGTTAGACATCACTGCACGGGCAGCATCTAGAGTGCGATCGATGTCTGCCTCCGTGTGAGCCAGAGACATAAACCCTGCCTCAAATTGGGATGGAGCCAGATATACACCATGCTCTAACATGCCGCGATGGAAACGGGCAAATTTGTTCAAATCAGACTTCTTGGCATCCTCATAGTTATGCACTGGTCCTTCGGCAAAGAAGAAACCGAACATACCGCTGATTTGTCCACCACAGGCAACATGCCCTGTTTCTTGGGCAACTTGCAGCATTCCATCGGTTAGCCGCTTGGTGATTTGGTCAAGCCGCTCGTAGTTACCTGGTTGCTGTAACAATTGCAGCGTCTTGATTCCTGCCGTCATTGCTAGTGGATTGCCAGACAGTGTCCCTGCCTGATACATCGGGCCAGCCGGAGCCACCATTGACATAATTTCTTGCTTGCCGCCATAGGCACCCACAGGTAGCCCACCCCCAATGATTTTGCCCAAGGTGGTCAAGTCTGGGGTTACGCCAAATCGCTGTTGGGCACCGCCGTAGGCAATTCGGAAGCCAGTCATCACCTCGTCAAATACGAGCAGTGCACCATTTTCGTGAGTGAGTTCTCGCAATCCTTCCAAAAATCCGGCATCCGGGGGAATAAAACCTGCATTGCCGACAACGGGTTCCAAAATCACGCCTGAGATTTCACCAGGATTTTCGGCAAATAGAGCTTTGACGGCTTCCAAATCGTTAAACGGAGCCGTTAGCGTATTAGCTGTGGTGGACTTAGGCACACCAGGGGAATCGGGCAATCCTAGCGTTGCCACACCCGACCCAGCTTTGACCAAAAACATGTCGGCATGGCCGTGGTAGCAGCCTTCAAACTTGATCACCTTGTCGCGTCCGGTGTAAGCCCGCATCAGACGCAGGACAGCCATGCAAGCCTCGGTGCCAGAGTTAACAAACCGTACCATTTCAATACTGGGAACAGCATCGATCACCATTTCGGCTAAGACATTTTCCAGATAGCAGGGTGCGCCGAAGCTAGTGCCTTTTTCCAGCACTTCGTGGAGGGCTTGCAAAACTTCGGGATGGGCATGACCGCAAATTGCAGGGCCCCACGTACCGATATAGTCAATGTACTGGTTGCCGTCTACATCCCAGGCATACGCGCCTTTGACGCGATCGAACACAATGGGCTGACCGCCAACAGACTTAAATGCCCGCACCGGAGAGTTGACCCCTCCGGGCATGAGCTTTTGTGCAGCGGCAAAAATTTCTTCTGATTTGGTGGTTTTCAAACTGGTGGAGGTAACCAAAACTTTCTCCTTTCGGCTCTGATTCTAATTTCTAGGCTAAGGGACAGCGGCGATTTAGGACTGATTGTGCAACGAATTGTTTCACCGGGATGATTGCTTCGTCTAAGTCTAGATTTGCTGAACTGTCGCAATTCTTATATATAGCAGCTATGTAGCAGTCATCAATTGACCGGGGGTGATTGAGGGTGATTGCGAGTTGGTAGTCTTGGACTACAGCTGACTATGGATGTAAGTCCATCAAAAAATCAGGCACTTGCAGAATGTGAAAGTAAACCAGAACCGAGACGATCAATGTATAGAGGGTAGAACCTCCTAACCCAATCAGCAGACCCCGTTTAGGATCTTGTTTCTCTCCATCCACAAACATATCTATTGCGCCAAACTGCATCATCACGATTCCCAGAACATTTGAAATCCAGTAGCCAACAATGGTGCCGGGTAGAAACCAGTCTGGCTTAATCCAGCTGATTGCATAGCCAAAGACTAAAGCGATCGGCAAATTGAAAAATAAATCATTCCACCAGGAAAGCGGAGACAGCATATATCCGATGCCCATAATCGCTCCGCCCCGCAGTTTCTTTAATAGGTTTGTCATCTTCTAAAGGTTTTGAAGGAGACGAATAAGTCTTATGTTTTATAGGTGCTATATCTAAATGTAACTTCTCGGCAGGCGGCTCAATCGTTCTCCCTCAGATTAAGGCTTAATTTCCTTTGCAAGATACCGATCCAAGGTTTCCTTTCCGATTTGGTAGCACTCACAGGCGGAATCTTCCATTCCTCCTCGATTAAGGATTGTGATGCGGCCTCGGTCGGCACGAATTAATCCTGCTGATTGCAAAGTTCCAGTCGCTAAGCTAACAGAGGGTCGCTCTGCGCCAATCATCTGTGCCAGAATCTCGTGTTAATAAAATCTCTGAAGTTTGGCTCTGATTTTGTGCAGCTAATAGCCAACGACAAGGTGTTCCTCAATGCTGTGGAAGCGGTTGCATGATGCAGATCACACATCGCATCAATGGCTAAAACAGTGCAAAATTTGAGAAGACCGATTTTGCACAGGGGTAGGGTTATTTATGGCAGACTTGACCGCCGACCAGCGCAATTACTACTACTTGCTAGAAGCAGCCCGCACTGGCATTCACAAACCGATTTTGGCGGCACTTTATGAGGTTCATGACAGCCCTAGACTGACGGATGGTGAAACCGGATTAGGAATCTCGCCAGCAAACCGGATTCCGCTCGACCAGGTCAATACCTTTCCTGAACAGGTGCAGTATGCTGCTAACACCGTTCGCAGCATCACGAATCGGCTTACAGCTCAAGCTTGGAGAGGAGATGAAATCTGGGATCGGGATGAGGGACGCTACACCGATCGCTTTGTTGAGACGATCGCCAAAGGCTATGCCCCGCCTGCTAACGATACTGCCGCTACCCGACTGGAGTCGAGCGATAGCAAAAAGCTGCTCAAAGCCTACATTGAAGACCTGACCGTAGACTATAGAGCAGACCAACTGCCGCACAATTTAGCTGATCTTGATCCGAATTTACTCACCTTTACTGAGAGGCTAACTCGCTATTACACCAGTTTGCCCTATCAGCGTGAGGCATTGCTCGAAGCAGTGCGGCTATGGCGCAAGCTGGACAATCGAGAGGCCGCGATCGCCTCTTTTAACCTATCTAATTCTAGTGAAGCAAACCTCGATCGTGCTCTGCTGCAATTTATCCAGCAGGTTTCACCCAATTATTCTGGCTATCCGCATCAGCGAGAGGCATTGCTGCGACTGGCACAGCTTTGGCGACAGTTAGACTCGCGAGAAGAGGCGATCGCCACCATTCAAAACCATCCCACTGGTGAGACAAACCTAGACATTGTTGATCCGGCATTAATTGCCTTTGCACAACGAATTCCTAAGTTTTACCAGGGTAAAGGCGAACAGCGAAACGCCCTGACTGAAATGTTTCGCCTGTGGCGCAGACTTGATTCACGGGCTTCTGTATTAACTACACTAGGATTAAATCCACAAGTACTAACCTCTAGCACCCCCGATCGCACTACATTGGTTAATGCAGCCAGTCAGCTTGACCGAGAGCTGTTGGAATTCGTTAAACTCGTTCCCACCTCGTACCAGGAAACGGAGGAACAGCGAGAGGCGCTAATACGGCTAGTGCAGCTTTGGCGCGGACTGGATGCACGGGAAAAAACGATTCAATCTTTGTTTGAAGATTTGCGGCGGATGGAGCAAGCTCGCCGCGATTCTCAAGATGCCCCGCCTATTCCTGAACCGCCACCTCCTCCATCTCGCCCTAGCCGCTGGACTCCTAGCAACATTCGCGGACACATGTATACCTCAATTATTCCCAACGGTAACTTTACCTGGGCAGAAGCGACTCATGGTGGTACGCGGATGCCGCCTAATCAGGCAACGGTTGATGCAATGGTGAGAATTGCCCAACTGGCACAGCAGGCTCGCGATCGCATTGGTCGTCCTTTCCGCATCACCAGTTGGTATCGTTCACCTGAAGTGAATCGTAGAGTCGGTGGGGCTTCAGAAAGTAGGCACATTGTGGGAGATGCGATCGACTTTTACTGTGATGGGCTGAGTGGCAATCAGCTTTATTGGGCGCTAGATCCCTGGTGGCCCGGTGGGTTGGGGCGTTATCAACAGTTTCCGGAGCTGAGTCACATCGATGCGCGTGGCTATCGGGCCCGGTGGAAACATTAGACTTCCTGCATGAGGAGAGTTAGTGGGGGCGATCGCTCTCCCTTTCATAAGCCAATTCACCCATCACATAAGTAGCTTGAATGGCGCGATCGTCTCCCAGCATGATCAGGCTAAATAGCTGGTCAGTCAGCTCTTTGAGTGATGTTGCTATAGAGCCTGAATTGCGAAACGCCATGAGTGGAGTTGCTTGCATATCCAAAACCACAAAGTCTGCTTCTTTGCCTGAATCAAAGTTGCCAATTTTATCATCTAAATGCAAGGCTCTTGCCCCTCCCAATGTAGCTAAAAACATCGCCCTGAAGGGAGACAACCGCTGTCGCTGAAGTTGTGCCACTTTATAAGCAACATGAGCAGTCACCAATAGAGAAAAACTGGTTCCGGCTCCGATGTCTGTTCCTAAACCGAGATGTACGGGATGTTGATCTGATTTTGCTTTGGATAGCTTAAATAACCCGCTGCCTAAAAATAGGTTTGAAGTGGGGCAAAAGGCGATCGCTGCTCCCGTTTCTGAGAGACGCTCAAATTCCGCATCCGTTAATTGCACCCCATGAGCAAAGATTGACCGTTCACTCACTAATCCTGCCTGATCATATACATCCAGATAGCCTTTACTATTAGGAAACAGCTTAGCAACAAGCTCTACCTCATCTACATTTTCTGATAAGTGAGTATGCAAATAAACATCTGGAAACTCTTGCAGCAGTTTACCCGCCATTTGTAACTGTGCATCGGTGGAAGTGACGGCGAATCGGGGGGTGACCGCATAAAGAAGTCGCCCTTTTTTGTGCCATTTTTGAATTAATGCTTTGCTATCTTGATAAGAAGAGGAAGCAGTATCCATGAGAAAATCTGGAGCATTCCGATCCATCATCACTTTGCCTGCAATCATTCGCAGGTTGTGCCGACTCGCTTCTTCAAAAAAAGCATCCGCAGACTGGGGAAACACTGCCGCGAAGACCAGTGCGGTCGTAGTCCCATTCTTCAACAGCTCATCTAGAAAAAAAGCCGCGACCTTTTGAGCATAGTCTCTATCTTTAAACTTTCCCTCTGTTGGGAAGGTGTATTGTTGCAACCACTCCAGCAGTTGTTCCCCATAGGCAGCAATCATTTCCGTTTGCGGAAAATGAATGTGAGTATCAATAAACCCAGGCATGATCAGTCGCCCGGTGTAGGATGTGATATCTAGGTTGGCATACTTGTGTTTGAGGGTATCATACGCACCAAATTCTTTGACTCTGCCGTTTTCTAGAACGAGCAGTCCATCAGCAATGTAGCGGACACTTTCTGATTCAGGGACATAGAACGGGTCATCAATGAAGTCTAGAAAAGAACCGCGAATTGCTTTAAGCGTCTCTGAAGATTGACTTGGAGTAACCATAATCACCAATCACAAGTTTCATGAATTGCTACTTAAACTTAAGTTACAGCAACTTTAAAACTCAACTCACTTAGAACTATTCTATATCTCGTATTTCTCAAAGGTATAGTTGAAGTCAACGGTTTTTGTATAGTAAATTACAAAATTTTCCGGATGTGACAGGCTATACGCAGCTTTTAGTAATACAATGCATTCGTCTAAAGTATGGTTGAGAATACCCATTAAATGAAGTGTTACGGTCACACAACAGCACATCGTCCGGGCTGGTCGTTAGATCATCGCAATCCTCAATTTATCCAAGCCTTTCAGCCTCTATGGGGTTGGTTCTACGAACATTACTTTCATGTTCAGACCGAAGGTTGGGAACAGGTTCCCGCTGGTCAGGTGATGTTTGTTGGCTCCCACAATGGCGGAATGGCTGCGCCTGACATGTTCATGATGCTCTACGACTGGTTTAAGCGCTTCGGCACCGATCGGTTGGTCTATGGTCTGATGCATCCTAAAGTGTGGGTAGTCTATCCTCCCTTGGCTTTTCTGGCAGAACGGGGTGGGGCGATCGCTGCTCATCCTAAAATGGCGCTAGCTGCCCTTGACCGCAACGCCAGTATTCTGGTTTATCCCGGTGGTGCTCAAGATGTCTTTCGCCCGTTTAGCCAACGAAATCAAATTCATCTTGCGAATCGCAAAGGCTTTATTAAAATTGCACTTCAGCGCCACCTGCCGATCATTCCTGCTGTCTCCTGGGGTGCCCACGATACTCTGCTGGTATTAGCTGATATCTATCCCTTCATGCAGAAACTTCACGCACGGGGTATGCCCTGGCTATTGGGTATTGATCCTGAGGTCTTCCCTATCTACCTGGGTCTACCTTGGGGACTTGCTATCGGTCCCCTGCCCAACGTTCCCTATCCTCGACCCATCGCAACCCGGGTTGGCGCACCGATCTACTTTGAACGATATGGGAAAGATGCTGCCCGCGATCGCAGCTACGTTGATGCCTGTTATAAGCAGGTTCAGCACCAGATGCAACAAGAACTCAACAGCCTCATCGCCAAGCAAGGTGGCAATCTACCCGATGATCAAGCCTGAAATCATTACAGCAGTCCTTGCAAGCATTAGTCCTGCGGCTTCAGAAAAGCTGCTGTGCTGTATTGAGTCATTCGTGCAAAGAATATTAAGCTTTTGGGCTGCTCTATAGCCCAAAAGAGAGTTGACTATTGCAGAACTTGAGAAGGTTTTCTGCACAATCGCTTGAGATAAACTCATTCGTCCTACTTTAGATGCCCTATCTCAACCTGTAGGAGCATGATTTGTCAAATACATCCCTCTATCGTGAGGAAGCGAGTAAAAATCGTTTTGTAACACGTTAAAGATAGTTTAGTTCTCAATTTGTACACAGAGGAGAATCATGTTTTTTCATAAAAAAGAACTTATCCATAACGTTGACATCAAGGAAGCAAATCCTCGATATGCTCAGCTTCTATTAGAGCAGTTTGGGGGTGCCACGGGAGAACTATCTGCAGCATTACAATATTGGGTGCAGTCATTCCATGTTGAGAATGCAGGTATACGTGACATGCTGCAAGATATTGCGATCGAAGAATTTAGTCACCTTGAAATGGTGGGCAAACTGATCGAAGGACATACCAAAAATGTGGACCAAACAGATGCTTTTAAAAGTACGCTGTTTGCTGTGCGGGGTGTGGGTCCTCACTTTCTAGACAGCCAGGGGAGTGCGTGGACGGCAAGCTATTTGAACGAAGGCGGCGACGTTGTTCGTGATCTGAGAGCAAACATCGCTGCAGAAGCCGGAGCCCGTCAGACTTACGAAGAACTAATCAAACTAGCAACGGATGAGGGAACCAAACAAACACTAGTCCATCTGCTGACGCGGGAAATTTCTCACACAAAGATGTTCATGAAAGCACTAGACTCGTTGGGTAAATTGGATGATCCATTCTTTGGCAATATCCAACCCGACGAAACCGTCGATCTTTACTTCAATTTGTCATCCAATGGTGGGAAGGATGAGCGTGGACCCTGGAATTCTGATGAAAACTTCAAATACGTTGCCGACCCCGCTACACACAGTAAAGCCTAGATTCAACGCAGAATTTCAACTAACGCAAGCGTTGTAGATACTAGAAGCTGGCTAGAGACCAGAAACTGACCTCAATAGGGACGTAGCAATTGAAGCCTTGGTTCACCTTGGCTTTTTTGAACTTGCTACGTCCTTGAGCTATTTTCAGGATTGTTTCTTATCTCAGTACCACCAAAGCACCGAACCAGGATTCTAAAGATAAGAGTTTTACCCACATTCATCCACAACTGTGTTGCGGGATAGGTTGAGGCGACAATGCTTGAGACGACATCGCTAGAGAACGAGATACCTAGCCCGGTGATGTAGCCTCTTAGGAGAATCAGTTCAAGTAGCTTTTTGAATTTGGGAAATACCCAGTTGAAACAGTTATGAGGAGGGCGATCGCCCCTCCCAAATTGGAGAAAATGGAAACTTAAAGCAGCGCTCACGAACTTTCCTGCGTAACAAAAAGAATATCTTCCAGAAAATTCTAAATAAATATACTGACAAAAGTCGCTTAATCTCCTACACTAAGCGCTAGCGGAAAAAACATACTAGGTGAGCTTGCGACAGCAAACTACTGGCTGTTTTCTGCTCGATCACATAATTCCTAATCCCTGACTAGAGGCTCTGAACTGTTTATGTCAAAGAGTTTCGGCTAGTTCGGGATGCTGTTTGATGTGATTTTTTACATAAGACCTGAAATAGGGAGTAGAACAAAGATTCAAGGTTGAAGCATAACGCTGAACGCTAGTTCGCGAACCTCTCATTTATTGAGGTACCTGGAGTGCAAATTCTACTGAGGAGTGACAAATGCTTACGGCTAGCAGGGATACAAGCAATCTTCGAACTGCTACTTATCCTAAAAGTCAATCTGTTCTAACTTAAGAGCTTTCAACAGAAGCCTGGTCAGGCAGGCAATCTGAGCAATTCTTAGCGATCGAGTATTGACCTGTAGAATCTCTACATCGAGTACTCCTCACTCCCGTCAAGCCTTTTCCTCCACTGCACTGAGGTAAGAAGTGTTATTCAACCTCAATAGTTCTGTACCTGTTTCCAGGTTTCACCTGGAAATGCTTTGGAGTGTCCCTACGTGATGGCTTTAGCAGATAGGGTCTTCAATTCTGCTTAACAAGACACCTTGAAAACAAACGTTCTTTAAGACATCCAGCTACAGACATTTGCTTCAAATAAAGGCGTTGTTGAATGCGGGTATGATTCACGGATCTCAATTCCCTCTGTAGGGGCATGGCATAGCCATGCCCCTACGAAATTCATATGTCAGATCAGCAATGCCCAAACAACCTCCCTTCTAATCAATTTGCTTCACCTGAGAGATTTCCCTGATGCACACTCCGATCGCCTCTAGCTTAAGCCTTTCTTCTCGTAACTTAGCTTCTGGATTTTCTTTAGATGGGTTAGAGACCTCAGATTTGCTTTCCTTTGCTCTAAAAGATGTTCAACATCAGTTGCAGCAGTTTTTTGCTTCACCTACTGCTTTTGAACGGCTACAGAATGTGTTTGACATTACCCATCCTGAAGCAGCACAAACCTTGATTGCTGGAGGATCATTAGGTCAGTTTGACTTGCCTCAAATTCAAGTGTTGGACGATGAGGGAATGAATGGTGCAAGAGGGGCTTATTCTAGCGATCGCCAGCAAATTTATCTTTGTGCAGAATATGGGATTGAATGGCTGCAATCTTATCTGTCACGCGATCGCACCAGAGTAATTTATGAACTCAATGCATCTGACATCGATTCAATCCAGGCAGTAGCCGACAAATTAGGAATTTCTGGCGATCGCATCTGGTTAGCTGAAGTCTTACAACCTTAAACTGGAATGCTTTGAGAACGGTTTGGGAACGCTGCGATCGCTAACTTAAATTCAGATGCAAAGCCGCATCAAGAATTGTTAGCCGAGGAATCGACCATGACGACTCAAACTTTTTCGACTCAAACCTTTGACACAACCAAAGCTGAAGCTTTTGCCGATCGCCTGTTAGGCATTCTCAACAGCGGCGCGATTGCCCTGATGACTTCAATCGGACACCGCACCGAACTATTCGACACAATGGCAGAACTGCCGCCCTCCACCAGTCAACAAATTGCTGATACTGCCGGACTTCACGAACGCTACGTGCGAGAATGGCTCGGCACAATGGTTACAGGTCGTTTAGTAGACTACGACCCGATTGCCAAAACCTACACTTTGCCCGCAGAACACGCCGCTTTTCTAACCCGAGCAGCCGCTTCCGATAACATTGCTCCCTTTGCTCAATACATTTCACTCTTAGGAACGGTAGAAGATCAGATTGTTGATTGTTTCTACAAAGGTGGTGGTGTTCCCTACTCAGAATTCAAGCGCTTCCATGCAGTAATGGCAGAAGATAGCGGGCAAACGACTGTATCTGCACTGTTTGACCATGTGTTACCCCTGATTCCTGGACTCATAAAAGCTTTGCAACAGGGTATTGATGTATTAGATGTGGGTTGCGGCAGCGGGCGGGCACTCACCAAGTTAGCAGAAGCTTTTCCAAATAGCCGATTTACAGGTTATGACTTCTCAGCAGAAGCGATCGCCAATGCCAACCATGAAGCCCAACTACGGAAACTTCACAACATCCAGTTCAAGGTAAAAGATGCAGCGACTTTGGCAGAAAGCGATCGCTACGATTTCATCACTACATTTGATGCCGTTCACGATCAGGCTAAACCCGATGTTGTATTAAAGAACATCCACAGTGCGTTGCGTTCTGATGGTGTTTACCTGATGCAAGACATTCATGCCACAACCGATGTAGGCGGCAACCTGGAGCATCCTGTTGCACCACTGCTCTATACCATTTCCTGTATGCACTGCATGAGTGTTTCCCTTGCCTATGGTGGCATGGGGTTAGGGGCAATGTGGGGACAAGAAAAAGCACTAGAACTGCTTGCCAATGCTGGGTTTAAGCAGGTCGAAATTAAACGACTAGCACACGATTTCCAGAATGACTATTACATTATTCGAAAGTGAGGCATGATATGAAAACTAGCGTGACACCAGAGAAAACTATTTTCAGGAGATGATCGCACCAAAGTTGTTCCCCATCCCCTGATTCATCACACGGGCGACATCTTGTTAATGACCGCTCCTGTTCAGATATAAGTTTGGAGGACTACTTTTATGTGCAAACTATGTGCGATCGCAGCACGGTATTCCCGTCCTCGTCAGGATTCACTCATCTTTGATCTCAGTCAATTTGCCGTAGCTGCTACAGCCAATCCTTTAACTCAGCAATCTCACACACAGCAAACTCAAAAACAATCTGAACAACAAGTCAAATCTCATGTCACTGAAAGCTGATACAGCGGGACTGTATCGAGATGCAGAAGCATTGTTAGCCGTTACATTGTTAATGTTGTCGCTACAGAAGCATTGTTAGTCATTACAAAAGCATTGTGATGCGCTACAGAAGCATTGTTAGTTATTACATTGCTAATGTCGTCGATGCAGAAGCATTGTTAGCCATCACATTGCTAATGTTGTCGCTACAGAAGCATTGTATTGCAGTGCAGAGGTATAAGCGGATCGGAAGATAAAGTGCGATCGCCCTACCTTCAAAAAAATCTGTATCAACGATTGCATTTTCTAACCTTTTCTGACTTTTTCATGCCAATCAAATTGCAATGTTGCTCTAGATTGTATCTATGAGAACGTTTGAGAGGTTGAATTTATTACCCAGAAGCGCAATCGCATGGGTTCTGTTGGGTTACGCTTTGCTTCACCCAACCTACAGTACTTGAAATCTACGATCCAACAACTACTAAGCATCATTACTTTGACTCTGAGCAGGACGCTTTAATTTGGATAGAAAAGCGCTACTAGCAATCAGTTCTTAATGAAGTGAGTTTTGGACGGCAAGCCAGGCTAATTACACGGCTTGAACTCTAGCAATTTTTTGAGGTAACTCTCATGGTGAGAAACGATCGCCCATTAATGCAGAGCCTAAAGATTCTGCTGACCGTTGTGCTGACATGTGGTATCTCCTTTCGGCTAATTGACCTTGACCTGTTGACCAATGCAACACTAGATGAGCTAAAGATACCTGAAAATGAGTTTACCGATGTGTTTGTCTATAATCCAAGCGATCGCCTTCAATCTGTCCCTCAACAGCAAGGCAAAACGTTATACCAATTCAAAGACAACACGCTGGACATTTCTCTTTACCAAACTCAAAAGCAGCGAGTCAAAATAACTCCAACACTCTCGTTCCAAAGCGAAGCTCCGGAATGCGTTCTGGAGGCTCTACCTCCTCTCACGAGGCGGAGCCGCAATACTTGCGCTACCGTGCAGAGCAACGCAACGCGGCATCGTTTCAACCGCTTTTCCCTTAACTAAAGGTCTTTGTTCTAACTTCTTACTCAATTGGAGGACATGCAAATGAGCTACAGCTTTAACCCTTATCCAACCCTGCTTGCACTAACCTTATTGGCAGCGGTGGAATTAGCTGGTCATTCTAAACTGGCATTGGCTCACACTCCTGACCAGCATCAAGCAGAATCAACTGAACAGGTTGCAACTTCCACAGAAGCAACGGTTCCTTTATTTGACGATTTGGGTAACTATAGTCATCCCATTTCTACATCTAACCCACAGGTGCAGCGCTACTTTGACCAAGGATTGATTTTGGCCTACGGATTCAACCACGCTGAGGCTCTTCGAGCTTTTCAACAGGCTGCTGAACTTGATCCAACTTGTGCAATATGTCACTGGGGAATGGCGTATGTTTTAGGACCGAACATCAATGCCGCAATGGAAGATGGCGCAGTTCCTACAGCTTGGGAAGCAATTCAGAGGGCGATCGCCCTCAGCGAACACGCAACTGATCAAGAAGGAGCATACATTTCAGCACTGGCAACACGCTACGCCCCTGAACCAGTCGCAGATCGGAGTGAACTAGATCTTGCGTATGCAAATGCGATGCGACAAGTTGCTCAACAATACCCCGATGATCTGGATGCTGCCACCCTGTTTGCCGAAGCCTTGATGGACACTGTTCCTTGGGACTATTGGCAAGAAAACGGAGAACCCAGACCTGAGGGGGCTGAAATTATCACGACTTTAGAATCGGTCTTAAGCCGCAATCCTTATCATGTAGGTGCGATTCACCTTTATATTCATGCAGTTGAGGCTAAACGTCCTGATTTAGCAGCAGATGCAGCCGATCGCCTGCGCTTGCTTCGCATCAACACTGGACATTTAATTCACATGCCTGGACACATTTATCTAAGGGTAGGGCGCTATAACGATGCAGTGATAGCAAACCGCCAAGCCGCAGCCGCCGATGCTGAATACGCCCGTCAGCATAACCCTGAAGGGACTTATCCAATTGCTTACATGCCGCACAACGAACACTTTGGCTGGTATGCGGCAACCATGTCAGGACAACAACAGAACGCACTCCAAGCCGCTCACCAAACGGCTGCACTGGTTAACCAATCACTGATTCGGGAAGCAGGCTTTGGCACCTTGCAGCATTACTCCACCATTCCGCTTTACACCTACGTTAAGTTCGGCATGTGGGATGAGATCTTAGCGCAGCCTTCTCCAGCAGAAGATCTGGTGTATCCGACAGGGGTGTGGCATTTTGCGCGAGGCATGGCGTACACCGCAAAAGGTGAGTTAAAAGCTGCAACGGAGGAATTGGAAGCAGTAAGAGCGATCGCCACCAGTCCCGCTTTGGAAGGAGTTACCATTTGGGATATCAACAGCACTTCTCACCTGCTGCAAATTGCTAGTGAGGTGTTAGCGGGTGAACTGGCAGCAAAACAGGGAAATTTTGAGGAGGCGATCGCCCACCTGCAAACGGGTATCACCCTGGAAGACCAACTTAGCTATGACGAACCGTCACCCTGGTATTCCCCAGTTCGGCAAACGCTAGGGGCTGTACTGCTGCAAGCAGATCGCTCAGCCGAGGCAGAACAAACCTACCGAGAAGATCTAGCAATTTATCCTGAGAATGGCTGGTCGCTTTACGGCTTGGCTCAGAGCTTACAGGCTCAAGGCAAAACCGCAGAAGCCCAAATCACCCAGGAACGGCTTGAGCAGGCTTGGGGGTATGCAGATATTTCCCTGACCGCTTCTCGCTTGATGGACTAGGCGATAACTATGGACATATCGTAGGTTGGGTGAAGCGAATGCGTAACCCAACGGAATCTGGGTGAGTGTTGGGTTGCACGTTGTTTCACCCAACCTACATCAAAAGATTTGTCAGTCAGCCAGGTAGGATGCGTTAAGCGGTAGAGGTAACGCATCAACCCACAGCCCACAACGCGTAACGCGGCTCCAACACATCCTACTTGAATTTCATCAACGCAATTTCTTCCTCAGCCATCTCCTTAGAGGCAAAATAGGGATGGTGAAGCTGGTAGTGTTGTGAGAAAACTTTATTTCTTGGTTCCTGGAACGGCTGGTAAGTTTGCCTGTGGCGGGCTGTGGGCAGAGTTAAAAACGTTGCGTTTGGCACAGCAGGTTTGTCCGGCTGAGGTCGTCACGTACCGTCAACGAGAAAAAGAGACACTGTTTCTGGATGATGTCCTTCAAAAACGGGGAGAAGATGTAATTTTTGTGATTAGCTGGGGGTTTGATGTTCCTAAACTTGCCGCTAGATTAAAGCCCTACAACGTGGTCTATCACGCTCACAGTGCTGAGTATGGGTTCAAGCTACCGTCCAGCGTCCCCATTATTACGGTTAGTCGTAATACGATGGGCTATTGGGGACAGCGATCGCCCCACGCTTTAATCTATTACCTACCCAACCAAATCTCTGATGAGTTCCAAAATCTGAGTTTAGAGCGAGATATTGACGTATTAGTCCAGGCGCGAAAATCGTCAGAATATTTGCTCAAAGAATTAGTCCCTGCTTTGCAGCAGCAGTGTAATGTCTGTGTTGTCAATTCTTACGTTGAAGATCTGGCAGGCTTATTCAATCGCGCCAAAGTTTACCTGTATGACTCGGCGGAATATTGGGCAACGCAGGGTGTGAGTGAAGGATTTGGGCTACAGCCAATGGAGGCGATCGCCTGCGGCTGCCAAGTCTTCTCCAGTGTTAACAGCGGCTTATCAGACTACCTCGATCCGGGATTCAACTGTTACAAAATCGCCGGATATTCTAAAGAATTTGATATTCAGCGCATTCTAAAAGTGGTTCACAATTCAGCACCCGTTAATCTGTCCGAACAATTTTTTGCAGAATATCGCACCGAAAATATCGTTCAACGACTTCAGCGCATTCTGAGTGACATCAATTATTTCTTTGATTACAAAGATCAATATTCATCTAACATTCAAGCGTTGACTCCGTTACGACTAACAAAATTACGCACACAGCGCATAATCGCTAAGATCAAGGAAAGATATTTCAATTCCAAAACCTAGCATGTCAAAACTCGTTTCGACGCTCTGCCCTGAAATGCAGAGTTAGAGGCTCTGCCTTCTGCAATTAAGTGGCAGAGCCACTCCAAAAGCATTTCCAGGTGAAACCTGGGAACGAGTAAAGCGCAACTGCTCTACACAAGGCTACAGATGTGACTCAAACACCCTCTAATCCTGAAAAACCCAAAGCAAAGCGAAAAGGTAAGTCCTTGCCGCCAACACTAATCATTCGGCTGGGCAAATTTGTCTGGACGACCATGTGGCGGGTAATGATGTCAAACCTCGCTCCGCGCAGCAAATCAGGGGAGTACATCCGTCCCAGCAGCCAGTTCCGCAACTTCATCAGCACTGAGGAAAATAACCCGTATCAGCCTGAGGCAGGTCGCTATCGCCTCTATGTAGGCATGAGCTGTCCCTGGGCGCATCGGACTCTGGTCGTTCGTGCCTTGAAGGGGCTTGAGGATGCGATCGCCGTTTCCATCGTCTCGCCACTCGATAGCGGCTGGGCACTCGATCAACCCGAAGCAGAAATTCGCACCCTAGCTGATCTGTACCAGCTAGGGGAACCAGGCTATAGCGGTCGCAGTACCGTTCCGGTTCTCTGGGACACGCAGACGCAAACGATCGTGAACAACGAGAGCGCTGACATCATCGTGATGCTGAACTCAGAATTTAATGCGATCGCCCATCACCCCACCCTCGACCTCTACCCCGAAGACTTAAAGGAAAAAATCGACGAGTGGAACGAGAAAATCTACCACTCGGTTAACAATGGTGTTTACCGCTGCGGTTTCGCCCAAACCCAGGAAGCCTATGACGCTGCCTGCCAACAGCTTTTCACCACACTTGACGAAATCGACGCTATCCTGGAAAAGAATCGCTATTTGTGTGGCGATCGCCCTACGCTGGCTGACGTTCGCCTGTTTACCACCCTATTTCGCTTTGATGTGGCATACTACGGATTGTTCAAGTGCAACCGCCGTAGGATTCAAGACTACAAGAATCTGGGTGCGTACCTGCGCGATCTCTATCAACTTCCTGTCGTAGCTAGCACCTGTGACCAGAAAAGCATCAAGCGAGACTATTATGGCAATTTGTTTCCGTTAAATCCAGGTGGAATTATTCCTTCTGGTCCTGACCTGACCAACCTCTCTGAACCACACGGGCGCGAAATGCTTGGCAAAGCTGGCGAAGCGCTCGTCTCATAGCGACCGCACCTTGAGAGTGTGGCACTTACGACCGACCAAATTTCCTATACGTCGCAAAAGTATTTTAAAATTATTAACAATTAGTATAGTCGCCACGAGAATCGCTAGATTCTCAACCTCCAGGTGGTGGGATCTGTCTGTGCTGCTATGAAGGCAACGCTGTTCCCCTTGAGTGCCACTTGCGAGTGATTGTCACTGGTTTGTAGAACCTATCTGTAGAGCAATTATGAAAGACCTGTCTCGTTATCGCAATATTGGCATCTTCGCTCACGTAGATGCGGGCAAGACGACCACCACCGAAAGAATTCTCAAATTAACTGGGAAAATTCACAAAATTGGTGAAGTTCATGAAGGTGCGGCGACCACGGACTTCATGGAGCAAGAGCAAGAGCGCGGAATCACGATTCAGTCCGCTGCCACAAGCTGCTTTTGGAAAGACCACCAGCTCAACATTATCGACACCCCTGGTCACGTCGATTTCACCATTGAGGTCTATCGTTCGCTCAAGGTTCTTGACGGTGGCGTTGGTGTGTTCTGCGGCTCTGGCGGCGTTGAACCCCAGTCTGAAACAAACTGGCGCTATGCCAACGATTCCAAAGTCGCTCGAATCATCTACATCAATAAGCTTGACCGTACGGGCGCTGACTTTTACCGAGTGGTGAAGCAAGTCGAAAGCGTGCTTGCAGCCAAGCCGCTGGTAATGGTGCTGCCGATTGGTGTTGAAGACCAATTCACAGGCATGGTTGATCTGCTCACCCGTAAAGCCTGGATCTGGGATGACTCCAGCGATCCGCTTAACTACCAGATCAAAGAAGTTCCCGCTGACATGGTTGACCAGGTTGAGTCTTACCGTGAAGCGCTGATTGAGCTAGCGGTTGAGCATGACGATGACGTGATGGAGCAATATCTGGAAGGAAACGAGCCGGATATTGACACGATCAAGCGCTGTATCCGCAAGGGCACCCGCGACCTCGCCTTCTTCCCCACCTACTGCGGCTCCTCCTTCAAAAACAAAGGGGTGCAGTTGGTTTTAGATGCAGTTGTGGACTACCTGCCTGATCCCACCGAAGTTAAGCCTCAGCCAGAGGTTGACCTGGAAGGACATGAAACGGGCGAATTTGCGATCGTTGATCCTAACCGTCCGCTACGGGCGTTAGCCTTCAAGATCATGGACGATCGCTTTGGTGCCCTGACCTTCACCCGCCTCTATTCCGGTACCTTGTCTAAAGGCGACACGGTACTCAATACCGCTACAGGCAAAACCGAGCGGATTGGTCGTCTGGTAGAAATGCACGCCAACTCCCGTGAGGAGATTGACTCGGCTCAAGCGGGTGACATTGTGGCGATCGTGGGCATGAAGAACGTCCAGACCGGACACACGCTCTGTGATCCTAAGAAACCTGCCACCCTGGAACCGATGGTTTTCCCCGAACCGGTAATCTCCGTTGCGGTGAAGCCGAAGAAGAAGGGAGGCGACGAGAAGATGGGCATGGCACTGAGCAAAATGGTGCAAGAAGACCCCTCTTTCCACGTCGAAACCGATGAAGAGAGCGGCGAAACCATCCTCAAAGGCATGGGTGAACTGCATCTCGACATCAAGGTTGACATTCTCAAGCGGACGCACGGTGTAGAAGTGGAAGTCGGTAAGCCTCAAGTGGCTTATCGCGAATCCATTACGAAGCGCCTAGAAGACAGCTACACCCACAAGAAGCAGTCAGGCGGTTCGGGTCAGTATGGCAAGATCGATTATGTGATCGAGCCCGGTGAGGCGGGTACTGGCTTTGTGTTTGAGTCGAAGGTGACGGGTGGAAACGTACCCAGAGAATACTTGCCCGCTATTCAAAAGGGCTTTGAAACCAGTATTGATCGGGGTCCGTTGGCTGGATTCCCCTGCGTCGACTTGAAGATCACGCTGACAGATGGTGCCTATCACCCCGTTGACTCGTCGGCAATGGCGTTTGAGATTGCGGCACGGGCTGCTTATCGTCAGTCTTTGCCCAAAGCTGGTCCTCAACTGCTTGAGCCGATCATGAAGGTGGACGTATTCACACCAGATAGCCACATGGGTGACGTGATTGGTGACCTCAACCGCCGCCGAGGCATGATCAAGTCCCAAGACACCAACCCAATGGGAGCGCGGATTAAGGCAGACGTGCCGCTGAGCGAAATGTTTGGCTACATCGGCGACCTGCGGACGATGACCTCTGGACGTGGACAGTTCTCAATGGAGTTCTCCCACTATGCGCCTTGCCCCAGCAATGTGGCAGAAGAGGTAATCAAGGAAGCTAAAGAGCGTCAGGCTGCACTGGCGTAGTAGGTGATGAGGGGCGATCGCCCCTCATCACGCTCTAAATATTCTTTGAGAAGCTTTATTCCGCACGACTTCTTAAAGAATATTTGAACAAGAACCAACTAAAATTGGGACGACTTCAAGGGAAGGGAAAAGGCAAGAAAGATGCCCTTTTCCTTTCCCTTTTGTTTAATTTGATAAGATGTTTCGTCACTCGTTGATTGCGCTCGATTGCTATGGAGTCAAATTCGCTGCTGCCGACAGAGGTCATTCTGAGCGATACCCGCTCTACTCTGGGGCATCTCTATCTAGACTGGAACCCTCAACCTGGTGCCTACCTGGAGGTGGAAGGGCAAACCTATCTGGTTTTAGAGCGCAAACACCGCTATTTGCTGAAATCGGGCCGCTATCGGCTGCACAAAATCACCCTCTGTGTTCAAAAGACACATTCGCCCGTCGAGAAAAGTCTAGTCGATGGCCACTGGGTGATCGGTGATCCAACCTGTACCTACAATGCGCGATCGGAACTGCTGCGCTGTGCAGTCAATCCGAGTGGTCCGTGCGATCGCTGTACTCACTATCAGCTCAGCGAATCGTAGCGCAGCAAGTTCTACCCTGTATGAATACAGCTATGGGATGAGCAAGCATAGGTGAATGGGAATGTCCCTTAATTCAATTGACGCGAACGAGACGAATCTCAGTCCGTTGGTTACGTGCATCTGTTGGAGCAACACCAGGTAGTGGTTGGCTGAACCCTTTGCCTTCTGCCACAATGTTGTTCTGCACGCCCCGATTCCGCAGATAATCGACCACCACCTGCGCCCGTCGCTGACTCAGGGTTTGATTAAGGCTGGCGGCTCCTGTTTGGGAGGTGTGTCCAATCACCCGCACTGCCACCGTTTGGGTATTAAACTCTTGAATTTCTTGCGCCAATTGGTTTAGGGTTTGCTGCCCTGTGGCGGTCAACTGAGCCGAGCCAACACCAAAGCCAACGTCTCCCTTAACTTCTAGATTGCCAATATCGGGAGCAGTTTGAATCTGGCTGTTTTCCAGAGCAGTAGCCACCCTCACAGCGCTCTCTCGACCTGCCAGTCGCTCTGCCAGTTCTGGATTATCTGCCCGCACCAATTCAATCAAAGTTTGGGTATTGGTAGCTGCTCTAGTGATAAATTCTGAACTGAACAGGGCAGTGGAGTTTTCGGGCACCTGGTCCAACCGCCCCGCCAATGCCAGCACTGCTGCTGTAGAACCAATGCGACGCTCCAAGGTGCCATCGTTGAACCAGGCTTGGGACTCGGTAGCAGTGAAGAATTCAATGCCCTGAAGTACAGAAACCGCATCAGTAGACGATAACCCGCCATCTTCAGCAATTTGAGCCTGAAGTTGCGCTGAGTCGCGCACGTTTGCATCAATACGGCGGTAGTATGCTTCCAGCAATTCTGAGAGCAGTCCTGGTTGAGATTGAATCAACCGATCCGACGCAACTAAAACATCGACGATCGCCCCTGGTGCATCTTGACTCGATAAAACAACAGTGTAGCCTTGCTGCCGTGCCTGGGTCACGTAAGGCTCCCAGATCACAGCGATCGCCACATCAACCTCAGATGAACCCGCTGGAGCTTGCATCAGTTCCCACGCTTCTGAGGCATCAGCAACGCGGATCACTTCAAAGTCTGACAGGTTAAACGCTTCAAACTTGGTATCTAGTACCAGTGACAAATATTCACTTGGGGTATCCCCTGCAAAGGCAATTCCTAAGCGTTTACCTTGCGATCGCGCTTGCTGCACGAGCTGGTTTAAATCTAGCAGTGACTTTAAGTTGGGATATTGTTTCGTATTTAAGACAACTGCATCTGCGCCGACGGTGCGATCGATTAGTCCTACGATTTGACCCTGAGGCTGTTGCTGAAGAAATTGATCCAGGGTGGTCACGATTAGATCTGCCTCACCCTGATTTAACCGCTCAGCCCGTGCTGCCTGGTCAAATTCATCCTCATAATTGAGCGTTAAACCGGTTTCTTTCAAGGCATCTTGAAAAGTGCTGTGACGAAAGGTGCTGTATCCGCTGAAGGTGTCCCCTAGAATAGTCAGTTGCGTTGAACCGCGGGTCGATTCCCAACGGCTATCACCCGCTGAATTGGATTGTCCTGCCGAACCGGGTATTAGTCCCGGTGAAAGCCTGCTTAGAAGACTGATGCCACCTACAATCAAACCAGTTGTAATCAAGAGGGTCAGAAGTAAAGCCGGATCAACTCGCTTGCTCATTAGCGTCAGCCAACAGTGTTGTAGATTGAAAAGTGTCTGGACTGAATTAAAGATGACCACTGTAAGCGAGAATAGCCAATGCTACTGCAAACGTGGCTCTTAATTAAGTATTTCTACAAGTTAAACGACTCAGTTTTCGATTGACTGACTTCATCGTTTCATCACAATTGAAACCTTCCGTTAGTGCGATCGCCAGTTTAGAGAATGCAGGGCTGAAAGCGATCGCCATCCTACAGCTTTAGAACAAAAAAGGGAGGTGGGCTAAGCCCACCTCCCTTTTTTGTTCTCTGGTTCTTAGGTAATTACCGTTGGCTTGTCCATTCCCGTGTGGGTGCGGATTTGGGCTAGTTCTTCGGCAATCGCAATCAATTCTGCCAGTGCATCTTGAGCATCCAGATCTTGCTTACCCGGATCAGGTTGGTAGCTTTCCAGGTAGACTCTTAGCGTTGCGCCTTGAGTACCCGTGCCGGAGAGTCGGAAGACGATCCGCGATCCGTCGGTGAAGCCGACTCGCAATCCCTGTTTTTGGCTTACACTGCCGTCTATGGGGTCGGTGTAGCTGAAGTCATCTGCATACTCAACGGTGTAAGCACCGAACTGCTTGCCTTTGAGTGTGGCGGTAGCAGTGCGGAGGTTGCCCATCAAGGTCGTGGCGCGATCGCTGTCTACTCCCTCATAGTCATGGCGAGAATAGTAGTTGCGTCCGTAAGTGCGCCAGTGTTCCTGCACAATCTCTTCAACCGACTGCTGCCGAACTGCCAGGATATTCAGCCAAAACAGCACTGCCCAAAGTCCATCCTTCTCACGGACGTGGTTAGAGCCAGTGCCAAAGCTTTCCTCACCGCAGAGCGTCGCCTTACCTGCATCTAGCAAATTGCCAAAAAACTTCCAGCCCGTCGGCGTTTCATAGCAGTCGATGCCAAGCTGAGCCGCAACTCGGTCAGCAGCCTGACTGGTAGGCATGGAACGAGCTATGCCTGCTAAGCCGCTGCTGTAGCCCGGAACTAGTTTTGCATTTGCTGCCAATATTGCAAGGCTGTCGCTGGGCGTGACAAAAAACTGGCAACCTAAGATCATGTTGCGATCGCCATCTCCATCCGAAGCCGCGCCAAAGTCCGGTGCATCCTCACCAAACATGATGTCAACCAACTCGTGGGCATAAACCAGATTGGGGTCAGGATGTCCATTGCCAAAGTCTTCTAGCGGTTTGCCGTTGATTACCGTTCCGGCGGGTGCCCCCAACCGCTGCTCCAAAATCGCGTGAGCATAAGGTCCTGTGACGGCGTGCATTGAGTCTACACACAGGCGAAACTGTCCTGAAGCAAACAATTGACGAATGCGATCGAAGTCAAACAGCGACTCCATCAGTTCGGCGTAGTCAGATACCGAATCGATTACCTCGACCGTCATTTCTCCAAGTTGCGATATCCCAATTTGATCCAGGTCAACGTCAGGGGCTTCTAGGATTTTGTAGCCCTCGATTGTTTTGCTGCGCTCATAGATCGCTTCGGTGACTTTTTCAGGAGCCGGTCCACCGTTGCCAGTGTTGTATTTGATGCCAAAGTCGCCTTCTGGACCGCCAGGGTTGTGGCTAGCCGAGAGAATAATTCCGCCAAAGGCTTTATTCTTACGAATCACACAGGAGGCGGCCGGAGTTGAAAGAATCCCGCCTTGCCCTACCAATACGCGCCCAAACCCATTCGCGGCTGCCATCTTCAAAATGATCTGAATTGACTGACGATTGTAATAACGACCGTCGCCCCCTAGAACTAGGGTTTGCCCCTGATAGCCTTCTAAACTGTCAAAAATTGACTGGACAAAATTTTCCAGGTAATGAAGCTGTTGAAAGACTGGAACGCGCTTGCGTAGCCCAGAGGTGCCGGGCTTTTGGTCGGTAAAAGGTTGGGTTGATACGGTGTGTATATTCATGAGTAAGCTAGTGCGGTCTTTTCCAATCGCGAGTCTTCAGTATCGTCTCCTAACGGCCGCCCCAATAGCTATCTCTAGCAGGAGATATAGCCGAAACTTACGGAGCTACACAGATCTTAGGGACGGAACCTCGTTAAACTTAACCCAAAACTAGCAGTTTTCCAGCTTTTCTCTATTTTTCAACCTACTCCTTTCCCACTGGAGGATCAGGGATACATCCCTGATCCTCTAGAACCTGATCTTTAACCTAGATGATCTGAAATTCGTGAAGTGCAGGTAAAAAGTTGGCGTTTTCGTGATTAGAACGGCTCAGCTTAATCAGGGCAAAACGCTGTTCTGGGGAGAGGTTTGCCCATTGAGCAGGAGTAATGGTTACGCCAATTTCTGTGGCTTTGTCCTGAACGCTATCAGCTACAGTTTCAGCATTCCTCCAGGCAGGGTGGGGATCGATCGCCAATTCAGTCGCTCTTTCACCAGTTCTTTCGGAGATCAAGCGTTGCAGCAGTTGCTGATAAGCTCGCACTTCAGTCTCAGTTTCACAGGGCAAATCAACTAGGGTCTGTCGTTCTTCAGCGCTAAACCGATGCCACTGGGGAAGCTTCAACTTAATGCCACAGGTGTCGAGTTTAAGCCTAACCTGCATCGGAATGCAGCGCAGCGAATTCACAAAGTCTGCTTCAAATTGGAAAAAGCGCGTTTCCATTGTTCAATTCCCCTGCGTTTAAATCTGCCGAGACAACTGGGGAAAATTCAAGCCGATAGCGGTAGAGCGCAACGGGGATATCCCCAACCTTAAAATAGTCTGGGTCTTGAGGCGAAAGGTAGATAGCCGTCACCTGATCAGCAGAAATGGCGGGTTCTGTGTCATGGCGCTGATAAGCAGTGGTAGTCTCAACTTCGTTGAAGTAAAGCTGGGGTGCTCCCCGAAACATCTGCTGAAAGATTTCTGTGGTGATGAACTGGTCGGGATCGGGATTCTCTGTAGCGCGTCCGGTAACGGTAGAAACCAGTTGGCGATCGCCCTGCAACAAGGTAATCTGCCGATTAGGATTGTTCGGATCGACTCTGACAGAGAGAACGGTGCGATCGCCCAGATACGCCTCCGCTAAATTTTGTCCGTTGAACGCTCGATCTGCCACAACCTGCTTTTGTCCCCTTACCAGCTGTTTTAGCGAAGAAAAGATGCCATTCAGTCGAGGCTGCTGCTCCACAAATCGCACCCGAAAGGTAAAGGGCTGGTTAAGATATTGCTCGTTGCTCTCAAATCCAGGCGTGGTAATTTCTGGCGCGAGCGGGGCTGTCATATCTAGCAGCGTCGTTGTCACCGTCCACTCACCTGCTAACCAGTCTGGGTAAACCAGATCGCCCGTCGCAGCCTGCACCGACGGCTTAGTTTGCCAGTCTGGAAATTGAGCCAGACGATCAGATAATGTGCCAGCCAAAACAGAACCGCTGCACAGTAGCCACAGCAGAAATAACCCGACAAACCAGACCATTCGCCACCGTACAGAAGCTTTTTTCATGGCTGTCTTCTCATGGCTGCTTTCTCATCACCATCGGGTGCTATAAGAATATTTTAAGTCTCGTACTGCTCGTAGGCTGCAACAATGCGCTGCACCAGAGGGTTGCGTACCACATCTGCTTTTGACAGTTGGCAGAAAGCAATGCCGTCGACATTTTGTAAAATCTTTTGGGCGATCGCTAGTCCAGACTGCTGATTGCTTGGCAGGTCAGTTTGCGTAACGTCGCCTGTCACGACCATGCGCGAGCGAAACCCTAAGCGGGTCAACACCATCTTCATCTGGGCAGGCGTAGTATTTTGCGCCTCATCCAAAATCACAAACGCGTTGTTCAGCGTTCGTCCACGCATGTAAGCCAGAGGAGCAACCTCAATGACACCTCGCTCCATCAAATTAGGAATTTTTTCGGGATCAAGCATCTCATGCAGCGCATCGTAAAGCGGCCGCAGGTAAGGATTCACCTTTTGCTGCAAGTCTCCCGGCAAAAAGCCCAATTTTTCCCCGGCTTCAACCGCAGGGCGAGTCAAAATCAGCCGCTCATATTCGTTCGATAGAAGTGCTTGAACTGCAATAATCGCAGCTAGAAAAGTTTTTCCCGTACCAGCGGGACCAATGCAAAAAGTCAGGTCGTGCTTGCGAATTGCCTGAACATACTGCCGCTGCCGAAAGGTTTTTGCCCGAATTTCTTCGCCGCGTCGAGTGCGAGCCAGCACGTCGCGCTGAAGATCTTGCAGGTCTTCTTGCCGTTGAGTATCTAAAGCATGACGGGCGGTGAGAATGTCTACCCCAGTGATCGTTTTGCCGATGCTCCAATAGGGTTCAAGCGATCGCACTAACCGCTCACCCAACTCAACCTGAGTATCAGTGCCCGAAATCAGCAGCTCTTGACCTCTCAAAACAACCGTAGCCCCTGTTTGTCGGGCTAATTGCTTGAGATTCTCTTCGTGAGCCCCAGCCAAGGCGATCGCGCTTTCAGAGCTAGGCAGTTCAATAACAAGTGATTTTCCCATTCAAAATTGAGCGTTACGAACGGGGTCTGGGAGGGCGGCGAGGCTGAGATTTGGGCGGTGACGGCTTGTCGTCTGTATCTCCTTCACGGCTATTAGAATGGCTGCCGTAAACATCTAGATGAGCCGAATAGCCGACCGTCTGAGCCACCGCCTGTAAAACGGTTCGAATTGCCTGAATATTTCGTCCGCCTCGACCAAACACCCGCCCCTTATCTTCTCCCTCAAATGCCAGCCGAACTAGAACACGTCCTATGCGTGGAGAAACCTCACAATCTACACTGAGAGATTGAGGAGATTCCAGGAAAGGTTCCACTAAAAACTTAACTAGCCCAGCAAAGTCAGGGCTAGCGGTTTTCTGAGCAGAGTTAGCAACGACTGGATCAGTCACAGGCTAATCAGGCTTTGACCTGTTCAAATACGTTTGCTTTTTCTAAAATACGGCGCACGGTCTCAGTTGGCTGCGCTCCTTCTTGCAGGCGCTTGACAATCGCTGGAACTTCCAGCCGAATCTCATCGGTTCTAGGGTTGTAAAACCCTAGTTCTTCCAGAGGGCGACCATCCCGACGGGTGCTGCTGTGCATTGCTACAATCCGGTAGCTCACCTCGCGCTTTTTGCCGTATCGCTTCAATCGCAACTTGATCATGCCTGAAAATGTTACTCCAATTGCAAGTCTAATATCTTAACTGCTGCCAAATCCCCCGCAAGTGCAGGGCAACAGCCTACAATTCTAGCACTGTTACTTAGAATCATAACTGCCTACAAGCTTCCAAATCCCTTCTTCTTTTTCTCCTTCTTCTTTTTCTTGGGGGGTGCGCCGCCACCAGGATAGCCGCGCCAGCCAGGCTTGGGTCCACCGCCACCCATTGCAGGTTCGCCAAACATGCCGCCGCCCATTCCGGGCATTCCCATGCCAGGAAACTGTCCTCTACCCATTTGCTGCATCAGCGATCGCATCTTCTGGAAATCGCTCACCAGCTTACTCACATCATCTAGCCCATAGCCCGATCCTTTAGCAATGCGGCGGCGGCGGCTGGGAGAACTAGAGAGCAAATCTGGGTTGCGGCGTTCCTCCAGCGTCATGGAGTTGATCATCGCTTCTGCCCGTTTGAGCTGCACCTCGCCCTGCTCAAGCTGTTCGCTCGACAGCTTGCCCATACCGGGCAGCATCTTCATGATCCCGCCAAGGGAACCCATATTCTTCAGCAGGCGGGTCTGCTTTAAAAAGTCAGTGAAGTCAAACTTAGCCGAGAGGATTTTCTCCTGCATTTTCTCGGCTTCTACCAGGTCAACCTCTTCCTGCGCCTTTTCCACTAGCGTCAGGACATCGCCCATTCCCAAAATTCGGGAAGCCATGCGATCGGGGTAGAAAGGCTGTAGCGCTTCTACCTTTTCACCCACGCCGACAAACTTGATTGGCTGTCCTGAAATCTGTCTCACAGAGAGAGCTGCACCACCTCTGGTGTCACCATCCAGCTTCGTCAGAATTGCTCCAGTAATGCCAATCTGGTCGTGAAATGTGCGGGTCAGGTTAGCCGCTTCTTGACCCGTCATCGCATCTACTACCAGCAAAACCTCGTTAGGCTTCACGGTGTCTTTGATTTGGGCTAGCTCAGCCATCATCGACTGGTCAATCTGCAAGCGACCTGCCGTGTCAATGATCACGGTGTCAATGCCGTCTGCTTTAGCCTTCTCGACTCCCTGGCGGGCAATCTCAACCGGGTTGGCATCGCTGCCCAGTTCAAACACAGGCACATCGATTTGCTTGCCTAGCGTGATGAGCTGATCGATCGCAGCAGGACGATATACGTCCGTTGCGACGAGCATTGTGCTGCGATTTTGTTTCCGCAGGTGCAATGCCAGCTTTGCCGAAGCAGTGGTTTTACCCGTTCCCTGGAGACCCGCCATCAGCACAATCGTGGGTGCTGTATCTGCCTCAGCCAAGGGCACGTTGGTTTCGCCCATTAGCACCAGCAGTTCGTCGTAGACAATTTTGATGAACTGCTGGTCAGGGCGTACTCCCGCGACGACTTCTGCGCCCTGCGCCTTTTCTTGAACTTCAGCAATAAAATCTTTAATGACCTGAAGGTTGACGTCTGCCTCCAGTAAAGCCCGACGAACTTCCCGGAGCGCGTCTTGAATATTCGATTCAGAGATCTTGTCCTGTCCCCGGAGTTTTTTCCAGGCTACTTCCAAACGCTCGGAAAGGGCATCAAACATAATGGCTTCAATCTACTCAAACTCTTAACCTGATTACAACTTTATCGCAGCAGTTCCCATTATGGAATTTTGGATGGAACAGAGGGGACGGGGGTAGGAAATACCTCTTACCCCTACCTCCCTTGAGCCCCACCCTTGATTCTCATCCCTCATGCGCCCTCCTTTCCTTCTTTCAGCCGATTGAACTCGTCGTTTTGCCAATTAAGCTCAAACAGGGTTCTGAATTGAAAGCAATGGAAAGCATTGGTGTGAGTACTTATATTCTGGATTTATTGGTAATTGGTCTTTTGCTCTTAGCAGTGACTTTAGGGTCGGGCTGGATTTCCCGATTACCGCTTTCCTTTGCGTTAATTTATTTGGTTGTGGGGATCTTGCTGGGGCCCTATGGATTTAGCTTGATCGACTTGCGCCCAGAGGCAGAATTTTTAGAGCGGCTAGCAGAATTTGTAGTGATCGTTTCGCTGTTTAGCTGTGGGCTGAAGATGAATCGCCCGCTAAACGCGTTTTCCTGGAATTCTACAGTGCGGCTGATTGGGTTGCTGATGCCGCTATCAATTTTTGCGGTGGCAGCAATAGGGCACTGGCTACTGGGGCTGGGTTGGGGAGCAGCGGTGCTGATGGGTGCAATTTTGGCTCCGACCGATCCGGTATTAGCTTCGGAGGTGCAGCTTGCCCACACGGAAGATCAGGATGAACTCCGTTTTGGCTTGACTTCAGAAGGAGGATTAAATGATGCGCTGGCGTTTCCGTTTGTCTACTTTGGATTGCACTGGATTAAGGATGAAAATTTAGACAACTGGTTTAAGCAGTGGGTGGCGGTTGATTTGATTTGGGCGATCGCCGCTGGCATCATCATGGGCGTCATCGTCACCAAAGCAGTTGTGTGGCTAAGCAAACGGTCTCAGAAGCGAGGGGCGATCGATGAGTCAATGGAAGATTTTATTGCGCTTGGTACGATTCTGTTAACTTACTCGCTCACTGAAGTGGTTAACGGATATGGCTTTTTGGCGGTATTTGTAGCAGGGATAATGGTGCGACGAGACTACCCTGACAAAGAAAAAAAAGTCTCTCAATTAGAATTTACCGAGCGAGTCGAGAGACTGATGGAGATTGGCACAATTCTGCTGTTAGGAACGTTGATACGAGTTGAGCCAGTTCTCCGCTTTGCTGGTCCAGCACTGTTGGTTGCGGGGCTGCTAATTTTTGTGATTCGTCCTTTGGGAGCATGGGTGTGTACAGTAGGTAATCGCTTTCATCCCACAACCCGTTTACTCTTTGGTTGGTTTGGTATTCGAGGAGTCGGTTCGCTCTATTACCTCTCCTATGCTTACGGAGAAGGTTTGGAAAACCAAGCTGGTGAAATCATTGGCTGGATTACTTACATAACTATAATTATTTCTGTCGTGCTACATGGAGTTAGCGCCACCCCAATGATGAATTGGTATGAAAAAAATGTGGGTGAAAGCCGATTGAAGAAAGCCGATTGAAATAGGTTGACTGTCCTAGTTACCTGAAGCAAGCTGATAGCTTCACTAGCGCAACGATGAGCTTAAGAGCTAATAGATATGGTCCTGGTTGCAAAGACTGGGACCTTGTTTCTATGAGCATTAGTGAAGTTGAAAGATCCGCTTCTAAATTAACAGCTTCTACAGATTTCGTTGGGTTTTGGCTGAAGGATATGGGTGGTGGTACTTTCACCATTTGAGCTTCTGCATTTTAGGTTTTTATTTTATAAATGCCGTTAGTGTTATATGTTCCCTGGGAACAATAGTCGCGGTTACATGAAAGGCACATGAAGTTCTTAGTTTGCAAAACAAATTTGTGTCTAAAAGCCCTCAAAACATGTGTTTCTTAAGTGAATGCCCCTTTAATAGACCAGTCTGTATGTATCAACGTCCAAATATATTCAACGAGTGCCCGTAAGTATCACATTTTCCTTGACCTTGTCTCGAAGCTCTTGCTTATCAACGTCAGTTTAATCGCACTCAAATTTTCTACCCATAAGTAGCACTTCAACTGTTGGGCTACTCAATTAAGAAGCGATCGCCTTGATGCGGTGGTGTTCAAACAACATCCCGTTTAATCAGGCTACTTTTGCTTGCCTACAAAAGCCCCAATCGTCCAAATCAAAAATTTTAGTTCTTTGCCCCAAACCTTTTGATTTGACAACTCTCACCCAATCCTATTGTCCGACCATCTCTAAGGAAACAAATTTATGACAGTTTCAATCGATCTGAATGGAAATGCATCAGGTGTTAACGCTCAGGGCAGTGTTGCAATCGGGACTCCTGTTAACGTCTTTCCGCCTAACACTGTTAACATCACCTCCACCAGCGACCGACTGAACAGAGTTACAGTCAATATTAATAGCCTACTGGGTCCTCTTCTATTTAGTGAAAACCTGAATGTTACGGCGGCTTCTGGAATTTCTGCTAGCTATAACTCGGTGTCAGGGACACTGACTCTAACTGCTACAGGACTCGCTGGGACTGCTTCTGTTAGTGCTTTTAAGCAAACTTTGGAGTCTTTACAGTACAACACTCAGCCTCTGGTTCCCTTTGTAACTCCTATTAATGCACGTAGCTTTACAGTTGCAGGCTATGAGACTGCTTTATCTGTTCTACCTGAAGCTACAGCATCAGTCACTCTTAATGTCACCAATAACCCTTCTCCTCTTCCTGTTAATACTCCTCCAGTTGCTGTTCCAGATGCCGCAACCACGACAGCAGGTAATGCGGTTACAACGGTTAATGTCTTAACCAATGATACTGACTTGAACGGAGATGCCCTAACTGTTTCGAGCTTTACTCAAGCCGCGAATGGTACTGTTGTCAACAACAACAACGGCACCTTTACCTACACCCCTGCTGCTGGCTTCTCAGGTGCAGATTCTTTCACCTACACAGCAAACGATGGGAAGGGGGGAACATCTGTTGGAACTGTGGCTGTTACCGTGACTCCAGTTGTCACTCCTCCGGTTAATACTCCTCCAGTCGCTGTTCCAGATGCTGCAACGACAACTTCAGGTAGTGCAGTTACGACCGGAAACGTTCTAACTAATGACACGGACCTGAACGGAGATGCCCTAACTGTTTCGAGCTTTACTCAAGCCGCGAATGGTACTGTTGTCAACAACAACAACGGCACCTTTACCTACACCCCTGCTGCTGGCTTCTCAGGTGCAGATTCTTTCACCTACACAGCAAACGATGGGAAGGGGGGAACATCTGTTGGAACTGTGGCTGTTACCGTGACTCCAGTTGTCACTCCTCCGGTTAATACTCCTCCAGTCGCTGTTCCAGATGCTGCAACGACAACTTCAGGCAATGCGGTTACAACGGTTAATGTCTTAACCAACGACACGGATCTGAACGGAGATGCTCTAACTGTTTCGAGCTTTACTCAGGCAACGAACGGCACCGTTGTCAACAACAACAACGGCACCTTTACCTACACCCCTGCTGCTGGCTTCTCAGGTGCAGATTCTTTCACCTACACAGCAAACGATGGAAAAGGCGGCACCTCTGTTGGAACCGTGGCTGTTACCGTGACTCCAGTTGTCACTCCTCCGGTTAATACTCCTCCAGTCGCTGTTCCAGATGCCGCAACGACAACTTCAGGTAGTGCGGTGACAACGGTTAATGTCTTAACCAACGACACGGATCTGAACGGAGATGTCCTAACTGTTTCGAGCTTTACTCAGGCAACGAACGGTACGGTTGTCAATAACAACAATGGCACCTTTACCTACACCCCTGCTGCTGGTTTCTCAGGTGCAGATTCTTTTACCTACACAGCAAACGATGGGAAAGGCGGCACCTCTGTTGGAACCGTGGCTGTTACCGTGACTCCAGTTGTCACTCCTCCGGTTAATACTCCTCCAGTCGCTGTTCCAGATGCCGCAACGACAACTTCAGGTAGTGCGGTGACAACGGTTAATGTCTTAACCAACGACACGGATCTGAACGGAGATGTCCTAACTGTTTCGAGCTTTACTCAGGCAACGAACGGTACGGTTGTCAACAACAACAACGGCACCTTTACCTACACCCCTGCTGCTGGTTTCTCGGGCGCAGATTCTTTTACCTACACAGCAAACGATGGAAAAGGCGGAACATCTGTTGGAACCGTCGCTGTCACCGTGAACCCGGTCAACAACAACACTAATGTCTTTACCGGAACTAATGGTAGTGACACTGCTACTGCAACACCTGTCAAGGATGAATTTGACATGGCTGGGGGAGACGATACTGTCCTTGCTGTATTTGATACCCTCAAACAACAGGACAGCATTGATGGTGGCTCTGGTTCTAACACTTTTGTGCTGACCGGCGGCACTGCAACCGACTCAATTACGCTCAGATCTGCAACTGCTAGTGATGTTAATAACCTAGTCATAGGAACAGGACTTGCAGGCACTGTAATCAAGAACTTCCAGAACTTTGCTCTCAGAGGGTTTGTAGGGCGTGTCACTCTAACGGGTAATGATCTGGCAAATACATTAATCGGTGGATCTGGCAATGACTCTATTACAGGTGGCGCGGGGAATGACATCTTGACTGGCAATGGTGGCAACGATGTGTTGGATGGCGGCACTGGCAATGATGTATTGAATGGTGGAGCTGGCAACGATCGCTATTTTGTGAATGGTGCAGGTGACAGAATTATTGATAGTGCTGGCATCGACACCGTTACTGCGTCCATCAACCGGATTTTGCAGTCAGGGTTAGAGAGCCTCACACTGAGCGGAAGGGCAACGGCCGGAACCGGAAATAGCTTGAACAATGTTATTACTGGCAACAATGTCAGAAATACGTTGGTTGGCAACGGTGGTAACGATCGCCTGCTTGGCAACGGTGGTGACGATTTGCTGCGAGGTGGAGTTGGGAGAGATCGGCTCTCCGGTGGTGCTGGGAGAGATCGCCTCTTTGGAGACAATGGAAACGACATCCTATCCAGCGATGCGGGTAATGATATTCTGCTAGGTGGGGGTGGAAACGACACCCTAAATGGTGGACTTGGCAGCGATCGCCTCACGAGTGGAGCAGGTAAAGACAGGCTCATAGGTGGAGCAGGCAGAGACAGCTTTATCTTTGACAATGTTAGAACTGGCAGCATCGATGTGATTGCTGACTTCAGGAGTGTTGACGATACGATCCTGGTTTCTAGAAGGGGATTTAGCCAGAATCTCCAAGTCGGGAGTTTGTCTGCTTCTCAATTCGTTCTAGGCAGTAGCGCGCAGGATCAGGGCGATCGCTTCTTGTATGACCAGAGAACGGGTGGTCTCTTCTTCGATATGGATGGTGTAGGTGGTGCAAGCCAAGTTCGGATTGCAACGCTATCCAATAAAACTGCCATTACTGCTGCTGACATCGCTATAGTTGCGTAGATTTCAATGCCTTTATAGTCACATTAGTTAGGAAAAAGAAGGGAGGCAGGGTTCAACCCTGCCTCCCTTCTTTTTCCTAATCTGTATGGCTACAGCTATGTTGACCTCGGGAACTGATAGTTCAAATCACAAAAAAGCGATCGCTTCTTTGGAGGCGATCGCCCACTCATTTCAACCTATATTCAACTTCTACTTTTCCTCTACCCAAGCTTCGAGCATACTCGCGGGAATCTGGATAAAAGGATGAGCGAAGACTGCCTTAAGTGCTTCACGTCCTCCCACATCCATTGCTTTTTGTAGTCGTCGTTTCAGCGTTGGATATTGTTGAATTGCTTGCTCTACCGATTGTTCGGCTTGTTGAGGAGTAGGGTTAGACTGCGCCAGTTTTTCGAGCAGTTTTTGGATATCACTACGCAGGGCAGTGAGTGAGGCATCTTCGGTGAGTGAATTGAGCGGTACGACCGCAGCCACTTTATCCGATGGAACGGTGACAGTGGGGGAGGAACTGATTGCAGCAGTGCTAGGAGAGACATCATTGGCAAAACGACGAGTCATGCCCGCTACATCAATGCCTGAGGACTGGCGCAGTTGTTCTAGAAATGAGGCGACCTGAGTAGCGGTGCCACCGTTTGTGGTGTCGATGACGCTGACATTTTGCACGTCTATATCAGGCACCGTAGAGGTGAGGGTTTTTAGCAATACTTCTAGTTTTTGGAACAGGAAGATTTCACGGGCATTGGGTCCAGCAGCTTTCCAGGATTCAGTCAGGCGCTTGGTGCCCAGTGCTTGAGCTTTACCATCTTCAATGATGCGAGAGGCGTTACCTTTTGCCTGGGCGATCGCCCGCTTACACTCTGCCTCAGCCGGAGCTACTACATCTGCTTGAAGCTGTTGCTCGACCTGCTTGATACGTTCCGTTTGCACGGCTACGTTTGCCTGGGTGCGGGCAACGATTGCAGCAATTTCACCTTCAGCCTCAGCGATAACGGCTGTACGTTTCGTGAGGGCATCCTGAATCCGCTGGTCGGCTTCTGCTTTGGCGATTTCAATCTTCGTTTCAATTTGCTTTAACGACGTAGTTTGCTGGTTTGCAGCCGTGCGAATGGCAGACTCAGCTTGTGCCTGAGCCTCGGCAATTCGGGCATCACGCAACAAGTCTGCTCGCTGTTTACGTCCAATTGAGTTGAGATATTGCACATCGTCGGAGATGTTTTGAATCTGGAGGTTATCTAACACCAGTCCTAGTTTCTCCAAATCATCTTCCGCCTCTTCGAGCAAACTTCTAGCAAAGGCAGACTTATCTTCATTAATCTGCTCTGGAGTAAGACTGGCTAGCACGCCACGCAGATTACCTTCCAGCGTTTCCTTTGCCATTTGCATAATCTCTTTTTGGCTCTTGCCCAAGAGACGCTCGATCGCATTGTGAATAGTGGGTTCTTCTCCGGCAATCTTGATGTTTGCTACGCCTTCTACTGTAAGGGGAATGCCACCTTTGGAGTAAGCACTGATCACCCGCAAGTCAATAATCAGGTTGGTTAAATCCATCCGAAAGGCGCGTTCTAGCAAGGGCACCCGGACGCTGCTGCCGCCTTTAACCAGACGATAGCCAACCTTACGCCCATTAGAAAGAGTGCGACGGCTTCCGGCAAAGATGAGGATTTCGCTAGGCTGACAGATGTAATAAAGGTTGCGGAGTATCAGCGTTCCGGCCCCGGTTCCAGCACCAAGGGCAATCAGTAGTGCAAGAATGGCTTCCATGATTAGTTTTCTCCCTCTAGCTGTACCTGTTTCTGACCGTTCTGACCATTCCGACCGTTTTGCGAATAGTGCCCGTTTTGCTGGCTGAGTGTGCCGACTACATCAATTCCCAGGGTTTGATCAACCCGCTCGAGGAACTGACGCACAGTTTCGGGATAAGCGTTGACCAGGCTGGCGATCGCCTTGCCATCTCCGTTGTCAATCACATTCACATTTTTGAGATGAACCCGACCTGGAATCTTTGCTGCCTCCTGCAGCACCATCTCAATCTGCTGGGTTAAGAATACTTCTGAGGCATTGGTTCCCGCTTCCTGCCAAACTTCGGCAAACAGGTCGTTCACTTGTGCCGCCGCCTGAGCGTTTTCAGAGAGAACAGAGGCTTCACCTCGGGCTTGCAGTTCCTTTGCCTGACGTTCGGCTTCGGCTGGCAAAACCTGATCGGCTTCCAGACGCAATCGTTCCAACTCAGCCCGGATTGTTTGAAGCTCCTGTTCAGCTCTAGCTCTGGCTTCCTGGGCTGCGGCAGTAGTACGTTCTTCTTCAGATTTTGCTTGTTGCTCTAATTCTGCCTTGATTTTACGTAACTCGTTTTCTTTTTGCTGAATGATCGAACGCGCCTGAGTTTTTGCCACCTCTGACTGACGCTTGCAGTCTGCCTCGATCTGTTCTGCTTCGGTTAAAGCATTGGATTCGGCAATTTCCGCATCACGCAACACAATAGCAATCTGGCTGCGACCAATCGAGTTGAGGTAATCAATATCATCAGCGACACTTTGAATTTTTAATGTATCAATGTGTAGACCCATTTTGGATAAATCGCGGCTGACATCGTCGGTGATGCGCTCGGCAAACACCAGTCGATCTTCGTTTAATTCTTCTGGGGTGAGAGTGGCAACTACACCACGCAAATTCCCTTCTAACGTCTCTCTCGCCACACGGGAAATTTCGGAAGAGTCACGATCGAGGAAGCGTTCAATTGCATTACCGACAACAGCTGGATCGCTAGAAATTTTGATATTGGCGATCGCCTGAATCCGCAGAGGAATTCCCCCTTTGGAGTAAGCATTCTTCACCTCTACCGGAACGGGCATCGTAGTCAAATCCATCCGTTTGATAGTTTCCAGGATAGGAATACGAACGGTGCGTCCGCCAAAAATTACTCGATAACCCACCGTTTCACCTTCTGTGGTACGCCGTTTCAAGCCTGATAGAATCAGGATCTCGTTAGGGTTACAGATACATAAAACGAGTTTGTAGATCCAGATAAAGATGGCGATCGCCACCAATACTGAAATTGCTAGCGGCAAGCTTCCTACGAGTTCATTTCTGATGCCATTATTTGAAGCATCTGCAGGAAAAACAGGATCAATTTGGGCTATTTGTGCCGTCGTGATGGGGGTAGACACTGACTGAAACTCAGCACGATCATTGCTCATGGGTTTAAATTCCTTGTAATGGGTATAGTGCAGTCAGGTTGCAGCTTTAAAGGCTTTTTCGGAGACTACCCAAATTCGACTTCCTTCTACTCCCACAATCACCACCCGTTCACCTTTGGCAAAGGTAACCGCTTCTTGAGTCGAGGCTGTGAAATCAATCATCATTCCTTTTGCATTAACCCGCACTTTCCCTCTATTAGAGGAATCAAAGGGAATTTCGACAATTCCTGAAAGCCCAGCCAAATCTCCGGATCTCACCAGGCTGTCGGCTTCTCGCTGGCGTAATGAGTGCAGCGCCCAAACAATCGCCGTACCGCAAATGATGCCGATGGCGATCGCCAAAGCCAACACCAGTAACTGCGGCAGGGCAGGCTGTATTCTCGACAACAACAGTCCGGTTAGTCCAAAAAAACAGCTTCCAAATGTCCAAAACCGTAGTTTGAAGATGGGTAAACCCATTCGTCTGTGACGAGGACTAATAAGGGTTTCTAGTTCACCTCGTTCCCGTTGTTGCGAAAGATTTCCGGCATGGGGGTCAACCTCATACTCCCGATCGAGTTCCCAGTCTGAATCAATGTCTGCACCATCAAACCCCGCCAGTGCAGAAAGAAGTGTAAAGCTGCCACCAATCAAAAAGCAGAGTTGATACAGGGTTAACATAGGATGGTCTAAGGATAAGGTCTGAGAGAACCTACAGTTCACAGTACATTTATAGCCCTCTGACAAGCTTCACTTAGACGGGTAAGACAGAAAATTATTATTTAGGATTGTGAATTGGGATGGTGGAATGCAAAGGGAGCAATGCTTACAGTAACGTGAGTTCGGGATAAGGAGGGGCGAAATAGATAGAGTTGAAAGTACCTAATTTTTAACTCATCTAACCGCCCCATGCTTAGTCTAGAATCCCTGTTCTGTCATGTCGATGA
>NZ_JACJPJ010000094.1:0-147272 GCF_014696015.1 Oculatella sp. FACHB-28 | reverse complement strand
TACGTACAGGCTTGGTTATCCCTAGGGCGAATCAGAGTACTTCACTCCTGACAGGGTCTATCAGCAGTCTCGCTGATGCTGGCGCTTACATACAAGGGGCGAAGCATTCGGCAGAGAGATTGCGATCGAGCTGCAAGCATTATGTCCGAACGCTTCGCCCGTACACAAGGCTTTGCCCCTACATAAAGATAGTGCCAGTTTGCGAGACCAATTCTGTATAACTTGGCATGACTAAGCGCAGCCTCGTAACAAGGGTTTAACAGCCATCAGCGCCACAAAAATTTCTCATTTGCATAAAACACCAGAATTTTTCTGGAGTGAGAGACAACTTACCTCACACTCAGGAGACTCAAAATGGTAACTTCTCTTTCAACATTGCGCGATCGCCTCGACTTTCACACAGACAATGCTTCCGGTCGTTCTGGAGCAGCAGTGATTAACCTCACCACAGGTGCAAGTTCACTCGTTAATCCTGATCAGGCTTTTGGCACATCCAGTACGATCAAAATTGGAATTCTCTATGCGCTAATGCGGCGGATTGACCGCGACCCAAACGTTTCTTACCAGACCACAATTAATTCAGGTAGCCAGTACGGCAGTAACGGGGGCGATCTCAACAACCCCATTCCGGGTCTGCTTGCCAACGCAAACTACACCCTCAACTTTCTGGCAGAAACGATGATTGCCAACAGCAACAACTGGGCAACCAATCGGCTCATTGACTTTCTGGGCAGAAATCAAATCAACCAGGAGTTAAGCAATCTCGGTTTGAATGTGACGCGGGTAAACCGCTACATGACCGGAACGGGTGCCCCTAGTGCCCATAACACTACTGGTCCGGGAGGCGACTATCGAGCGGGATTTGATAACCTGTCTACTCCACGCGAAATGGTGAGAATGTTGCAGCGTATTCATGCTAACGAGAATTCACTACTCGATCCAATTTCTCATTCTGCTTTCTGGCGCATTTTGGGGTTGGATGCCAACCGTGGTGTGAATACCAAAGGTTTAGCCAGCCGTTCCTACAATAATGCGATTTATCCTTCTCCTAGCAATGATTTCTTGTCGCCTGATTGGGCAAACCTGCTGGAGTTTCAAAATAAAGGGGGCAACAATTCCTGGACAGGAAATCCGGGAGATTTTGTGGCTAAGCCAGCTTTGGGAAATCACTTTCAGCGATCGGAAGCAGGGCGAATCACCTTTAACAACGGGCAGGTCGTCTTCTATGCCGCCTTTGTGGACAATGCCAGCAATGATTCTCGCGCTGCAAATACCCTGGCCTCCATTGGTTATGAAGTCGCGGCTGAATATGCTAATGCGCGAGTCACTCATACCCCTGTAAATAGCCAATTGGATGATGGTCGGGTTGTCACGGTTAGAGGATTTCCAGGTGCGATTGCCGACACAATTGATATTAATTCGGTAGCGGGCGATCGCCTCGATTTCCTCGTCAACCGTGAGAGCATTGTACGCCTCCCCAGAACTCAAATCGAAGGTGTGCGAATTCTACCTGGAGGAGGCAACGACACAGTTTACGGCAGTTCTCTTGCTGATGTCATTCGAGGTGGCACAGGAAATGACGCCCTACGTGGTGAAGGAGGAAATGATTCCATCAATGGAGATGCCGGAAACGACCAGCTTTGGGGTGGCACAGGAAATGATATTTTGTATGGCGGCGAGGGGATTGATGGATTGCACGGTGGCACAGGTAATGATGTCCTGCATGGCGGCAACGGATTTGATTCGGTTCAAGAAATCGGCAATGTTAACTTCACCCTGACCAACACTCGACTCACTGGATTAGGCACTGATACATTGCTCAGTATGGAATCTGCCTACCTCACAGGTGGAAGCGGAGCTAATATCATCAACGCCTCTGCTTTCACCAATGGCACCGTATGGCTTGATGGCAGAGTTGGCAACGATCACCTCCGAGGTGGGTCAAGCCACGACATATTGAACGGTGGAATGGGTAATGATCGCCTCTATGGAAATAACGGCAACGATTCCCTGAATGGGGTTGATGGCAATGACTTTATCTCGGGCGGGGCAAACAATGACTCCCTTTTGGGAGGAGACGGCAATGACTTTATGCACGGGGATACCGGTAATGACCGAATTAATGGCGAAGCAGGAAATGATGTAATCACAGGTGGCGCAGGTTGGGACGCCATCAACGGAGGCAGCGGTAGCGATCGCCTCCTAGAGGTCGGAGATGTCCGCTATTACACTCTGACCAACACCCGCCTCACCACACTGACGATTACCCTCAATACCAACCCCAACACGATTGTTCGTCCCTATGTAGACACGCTCACAAGCATTGAATCCGTGACCTTGATTGGCGGCAACAGCCGCAACCTGATCAATGCTTCTGAGTTTACCGCAGGCAGTGTGATTCTACAGGGCTTAGCCGGTAATGATACGCTGCTGGGCGGTAGCCAGGGGGATACGCTCAATGGTGGAATTGGAAACGACACGCTCAATGGTGGGGGAGCAGATGATTTACTCACGGGTGGCATAGGACGCGATCGCCTCACAGGTGGAGCAGGGCGCGATCGCTTCAGCTTTAATGCACCCAATGAAGGAGCCGACCGAATCCTTGACTTTGAAGTTGCCACTGATTTGATTCAGCTTTCATCTCGTGGATTTTCAGGGTTGCGAACAGGGTTACTAGCAGCCAACCAATTTACTCTGGGAGCCTCTGCGACTGCCATCACTCATCGCATCGGCTACAACAATACGACAGGTGCCCTCTGGTTTGACCAGGATGGTACTGGTGGTCAGGCTGCAAGGCAATTAGCAACGCTTGCTCCAAACCTCAACCTGACCAACAATCATTTTGTTGTGGTGTGAATGTTATTTTATCCAGGCGCACAGATCTCCAACCTTTCTCGAAAGGTTGGAGATCTGCTTCAATGTTGAATATTTAATAGAAGTCTGAAAGCATTGAAGCGATGGAAATTGACTTTAGACTGACAGAACTGACTGATGTTGATAATCTGCTGATCCTTGTTCAAGAATATTATGAGTACGATGGACACCCATTTGATCTGGTGCAGGTGCGGGCAGCGCTGGAAAATTTGATTCGTCATCCAGAATGGGGACGAGTGTGGTTTATCTGTCGCGAGCTGCAAGCAGTTGGCTACGTAGTTCTAACGCTGGGCTACAGCATAGAGTATTTAGGACGTGATGCGTTTGTAGATGAAATTTATATCCGTGAAAGCGATCGCGGTCAGGGTATTGGCAGAGTAACGTTTCAATTTCTGGAGGACGTTTGCCGTTCCTTGGAGGTGCATACACTTCACCTGGAAGTAGAACATGCTAATACCAACGCCCAAGCTGTCTATCGTAAGCTGGGATTCACGGATCAAAAACGTTATTTAATGACTCGCAAGTTAACGACTACAGAAGCTCAAATTGCAGAGCCTAAGTAAGTTCGAACAGAACGTTTGTGCCAAGTCTTTTCTTAATTAGCAAGTTGTAAAACGCCATTCGGACTACTCCCTTTGTTACATGTAGCTTCACAAAGCATTGGGATAATATGAACTCAATGCAATCCAAGACTTTAGGATTGAAATAGCGTAGGGCATCGCTTCTACCTAAAGATTTTGAGTTTTAATTAAGCTAAATCTATATTGAGAGAGATGACAAACCAGGATAAGAATTCACAGCAAGACCCCTTTAAGGATGCGATCGCCACCGCGATGACCATCGGAGCTTCAGCTGCCAAAGCAACTTCCGATGCCGTCAAATTTGCAACGGACGGCGTTGCTGGCGCTACCACCGCTGTTGGAGACGTGGTCATGCCTGTAGCTCAACAGTTCGTTGAACAAGGCACCACCACTGTGGGACACATGGTCGCCCCCATTGCAGAGCATCCGTTCACCAAGTACGCCTCCAAAGTGCCAGGAATTAATCTGCTCATGACTGCCTTAGGACAGGTTGACATAGAGCAAGCGCAGAAAGAAGTAGATCAACTGCGCCAGCAATATCCTTCAGAAACTTCAGAGCAGCTTGCTCACCGCATCATGGTAGACACTGCTATGAAAGCGGGTGGCATTGGCTTACTGACAAACTTTATTCCACCTTTAGCACTAACCCTTTTTGCCGTTGACATCGCCGCAGTCACTACGCTTCAGGCTGAGATGGTGTATCGTATTGCCGCTGCCTACGACTTTCCGCTAAACGACCCAACTCGACGGGGCGAAGTGCTAGGTATTTTCGGCTTGTCTCTGGGTGGTTCCAGTGCCCTCAAAGTTGGGTTGGGTATTGTCGAACTGATTCCGCTTGTCGGTGCTGCGGTAGGCGCATCCAGTAATGCTGGACTGATTTATACGTTAGGGTATGGCGCTTCTCAGTTTTATGAAGCGAAGAAAACTCGCGCCAAAGCAACGTCTCTGTAAGGCTTGATGGGTTATGTGGAATCAACCCTAATTCCAATAATTTAGGTTACAGCTAGAAATGCACCCTGCGTCACAGGGTGCATTTCTAGCTGTAGCTGTTTTTATAGAAAAGTCAGACCTATGTTGGACGAACCCTATGACAGCTTAAACTTCTCGGTGATTCGTGCCATTGCTTCCTCTACGTTTTCTCGACTGTTGAAGGCTGAAATGCGGAAGTAGCCTTCTCCTGCCGCACCAAAGCCTGAACCAGGAGTGCCGACAACGTTCACAGTGTGCAGCAGCTTATCAAAAAACTCCCAGCTAGTGAGATCGTTAGGAGTCTTAACCCAAACATAAGGAGCATTCACACCACCATACACTTGTATCCCTGCTGCGGTGAGTTGCTCCCGAATGATTCGAGCATTTTCCATGTAGAAGCTCACCAGTGCTTTGGTTTGAGCTTGCCCTTCGTCTGAGTAGACTGCCTCGGCTCCTCGCTGCACGATATAAGATACACCATTAAATTTAGTGGACTGGCGACGATTCCATAGCTTCCACAGATCTACATCTGAGCCATCGGCGGCTTTTGCGGTCAGAGCTTTGGGAACGACGGTAAAGGCACAGCGAGTTCCGGTAAAGCCTGCATTTTTGGAGAATGAGCGAAATTCGATCGCACATTCCCTCGCTCCCTCAATCTCGTAAATCGAGTGAGGAATATCAGGATCAGAGATAAAGGCTTCGTAGGCTGCGTCAAAGAAAATGATAGAACCGTTAGTTCTGGCGTAATCTACCCATGCCTGAAGGTGAGTTTTGCTGGCGATCGCCCCCGTCGGATTGTTTGGAAAACAGAGGTAAATCAAATCTACCTTTTCGGTTGGAATCTGTGCGGTAAAGTTGTTTTCAGCTGTGATCGGCAAATAGACTAGACCGCCATATTCCCCTGCCTCATTGACCTCTCCGGTGTGCCCTGCCATGACATTCGTATCGACATACACCGGATAAACTGGGTCAGTCACTGCAATCGAGTTGTTATTGCCAAAGATGTCGAGGATATTGCCACAGTCACACTTAGAACCATCGGAAATAAAAATTTCTGAGGCATCAATTTCACAGCCTCGTGACTGAAAATCCTGTGCAGCAATCTTTTCGCGCAACCAGGCATAGCCCTGTTCTGGACCGTAGCCTCGAAAGCTCTGGCGATCGCCCATGTCCTCGACCGCTTTAATCATGGCATCGCGACAGGCTGGGGGCAACGGTTCCGTTACATCACCAATTCCCAAACGAATAATTTTGGCATCAGGATTTGCCTCTGCAAAAGCATTGACCCGTCGTGCAATTTCTGGAAACAGGTAGCCTGCTTTCAGCTTGAGATAGTTGTCGTTAATAGTTGCCATAGTCTAGATCGCTACAAACACCGTTAAGATAGCTTACCAATTAAAGGTCTGCAGCAGAATCGGGGATTGGGGATTAGGGGTTGGGGATGTGCTGTCCATCATCTGCCGCAGAAATTGCTCTTGCTCTTGTAGCTTTGTCTCTGCTTGCTTGCGTTCAGAGTAGCAGCTTGCAGAATCTAGTTTGTCGCGCGAGTGGATCAAGGGCATTTCAACCTTTACGGGGTGTCCTTTCCTTTATAGCTCCAATTCTTAGAATTTTTAGAAACTGTACTATTACTATTCTTTGAAATTGAACCTGTTCAAATCAGGATAGGAGCGACACAATTTAGTAGATCGCAATTTCTAATTTGAATAACATAGCCTTGATACCGTTTCTACATAAGCTGCATATTTTGGAGCGTGCCCCGCGTACGCGGGGCACGCTCCAAAATATGCAGCCTTAAAGAGAATTGATATGAGCAAGTTTTTATTAGTTATTAATTGCTTATAAAAATGCTATTTTTGGCTTACTAGTTCTGTAAATTTTGCTGATTAGCTAACTGTATGAACGTTATTCATAGAAGCTATTGATTTGCTAGATTGAACACTTTTGAGTTGCTGTCTAAACTTGAATTGTTAACTAAAAAGCCAGGAAAAAAGCAATGAGATCCGTAATTAAGGCTAAGTTCCAATCATTTGAACAACCGCGTCAAAAGAACGTAATTCTACGTGCTATCCAGAAGTTTTGGGAGTTTTCCAACTTTTATGGTGAGTACAATTCACTCGATCCTTCACAAAGACGCAAGTTTGTTTTGGATAAAAATAATGAGGCTTCACATCGTTAGAAACTTTAGTGCTCCGAAAAAAGGAAAAGGGAAAGGAATGAAAGCCAGCCAACGGCACTTGCCCTTTCTCTCCCTTTCCCCTTCAATTCAAAGTATTAGGTGTTAGAAGGTAAGGCGGCGATCGCTTCCATCATCCTCAAACTGTTGTTCTCCTTTGCCGACGACTTCTACAATCACCTGGCGCGATCGCGGCTGCCATTCTCCTTGGCGGGCTGTGATTTCGACTCTTGTTTGTGAGCCATCAGTATGAACTCGATAGGTTGTGGTTGCCCAAGCGCCGGTACGGTACTCAAATGAGTGCCCATCATCTTCATAGAGTGTCCATTCTCCTTCACCCGGATAAACTCGTAGCCGCAGTTCATCCATTGGGCGTTCATCCGTGTACTGCATCACGGGTGCCAGAGGAATAATTGCGCCTGCCCGAACAAATAGCGGCATTTTTTCTAAAGGAGCTTGAGCCAGAATGTGGGTTGCACCTTGGTACGTTTCTCCACTCCACCAGTCGTACCACTCGCCTTCAGGCAGGTATACAAGTCGCTCCTCAACACCAGGTCTATAAACGGGTGCAGCCATTAGTGACGGCCCTAGCAATACCTGATCATAGAGGTTATAGGTTTTGGGATCGTTAGGAAAATGATAAAGCAGTGGACGCAAAATAGGTGCGCCTGTGCTGGCAGCTTCCCAGAATAGCGTGTAAAGGTAGGGCAGCAGCCGATAGCGCAGTTCGATGTATTCTCGACAAATCTTTTCGACGCGATCGCCAAACACCCAGGGTTCATGACGAGCGCTGGCAGTCGTGGAGTGCGCCCGCATCATTGGATAAAGCATTCCTACCTGCATCCAACGGGCGAATAGCTCCGCCGTTGCGTTGCCTGCAAAGCCGCCAATGTCTTCCCCGACAAAAGCTACACCAGATAGCCCCAGGTTACAGAGCGCTGGCAATGACATCTCCAGATATTCCCAAAGTGACTGGTTATCGCCTGTCCATACAGCAGACCAGCGCTGCACGCCTGCGTAGCCAGATCGGGTCAACACAAACGATCGCGCATTCGGACGTAGCCGCTCCAATCCCTCAGCGCAGGCCCGCGCCATCATTTGCCCATACAGGTTGTGTGCTTCTGCGTGAGTAGTTTGCTCGTCAGCAGGTCCTTGAGGAGCGTCGAGCGGAAACCACATTTTCTTACCCGGATCTCCAAAGGGGCGATCGTTCATAGCGGGTTCGTTCATGTCGTTCCAGACGCCTGCAATGCCGACATCTGTCAGCTCCTTTTGCAGGTTGCCCCACCATTCACGCACGTCAGGTCGCAAGAAGTCCGGAAAAACGGCACGACCGGGCCAGACATAACCATGAAAAATTTTGCCCTCAGCCGTTCTCACGAAGTAGTCATGTTCTAAACCTTCCTCAAACGGCAAGTAGTCGGCTTCCGTTTCTTCTTTTACACCTGGATCGACGATTGTGACAAACTTAAACCCATCCTGAGATAAATCTTTTACCATCGTTTTGGGGTCGGGAAAGCGCTTAGGACTCCAGGTAAACACGCGGTAACCGCGCATGTAATCAATATCCAGGTGAATCACATCACAGGGAATCTGGCGATCGCGGAACTCTTGAGCAAGCTGACGTACCTCTTCTTCGGAGTCGTAGCTCCAGCGGCACTGGTGATAGCCCAATGACCAGCGGGGCGGCATTGGCATTCGTCCAGTCAGTTGAGTGTATGTTTGTAGGATCTGAGCCGGTTCAGGTCCGTAGATGATGTAATAGTCTAGGTCTTTGCTCTGGCTTTGCATCTTCCAGACTCCATACTGTTCAGCGCCAATGTCAAACTGGCTCCAGAAAATGGTGTTGAAAAAGATGCCGTAGCCTAGTTGGGGTCGCAATGCCATAAAAAATGGAATTGCCTGATACATCTCATCGGTGAGTGCGGTGTAGTCGAGTGAATCGGTTGTCCAGTTGGTGAGGCGATCGCTCCGTTTATCTAGCAGTCCTGTCCGTTCACCAAAACCATAGAAGTGTTCATCTTCTGCGATTTGCTTCCAGTTGGCGATCGCCCCTTGCCGCCAGGACATGCCCGGTTCTGCATCCTGAGCAAAAGCTCGTCCTGACGAGTCAAAACAGGTAATTTGGACTGGATGGCGTTCAATTGTGACGCGAATTTTCTCTGTTTTTAGTTCCAGAGACTCTGGAGTTTCCTGTAGCTCAAACGGCACCTGATCCCATTCTTCATCTGCTACGGGTGTAGCCCACGATCGCCTGGGTGAAAACTCATTATTAGGAGCCATTTGCACCCGTACCAAATTTGCCGCAAGGATGCTAATAATGACCCGAGCATTGCCGCAGTCTAGCTCTACACCTCGCTCAAATTGCTCAACTCCCTGCACGCCTCCAACAGTTGACCAGGGCTGTTCTTTAATGGGCATTTTGCCCCAAATCTCTGGCATTCCAATTCTCCTAAATTGCGTCTAGCGAGTTAGCTTCAGTAAAAACGGCACTGGATTGAGAGGTAAGATCTGCGATTTCTTTGAGAAGTCGCACTCAGGTTTTAGTCATCGGTGAGATGAGTATCTTTAATGATTTGGGCGATCGCTTCCAAAGTTTCTGCTGACAGCTTTTTGCCGACTGCGCCTACATTTTCCTCAACCTGGGAGGGTTTGCTTGCTCCGATGATTACACTGCTCAACTCTGGGTTCCTCAAACACCAGGCTAAAGCCAACTGAGATAAACTCATTCCCTCTTGTTCTGCTAAGGGCACCAGTTTTTGAACCTGAGTGAGAAGCTGCTGATCTAGTTCTCCCCGATTGAGGAATGCATTTTGCTTCGGGTCACTTGCCCGTGAACCTTCTGGCAGCGGTTGCCCTGGCTTATATTTGCCTGTGAGTAAGCCTTGCGCCAAAGGTGAGAAGTTAATGATGCCAATTCCCTCGCGTCCACAAAGCGGCATCACTGCTTTCTCAATTTGCCGCTGAAGCATGTTGTATTGAGGTTGGTTAGAGGCGATCGGACTGAGCCCTGCTAATTGGGTTAAATCAGTGGCATGAGCGATTTGCCCAGCGCTCCATTCCGACACACCATAATACAAAATCTTGCCTTGCTTCACTAAGTGATCAAACGCTATCAGTGTCTCAGCTAAAGGCACAGATGTGTCATAGCGATGAGCTTGATAGAGATCGATGTATTCTACTCCCAGCCGTTTTAAGCTGGCATCACACTGCTCTAAAATGTGTTTGCGTGATAGTCCGCGATCGTTAGGACCATTACCCATCGGAAAGTAAACCTTCGTTGCCAGCACATAAGAGTGACGTGGGTATTGCCCCAACACTTTGCCAACGACCTTTTCGGCTTCTCCTCTAGCGTAAACATTTGCCGTATCAAAAAAATTAATGCCCAAATCATAAGCCCGCTCGATGCACGATCGCGCTACATCTTCTTCCGTTGCCGAGCCGTATGTCAGCCAAGATCCCAAGCACACCTCCGAAACCCGGATGCCGTGCTTGCCTAGATGCCGATATTCCACCTGTTTTCTCCTGCTAGAGTTAAGTTACTGTAGGTTGGGTGAAGCAAAGTGTAACCCAACACTCCAAGCCTGTTGCAGCCTAAGCTTGTTGCGGTACTTACAAACTAAATCGCACTGCTTTTATACCTTCAACTTTTATGCCTTCAATAAGGACTCCGCACCATCGATCCAAACTTCAGTGCCTGTAATGTGACTAGATAGATCCGAGGCTAAAAACATCACTAGTTGAGCAACCTGCTCAGAGGTGCCAGGTTTGCCGTCAGTCAACGGAATTTTGCCTTCAGGAAACTCGACTGGTTCTGCAATATGTTCCAGATTCCGACGCTCGGTGTTTTCATCAATGTTCGTTTCGATCGCCCCCGGACAAATCACATTCACCCGAATTTTATGTTTAGCCAGTTCTAAAGCCACCATTTTAGTGAAAGCAACCTGAGCCGCTTTGGAGCAAGAATAGGCTGTTGCGCCCGTGTTGCTAAAGATTCGAGTTCCATTCACTGATGAGGTGATGACTACAGAACCGCCGCGCTGCTTGAGCAAAGGAACGGCATATTTTACGGTTAAGAAAGTACCTTTAAGATTAACGTCCAGCGTTTTATCCCAATCCTCAGGGGTTAATTCTTCCAGGGATGCCCAGACTCCGTTAATTCCTGCGTTGGCAAATACGATATCAAGTCTTCCCCACTGTTGCTCAATTTTCTGGATCGCCTGCTGCATCTGATCTGGCTGGGAGATATCTGCAATTACTGGAATTGCCTCGCCACCCTTTGCCTGAATTTCTTCTACAGTCTGCTTTAATTCATCCTCACTATGGCCCAGTGCCGCTACTTTTGCTCCTTCAGCAGCAAACAATAAAGAAGTCGCTTTGGCAATTCCAGAACCCGCTCCAGTGATTAGCGCTACTTTTTCGGCGAGTTGCATAATTTTTCTCCATTTAGACAGACTCTAGAACCGTTTCTCCTGTACCCTAAGCGCTGAACTTTTGATCGTGAACCTATCTCTGGGTAGGTCTAGGAGTTACTGGCTGGGGCAATCGCCAAAAAAAGTCCATCCCAACATTTCTCTTTTCTCTTTTACTAAATTCCTTAAATTTTTAGCCCTCTAAGGAAGTCAAGATCTGCAAACCTCTGCATTGATATCGTTTAGTAATAGATATCATTCCTTTGATACATTAGAATCTATACCAATTGGCATATTCTCGTTACTATAGGACGAGGTGCAGACTGCATGTCCAAGATTTTGAGTAGATCGGTATTTCCTAATCTAAGAATGTATTCAAGTGCAGATAAGATGCCCCCATGTTTCAACTATCTCCACTTAGCAATGCCCTAGATTTGCTTTAGAGGAAAAACATAGCTTATGACTTCTGAAGCGATTGATCTTTCTAGGAAAGATTTCAGAAATTACAAAGAAGAATGCATACGTTTGCAGAAAGAGTTAGACCGCTATAAGCAGGAGTTTCATACCCTTGTAGAAAATTTGCCAGATGTGGTTTTCCGGCTTGACTGCAACTTACGCCACATTTTTATCAGTCCTGTCGTAGAGCGCATTACGGGTATACCCTGGCAAGATTTTTTGGGCAGAACAGGGCGTGAAGTTGGGCTGCCTGCTGAGATTTGCGATCGCTTTGAGTCAAAGTGTAATGAGGCGATCGCCACTCGTCAGGTGACGCAAGTAGAGTTCGATTTTGAGGGAAAGTATTATCAGTCGAGGATTATTCCTGAGCCTGCGCCCGACGGGTCAATTAGTTCAGTGATGGGTATCACCGAAGATATCACTGAGCGAAAACAGGCAGAAAATGCCCTGCGCGAAAGTGAAGCCTTACTCACTGCACTGTTAAATAGTTCACCTGTAGCGATCGCCTTTTTGGACCAGAATTTGCGCTATGTTCACATCAACGAAGCTCTCGCTGCAATGAATGGCATTCCTGTTCATGAACATTTAGGACGTACTGTAGAAGAAGTTCTTCCGGGTTGGGCACCCATATTCACCCCTGTTCTACAGCAGGTGATGCAAAGCCGAGAACCTTTGCTCAATCAGGAGATCAACGGTGAGACTAACCCTCCTGGGCTGCTTCGTCATAGCCTGGTTGACTACTATCCTGTTTGCCTGCCCGATGGTCAACTTTTAGGAGTGGGTGTCAGCGCAATCGATATCACTCACCTTAAGCAGATTGAGGCAGAACTCCGGTTAGCGAATCAACGCTTTGAACTAGCAACAACTGCTGTCAATTGTTTGGTTTACGATTGGGATTTTGAGCGGGGTACGGTTGAGCGAAGCAATGGGCTGATACACATTCTGGGCTACTCTCCAGAGGAAGTTGAACTTACCAGTGAGTGGTGGTCAGCACAAATCCACCCAGAAGATCTGCCCCGTGCTAATGCAGAATTTGCCGCAGCAGTTGCAAAGGGCGATCGCTACGCCATTGAGTGTCGAATTCGGCATAAAAACAACCAGTATGTTTATGTGCAGGATCAGGGGTTAGTGGTTTCTCGAAACGCAGACGGGCAACCAACTCGTATTGTTGGTAGTACAACCGATATCAGCGATCGCAAGCGCAATGAAGCTGAGCGTTTGCAGGCAGAAGCAAAACTGCGTGAGAGCGAAAATCGCTATCGCACTTTGGCAAATGCTGTATCTCAGTTGATGTGGATTAATGAGCCAGATGGGAGGATTGAGTTTTTCAATGATCGCTGGAAAGAATACACAGGTGCAGCTTTAGAACTGGGTGTGGGTCTATGGCGCGAAGTCATTCACCCAGACGATTTTGAATCAACCCTAGCAACCCGGACGGAAGCAATTCAGGCTGGAGAAGCTTATGAAGTAGAGTGTCGCCTGAAGCGGTTTGACCAGACTTACCGGTGGCATTTAGCCCGTGTCGTGCCACTGAAGAATGACCAGGGAGACATTCTCTATTGGTTTGGCACTGCAACTGATATTGAAGAGATTAAGCAAGTCGAAGCAGGGCAGCGCTTTTTGGCTGAATCTAGTTCAGTATTAGCCACTTCTTTAGACTATCAAACCACGCTCACCAGTATTGCTCGTTCGGCAGTTCCCTTCTTGGCAGACTGTTGCTTTTTTGATGTAGTCACGGCAGACAATCAGATTCAGCGAGTTGCTTGTCATCATGTTGATCCGGAGAAACAGACGTGGTTTGAGCAGATTCGACAGTACATTCCACCTAATAAGTCGGAGTATCATCCAGTCGCTAAAGTACTTTTGAGTGGTGATACAACTTTTATTCCCTATGTTTCTGATGAGTGGCTGCAGGCGATTGCACTCAATCCTGAACATCTCCAATTTATGCAAGACTATCAGCCTTGTTCAGTCATGGCTGTGCCGCTGACGGTTCATAACCAGAGGTTGGGGGTGCTGACGTTTTGCTTTACGGCTGCGTCAGGTCGGCACTACACTCAAGCTGATATTGCTTTGGCAGAGGAATTGGCTCACCGCGCGGCCTTAGCGTTAGACAATGCCAAACTTTATCAGCAGGCACAGGAGGCAAATCGGGTTAAAGATGAGTTTTTGGCAGTGCTTTCTCATGAGTTGCGATCGCCTCTCAATGCCATCCTAGGCTGGGCAAAACTGTTGCGATCGCGTCAGTTTAACGAAGCTACAACTACCTGTGCCTTGGAAACCATTGAGCGCAATGCCAGACTACAAACTCAACTGATCGAAGACCTGCTCGACATTTCGCGCATTCTTCAAGGTAAGTTTAGCCTCAATGTTTGTCCTGTGAATTTGGTCACCTGTATCGAAGCGGCAATCGAGACAATGCGTCTGGCGGCAGAAGCAAAATCCATTCACATTCAGTTTTCCTTTAGTCCATCAGTGGGACTGGTGGCAGGTGACCCGAATCGTCTACAGCAGATTGTTTGGAACCTCTTATCCAATGCAATTAAGTTCACGCCAGCCGGAGGTCAAGTTCATATTTGGCTAGAGGCGATTGGCTCTGAAGCCCAGATTCGAGTTAGCGATACGGGCAAAGGAATTACGCCTGACTTCTTACCTTATATCTTTGATCACTTTCGTCAGGCAGATGCCTCAATCACCCGCAGCTATGGTGGTTTAGGATTAGGTTTGGCTATTGTGCGACAACTGGTGGAGCTACACGGCGGCAGTGTCTATGCAGAAAGTATGGGCGAGGGACAAGGCGCAACTTTTACCGTAAAACTGCCGCTTTTAGTAGATGAGACGGAAAGGGAAGATGAGTTGACTTCTAATCCTACTTCTCATTCTTCAAGGCTTGTAGACAAAAAGATCTTAATTGTCGATGATGATCCAGATACTCGTGAGTTTTTTTCTTTTGTCATAGAAGAAGCCGGTGCGATCGCCCTCACCGTCACTTCTACAAGGGAAGCACTGGTTGCATTACCGCAATTTCAGCCCGATCTACTCATGAGTGATATCGGGATGCCGGAGGAAGACGGCTACAGCCTGTTACGGCAAGTTAGACAGCTACCCCCCAATCAAGGTGGACTCATCCCGGCAATCGCCTTGACAGCCTATGCTAGCGAAGAAGATCGTAATCGAGCGCTAACTGCAGGCTATCAGGCTCACTTATCCAAACCGATTGAACCCGCAGTATTAGTTGAGGCGATCGCCCAATTACTCACTTCTCACTAAACTTCTCACTAACGTATTATCGTGCCTGTTCTTTTAACGCATTCACATAGTTCTGAATATCGTGATCCTTAAAGCGGCGAGAGAGAAAGTTGAGGCTAAAGCGGGGACCCAATCTGTACTCTGTATCAACGTGCCGATAACCTTGCCAGGTTCTTGGAAGGGCGGGCACCATATCCATTCCATAGATAAATCGGGAGCTATTAGGGACGCGACGATTAAAAGATTCTCTAAAGCCGTCGTTACCCACTCTGGGAGTACCAAACGTGTAAATGGCGATCGCTACATTTGGAAAATTGTATTGAATATCCACTGCACAGAGAGTCGCCAGCGCACCGCCCAGACTATGCCCTGTAACAGTACAGTGAGTGACAGTACTTCGATCTTTTAAGTAGCGATGAATTTGTCCTCGTACAGATAAATAAGCCTCTGAGAATCCTCGATGCATTTTTGCCCCAGACTGGCTAGCGCCCTTGTAAGGGTAGACTTGTTCTTGTTCCTGAACAATTTCCCCTTCAATTACTTCCTGTCGAAATTCAACAACTTCTTGCTCAAAGTCCAGGTTTGTTTCCCAATCCAGCCGCTTTTCACTGCCGCGAAAAGTGACATAAACAGATTCATTCGTAGCGTCTGACAGCATTGCAAACTGGGTATCAGTATCTGCTTGGTCGATTAAATCTGGCGTGATGTCGGGAAATCCACTAAAGCGAAGCTGGGAAAAATTTTTGTAGACTTCTTGCGAAAGAAGTGCACACTTGAGTGCCTCAGCATAGTCCATTCCTAAAATCTCCTCTTTAGTGAATTAGTGAAGCGTTATCGACCTTCTCAAACCGTCTAACCAGAGTTCAATGACTAATGAGCCAATCCAAAGCTGAGTATGAGTATGATTTACGCATCTGAATCCCGTCTGTAGGGGCATGGCAATGCCATGCCCCTACGGAATTCATATCGAAGACATGGGACGGCGCGATCGCCATCAAACATCCAAATTCTATCCGCTCAGCTTGAAAAAATCTGATAAAAAATGTGTCTATTTTTACTACGGTCAGCGGCTCTTCACAATCCCCTTAAGAGAGTCACAGAGCGGTGCTTTCACAACCCATTTAGAATTGCTACAGATGAAGAAACATATGAGGAGAAAAATTCTACGGGATTAAATCCAGCTGCCCACGCACCTGCAAAAGCGGCCGAAGCTGCGCCTGTAGACGCTGTTAAAAAGAGCCACCATGCTGCGGTTGCTGCTGCTTTTCGAGTCATTTCAAACTGCTGTTGAGTCTGGCGCTTCACAGTATCAATGCGCTCTTGTGCCGACCGCTGAATTGAATCAATTGGCTGCATTGCCTTTTCCCGCAGCTGAGTAGCCTGTGTAATTAAAGATTGATTTAAATTTGGCAGGCTAATGGATGAAGCGAGTAGTCCTTCAAGTGCTTGCTTAAAGTTAGTGTCGTTTGAGTCATTGTCTTTTGAGGAAGGTACATTTAGGGAAGGCAAATTATCGACTACAGTATCAACTACAGCATTGCCATCAACGGAATCCTTTACCTTGGCAAGCGCGATCGATAGAATCATGGGAGCGAGTCCAACCTCTTTGGGCAGTGACAGATCTGACTGCTGTAAAAGTTTGGGTAAGTGGGTCAAAACCTGATCAACGGTAGTATCCAAAGCCGATTGAAGCAGTTTTGTTGTAGTGGGCGATCGCTCCTCTGACGAAGGTGCTGCAATCGCGTCTGATTCCGAATCAGCAATCTCAGGTTCAGTCATTTCAGCGATCGATGATTCCTGCAAGAACTGTTGCCATGTTTGCTCAAGTTGGTCCAAGATACGTTGCTTTCGATTGTCACTCAGGTCTTCTCGCTGATCGAGGACTTGGGCGAGAGCGTCCAGATCAAGGGCAGGATTGCCAGCCAGTCCGTTAGCTGTGCCAGCTTGCAGCATTTTTTGGAGCTTGCGCTCAACTCGCTTGGGAGTCAAGCTTTTAGAACTGGCATCTTGTAAGTAGGTTGTGATCTGCTGCCAAAGTTCTGTAGTGGTCAGGTTGAGCGAACTGGACGCTACATCATTAGCTGCTGAAATAGACTGGGATAGGTGCGACGATGAACCCGCTTGAACCGATGGTAGAGGAATCGTCTGTAATTGTTCTTCGATCATTTGACGCAGATTCACGGTGTCGAGAGCAGCCTGCATTTCTTCTCGAATGCTGCTCAACATCTGTTCTTCGGTAATAGGTTCTGCTTTGTTGCCTGCTAGCGCATTGGCGATCGCTGCAACAATGCGTCGAAAGCCACCCGTTAGTGCATCTAAAATCACTCCAACTAATGAACTTACCGCAGTGGAGCTAAGCCATAACATTAATAGGAAGTAGGCTGACCAGATCACGATGCCTGCGATCGCCCCAGCAATGGGGTCACTAATCTGCCCAAATTTTGTAGCTAAAAAACAGGCTGCAAATAACACAGTATTGACTGTTAGAAAAACTCCAAAACCCGCTAACAGCCCTATTGTGGAAGAATTGGAGGAGCGATCATCCTCGTGAGCGCTTTCAGACGAACCAACTTTGAGTACAGAAATTCCCAGGGCAATTCCCAAAACGGTTAACAAAAGCTGGAATGCAAAAGCTGTGAGCAACCCGATCACCAATACCGTGAACAACTGTGCCCAAATCGGAGGAGCGGTAGAATAAATAGGATTAATGGGTTGGCTCTGAAGCAATAGCCAACAAAATGAACTCAACAATTTTCCTGAGAGCACAACCACAGCACTACAGTCCTCGGTTCATTACTGCTCAGCTTAGCGCTCAGATGGCGAAAAGCCATCTAGCTAGAAGGAGATAAGTCTGAGTTGAATATGGTCTTTAGCAGCTCTATCTCAAAGCAGAAAGTTCAACCTTGTGATAGGCACCTTAGTGTAGAGTCCGACCTCAAAAAGATAAGTTAGATTGTAGGACTTAACGAAGAAAGTATGAGTTTAAGTTTGAATAATGGCTAAGAAAAAGTCAAAAAATAAGCAGAAACTGACTAAACAAAAGGACAGCGGTGGTGAAAAGGGAACTTTAGGAGCTAGCCTGCGGCAGGCTGGTACCGTTGCTGCATCTGCGATCGCGGCTGAAATTGTAGCGGCTACTGTTGATCGATTAGTTCAGAAAGCTTCTCAAGTAAAGAATGGAACGAGTGATTCTAAGGGTGCTGATCAGCATCTTGAACATTCCAAAGGTGCGATGGAGGGCGCCACGTCCAAGGTACAAGATGGGGTTCAGGCGGTAAAGCCGACTGTCAGAGACACGGCTGAGGCGGTAAAGAGTTCGCTTGGCGAGATTAGACCAACCCTAGCTGATGTAGTGGACTCGCTCAAAGAGGTAGCCCAAGAAATACTTCAGCGATCGCTGGCGATCGCCTCTCCCGCTGAGATGACGGTTGAAAGTGCTTTAGGCACCGCCAAAAACGTGATTGGGGCTATCAGCCAAACCGATTCCAAGAAGTCCGAAAAAAAGAGCAAGAAGAACAAGAAAAACGCGTAAGCTCTACTGCCATAAAGGACGTATCAAAAACGGTAACTTGGCTCGCTTGAAATGCGGTTAGCTCTAATCTAGAGATTAATAGCTCCTCATGTACCAAGTACATACAACAGCAGCCCTCCAAGGCTGCTTTTTTTGTGGCAAATCATAGCGAGTAACTTACAACCCAACCGATTACCAGTCCAGTTAGGGAAACCAGGGTCAAAATGAATAGGGATTGCGCTCGACTAAAGCCACGGTTTTGCAAATCTAATCGAGCTAAAACTTCGGTTGCAATAATGGTAATGAGATAGCCAAAGACATGAGCCCAAACCAGAACAGTTGTGGCCAAAAAAGCAAGACTGAGGACAGTAGTGAAATAGCCCGTATCAGAGCTTAACCATCTGCCAACCATTGCCTTAAACCCTTGAGCGAAAGTCGTTAGCAATAGCGCTTGCAGTACAGCAAACCCAATAACACAAACCCAGACCACCCAGGTAATCGTGAGATGGTAAACATACCAGCTAAAAGTGCTGTAAGCAGCTAGCAAAAGACTAAGAGACAACCAGGGAAGGAATTTCTTCGCAGTTGGCTTCGCGTTATAGGTCATTAGTTGCTGACTACGGAGTAAGGAGTACGCGATCGCAATAAGTCATATTACCTATAGATTAGTAGAAATTGCCTGAACTGGACAGGTCGGAACACACTGTTCACAGACGATACAGCGCGATCGCGTAAAGTTAAGCCGAAAAGTTTGAGGATCAAGGCTGAGCGCTTCTGTAGGGCAGATGCCAGTACACAAACCGCAGTGAACACAGACCTCTTCATCAATCAAAATTTCTCGACTCGCAAGAGAGATGCCAATATCCTGCGATCGCATCCAGTCCATCGCAGCATCTAGCTGATCGATATCGCCGGATAGCTCTACAACAAGGGTACCAATCTGATTGGGCGCTACCTGCGCTCGAATAATATTTGCAGCAACGTTAAAATCTTTTGCCAACCGGTAGGTCACGGGCATGTGAACAGAGCGTTTTGGAAAGGTAAGTGTCACGCGTTTTTTCACAGTCCAGAGCCTTTTGTTAAGTTCGGTTACACTAAAATCAGTGCAAGCTAGATACATTCTCCTAGATTGTAGAAGTTGCAGAAAAAAGCTGTGTAGAAAGGGTAGGTAGGTGGTAGTAGGCAGGAAAAACAGCTTTCCCACCTATTACTAATTACCTACCAGCTGTACAAGAACCCAAATGCCTATGACTGGAAATTCATCTGATTCTTCCAATGAAGCCTCGTTGCGGGCTACCTCTGCTTTTGCTACCCGCATCAGAAATTTGCTCATTGTGCTGGTGGCAGTGGTGCTAAGTTCAGCGTTATTCTTTGGTTTGCGGTCTGAAACGCCGACCGGAACACTCGAAGCCCTGGCAGAGCAGTCTACCCCACTGGAAGTTGCTTTAACCAGTGGCAAACCAACGCTGATGGAGTTCTACGCGAACTGGTGTACAAGCTGTCAGGCAATGGCTCCTGATATTGCTGAAATTGAGCAGCAGTATGGAGATCGCGTTAATTTCGTGATGCTCAACGTAGACAACAGCAAATGGCTCCCCGAAATGCTGCACTATCGGGTAGACGGCATTCCCCACTTTGTCTTTTTGGATAATGCTGGGGAGGCGATCGCCAGCACCATTGGCGAACAGCCGCACACGATCATGACCGATAACCTGGACGCGCTGATTGTAGGAGTGCCGCTGCCCCATGCCAAAGCGACGGGGCGAACTTCTGAAGTTAACACCGTTGCTATGCCGAAAGCAGTCGTTGACGACCCACGCGGTCATGGCAGTCAGGTCGTTGTTCAGTAGAGATTTGGAATTGCCAAACTCTTGCTCAAATCCGGTACTGATTAAGTTCTATTTCCGTCAATCTAAAACAACTCACTGGTATTTTTCTCATGGCATCAACCGATCGTAAGAAACGAGTGATGGAGCATCTTGCTCGTAGCACAGGCGACTTTATTAAACCTACTGTTCGTCTGACTGATCAGCGTAAACAGCAAATTATGGATCACATCCGCAGAACCAAAGGCTGATGAGATAGCGGATTGACAAAATGTTGAACTAACGAGACAGCAGGCTAACAAGACAGTGAACTAACGAGACAGTTTGAAATGATAATTTATGTTTTCTAGCAACGATAGTTCACGATTTTTACTAGAGATCTTCGCTAGTCTGAAAGAGAAGCCAGAACTCTAAGGAAGGTCTATGACTGCTGTCTCTATCACCAAATTCAAGCAACCTAAATGGCAAGCGATCGCTGTTTTTACCCTGGCTTTTTGGTTAAGTAGCAGCCTGATTCTAGATTTGGTGATCATGCCAGGAATGTATGCGGGTGGCATGATGACTCAGTCTAGCTTTGCATCGGCTGGCTACTCCATTTTCTGGGTCTTTAACCGAATAGAGCTACTGTGCGCTGCCCTGGTACTAACGGGTGTCCTGGTACTTTACAACGTCCAAGCTGACTCAAGCCGCAATCGCCGCCTAACGCTGATCCTGTCCGGTTTGCTGCTCGCGATCGCTCTTGCTTATACCTACGCACTAGCGCCAACTATGAGCACCTTAGGGCTTCAACTCAATTTGTTTGAGCCTGCTGCGGCAATTCCTGCAGCAATGGATCAAATGCACTGGGGCTATTGGACTCTCGAACTGACCAAGCTGGCTGCGGCTGGAACGCTGCTCACCTCCCTCTATCGCAACCCAGCATAAAATTTAGTTACTCCCTCTCCGGTCAAAGATCAGGGATGCACCCCCACGACTCGGGGGTGCATCCCTGATCTTTTAGTGGGAAAGGAGTAAAACGACAAAACAGGAGGCTTGTCCTCCTGTTTTGTCGTTTTACGCACAACCCAGTTTTTAAGCCTCTTCAGATTGGGTTGAATCTGCCTCAAACCAGAGCAGGCGAATTGCCATAACTGCAAACCCAATCGCTGCGATCGCCTTAACCCAACGAGTTGGCAAGATTTGGGAAACTCCTTCCCCAAGCATTACGCCCAAAAAGCTAGCCAACAAGAGTGCCGATGCTGCTCCTAAGAAGACAGCCCGCAGAGATTTAGAATTGCCGCTGAGGGCGATCGCCGCTAGTTGGCTTTTGTCTCCAAGCTCTGATAAGAAAACAGTCGCAAAGCTGAGTCCAAGTAAATTCCAGTCCATAATCCTATCAAGCGCTAATTACATCCCACAGCAGTAACACCGAAACGAGCAGCAAAATGGTGCCCGTTGCCGTTTCCAGCACCTTAGGCGAAACTCGCGATGACAGCCATCGACCCAGCAGTACGCCCAGCAAACTCGTCGCAATCAAAGCTGCTCCCGAGCCCATAAAAACAACCCAGGGAGAATTAGACTCTGCGCTCATTAGCAACGTCGTTAACTGAGTTTTGTCTCCTAACTCCGCTACAAAAATCGTAAAGAAGGTCGAAAAGAAAATCTCAATTTCCTGACGACGGGACAGTTGCTTGGATGGAATGGAGGCTTGAGGATTTTCTAGGTTATTCTCAATCAGATCTTCAGGAAGATTAAGGGGAGGATTCGGCAGCCGCTCGGTCGGCTCCAATTCAGAAATCAACAAGCCAGGCGCAGGAGAAGAAAGTTTCACGGGCGATCGCTTTAGGGATTTTTCATATTCCTTTCATTTTATTCCTGACCCTGCCTGAAAGATCAACCCCTACCGCTAAAGCTTACAAAATCATTAACTCTAATTCTGATTAGAGCGTGACTAGGGCGAACAGCAGTTCGCTCTTATAAGGTGTAAAATTTCCCCGAAACTTGCTTAAATTCCAACTTCCTGGTCAAATCGCAGCATCTCTAGACTGCGATCGCCATACACTCCTTCAATCTGCTCACGACAGCAGTCAATTGCAAAATCGCTCAGTTCTTCCGACTCAATCCCGTACATATCCTGAAAAATCTCCGGCTCAACCCGACAAAAGCGGGGGCGATCGTCATAAATGTTGCACTTTCGAGTGGTATGGTCAAAGTTGACACACCATCCTTCTTCCCCGACCATGCTGAGATATAGCTCTAGCTCAATGGGTGAGAGATATAGCTCCAAGCCGGGGCGATCCCTTGGATCAAGATTACAGCAGGCTCCGCACTGCTGCACACAACGCCAGGTTGCCATAGTTTTAACTAGACCAAAAATCGTTCACTTCCTGAGCTTAGCGATTTTTGTTACCTGTCGGACTCGCTTCTCCATTGAAACAACCTCAAGCTTTTTGGAATTTTGTAAAGTTCCTTAAAATATGAGGACGCAGAACGGGTAGAATATCGGTTGTGTTTTCAGTTTAGAAAATAAACTTATTAGGTTTACTTGGGAGGATCAATGGAGGCTCTGACTAGCGTTTTTAATGGCGTTAACTGGGAAGCAATCGTACAGCTCACGCTGGTAGCAATGATTATGATCTCTGGACCTGTTGTGATTTTTCTTCTGGCATTCCGGGGCGGCGACCTCTAGATCACTCGGCTTTCAAAAGAAGTCAGCACCAGCTACAAGGATTAAAGTCCCTCCACCACTTCAGGAAAAAGCGTGGCGTAGGGCGATCGCGGTTTAACAATTCGCAATCTTAGAGGCACTACATCCTATACAGGTGTGGTGCTTTTTTAAGGAAATTTTCCATTTGTGCAGATCAATTTCAGTCAAGAGTGAAGCTACTTAATCTGCCGCAGGAAATCGTATCCATCTCGTCAATGTTTTTAAGTCTTTTCGCTGATCTTCAACGCTATTATTTGTACTATCAATGAGCTTGTCGTACGCAATAGTTTCTCTGGAACGTATTGCAGATTTGCAGTTCAGTTTAGAAATATGCTTGAGAAATTGATCGGGTAGCTTTCTCCCAAAATTTGATCAGCCAGAACTTGATCAAGTGCCAGCAGGAGTGCGTTTGTTGATTTTTTGTACACCCATTGCGATCGCCTTCTTGGAGTTAAAAACTATCAACAATCCTGCATTGTTGCTGAGGCAAATAGGTCGTAGAAGTTATACCCTGTTAAAATTTAACTCCTACAACCCAGTCTAGAATTGCAGCAGAACATGTTTTTGACTCGAAATGATAAGATTGCGGTGATTAGACTTGAGGATTTGTTGTGATCCGCTCTGCAACTCTGACCCTTCAGCCTCCTCTACCTCCCGTCGCAGACAATAGCCGTCTGAGGCTTTTTTCGGGTTCCGCTAATGTGCCCTTAGCCCAAGAGGTAGCTCGTTACCTCGGCATGGATTTGGGCCCGATGGTTCGCAAGCGATTTGCGGATGGAGAACTCTACGTCCAAATTCAAGAATCCATTCGTGGCTGTGATGTTTACCTGATGCAGCCAACCTGCTGTCCGGTAAACGACCACTTAATGGAACTGCTGATTATGGTGGATGCCTGTCGGCGGGCATCAGCCCGGCAAATAACAGCAGTTATTCCTTACTATGGCTACGCCAGAGCCGATCGCAAAACCGCTGGACGAGAATCGATCACAGCAAAACTGGTTGCCAACCTGATTACTCAAGCAGGCGCAGGACGCATTCTAGCAATGGATCTGCACTCCGCTCAGATTCAGGGCTATTTTGACATTCCTTTTGATCACGTATACGGTTCACCCGTGCTGCTGGACTATTTGGCAAGCAAGCAGCTTCCTGATTTGGTTGTCGTCTCCCCAGACGTAGGTGGAGTCGCTCGGGCCAGAGCTTTTGCCAAAAAGCTGAATGATGCCCCTCTGGCAATTATTGACAAGCGTCGTCAGGCTCACAACGTTGCCGAAGTAATGAATCTAATCGGCGATGTCGCTGGGAAAACGGCTGTTTTGGTCGATGATATGATCGACACAGGCGGAACAATCAGTGAAGGAGCTAGGCTCTTACGAGCACAAGGCGCACGTCAGGTTTATGCCTGTGCGACTCATGCCGTGTTTTCGCCTCCTGCGGTTGAGCGATTGTCGAGCGGAGTCTTTGAGGAAGTGATTGTAACCAATACAATTCCTGTCCCTGAAGAAAATCGCTTTAAGCAGCTTACTGTCCTATCTGTGGCAAATCTGCTGGGTGAAACCATCTGGCGGATTCACGAAGATAGCTCTGTAAGCAGCATGTTCCGCTAAAGCTAGGCTGCTCTCACCTCAAGCTTCTCACTGCTGATCTCGTCCCCAGGTTTTACCTGGGGATGCTTATACCGAAGCTCTGCCTCGTGAAAAGTGAGGAGGCAGAGCCTCTAGGCGCTACTAGATAGAACCTGGCAATGAGAAAGTGGAGGAAAGCTTGACTTCATCGCCAAGTTTGATGGTTTTGCCTGCTTCCGATGCTGCAACCTGCGTGTTTACAGTTAGCTTGAAGAAGTGATTGAAGCGCTGAGGGACAGCCCATTCAGGCAAAGTCCCCTGGCGTTTAGTGATAAAAGTCTTTTGAAAGTTGGGGTAGCGATCGCCCTTCAACGAGTCTCGCGTAGGCACCACACAGCGCTGACAAGGATTGCTCCCGTTTAGCACCACATCACCAATCTGAAACGGCACAAGCTGTCCTGCCTCGCCAAACAGTTGGTCTTCCCAAAATGCTGGAACATCATCGATTTCGAGGTTGGTACGAAACCGACGACGCACTTCTTCTAGACTCAGTTCGGGAAACCAGGAGGTGATCGCCTTTAATGTCGCAGTACTCACCACTGTCGGGCCGCTAGCATCAGGATCATCGGGGAAACCCATGTGAAGGTCTTGTTTTAGCTCAACCGTGTAGCCAAAGAAGTCACTTAACCAAGCTGAGAGTGCCTGTCGCTCGTCGTCCAGATGAAATTTCTGGGACTGGGCGCTGTCTTGATTGGTCATTGTCACCATTCTGGCAGGCAGATCAAACACTGATCTCAATCGATGAATTTTGTCGGTGCGCTTGCCGTTCACGAATTCTCCATGCTGATCGATGATCGCAAACTCACGGTCGTGGGCGATCGCCCCTCCCTTCAAGAAGGTTGCCTGTGTCACCTCCAGACCATCCAGAGATTTGATTGGAAAAATGGTGATGGGCTTCAGGTAAGGCATGGTTTTAGGAATCAGCCGAGAGACTGCTGCAAAAACAAACTGGCAACGAAGCTAACCAAAATCGCATTGTATACCGCGTGGTCGGCTGTGCTAGCCATCACGCCCGCCTCTCGTGCTTGAAGTGGATCGGCGGTTTTGCGTAACTGGCGATCGTGGACATACTTGTAGCGACAGGCAAATAAAAAACCCGGTACGATTAGCACAAACCCACCTAAAATCGGAATTCCAGCTAACAAATGAACCAAGCCAAATTGGGTGGAGCGAATCAGAATTTGCTTCCAGGTATTAGCACCTTGACGGAAGATTAGCTCTTCTAGCTTTGCCCAGAAGGGAATTCCTAGAAGCAACAATAACCAAAATCCAATAATAAAGAGTGAGCTATAGTTAAAGCCAGTAGTTGCCTGGTTTTCGGTAATTTGCGTTCCTAAAGATTGAAGATTTAAAGTCAAAGCTGAGGCGAACTGTAGGGCGATCGCCCCCACTAAATTACTAATTGGAGCAGTTAGATCGCTGACTTCAGTAACAGCAGAACTGAACAAATTAAACGGCTGGAAAATAATATTTCCTGGTTGCCCAAACACCAGGTTTGCCCAGCCCCAGCGCATAAAGGGTGGTGCAAAGTAATCGGCGATCGAATACGTCCCAAGTGTAATTACAATAATTGCCGCTGCACGAAAGTAGGTTAAGATGCCGCTTTGGAAATAGGCTTTCCAAACTAGTTCTAACTTAGATTTGTTTTTCCATAAGTCGGCAATCAGCAAAGCGATGATTACGCCGGAAAATAGGGTCGGAACTACTTGCCGAACGGTATCTGCCCAGTCTCTCTGGCTTTGAGATAGGAAAAGAATGAGACCTACAAAAAAGAGCAGGCGATATTTGAGGAAATGAATCACCGTACCAAAATCGTGCAGCAGCTTTCCTCGACTCGCTGGACGGGTGGCATAGGCAAAAAATTGACCCGATAAAACTAAACCGATCAGTTTGTACAGCGCTGCCGGATAGGAACGGGGCTGAAGCTCTAACGCTTTTTCAAAATTAGCGATCGCCCGCTCAAATTGCCCCAGCTTAAGCAACACATAGCCCCAGCTCACCCAGGCGCTAGAGTGCCAAACCTCACGACGAATTGGTGCGTCACTCAACGCTTGCTCAAAGCTGGCGATCGCCTCTGTCTCTTTCCTCAACCGCAACAGCGCCACGCCACGGTTAAACCAGACTCGATTAAACCCAGGCTGAAGTTCCAACGCTTTGTCAAAGTCGGCTAGCGCCTGCTGATCTCGATGCGCCATTAGCAAGACTGCTCCTCGACTGCTCCAGGTTTCCTCGGATTTGGGTTCCAGTTCTACTGCCAGGTTGCAGCTTGCTAATGCCTGTTTCGTCCGTCCCATCATCATCAGCGTCAGACCTCTGCCAGATAGCGCTTTGGGGTGATCAGGCTGAAGGGTCAGCGCTTTTTCATAGCTTTCCAGCGCTTTGGCATGGCGAGAGAGATTTCGCAAAGCGTTGCCGCGATCGCTCCAAAGTTGGGCACTGGGATTTACACTCACTCCAATTGCCTGGTCGTAGGCAGCAAGTGCTTGTCGATAGCGTCCTAAATTTTCCAATGCCACAGCCCGATAGTGATGAATCTCAGCATCATCGGGTTGAAGCTGCAATGCCTGCTCGTAGCTGGCAATCGCCTGCTCATAGTGTCCCGCCTGCATCAATAGCAACCCTTCCCGACAGAGCAGCTTCAGCCGTTCCTGACTAGAACTGGCGCGTTTCAGGCGTTGGCGGCACTGCTCCAGCGAAAATGGCACCCCATCATCAGCGGCGAAATTTGAGCTTGCATTCATAAGGGTTGGATCAATCGAAAACGCTTGAAGTTGAGAGGCTAGGAATTGGGACAACTTTACGTCATGCTAGAAACCGTCTGTCTTTTCGCAGAAGCTTTTCACAGGAGGGTTTGCCAATGACTACAGGACTTGATCCCGTTAAGTTGATGAAACAGCAGGTGGGCAAAGCTGCCGCCGACCGCGTGCAGTCAGGTTCCATTGTGGGGTTAGGCACGGGGTCAACTACTGCCTTTGCAATTCAACATTTAGGCGATCGCCTAAAATCTGGCGACTTGAAGGATATTAAAGGCATTCCTACCTCTTTTCAGGCATCCGTTCTAGCAAAACAGTATGGCATTCCTTTAACCACCCTGGACGAAATTGACCAAATTGACATCGCCATTGATGGCGCAGACGAAGTTGATCCGCAAAAGAATCTGATTAAGGGCGGCGGAGCGGCTCACACCCGCGAAAAAGTGGTGGATTCTCTAGCAAAGCTGTTCATCGTCGTGGTGGACAGTTCCAAGCTGGTCGATCGCCTCGGCTCCACCTTTGCGCTGCCTGTAGAAGTGCTGCCGATGGCAATTACTCCCGTCACCAAAGCAATCGAAGCGCTAGGCGGCAAACCAGAATTGCGGATGGGCGTAAAGAAAGACGGCCCAGTCATTACCGATCAGGGCAACATGGTTTTGGATGTGACGTTTGAGGCGATCGATAATCCTGCGGAACTGGAAAAGACGCTAAACAACATTCCTGGTGTGCTGGAGAATGGGCTATTTGTTGGCGTAACTGATGTGGTTTTGATTGGTGAAGTCAAAGACGGAGAGGCGAGCGTGCGGGAAATGGAGTAACCGCATCCTGAGCAACTTACTTAGACAGCAATCTAGCGATTTGACCTCAAAGTAGGGTGCTGTTAGCGCAGCGTAACGCACCGAGCAATCAGCAACGTGCGTTATGGCAATACCTGACGCACTCCATGCCTGACGTTAGGACGGATAAGCTTTGCTTGACTCGTCCTACGGCTCAGGGTTTGGCTGCTCAGCGACTCCGCACAGCTCCTTTGTAGTTCTGCACAGCTGCTTTGTAGTTTCGCACAGCTCCTCAACAGTTCTGCACAGCTCCTCAATAGTTCTGCATAGCTCCTCAATAGTTCTGCACAGCTCCTCAATAGTTCTGCATAGCTCCTTTGTAGTTCCGCATAGCTCCTCAACAGTTTTGCCTAGCTCCTTTGTAGTTCCGCATAGCTTCTCAACAGTTCCGCATAGCTGTTGAATGATTCTGCATGGCTCCTTTGGGGTTCTGCATAGCTTCTAAATGATGGAGCTTGTGGGCGTAGTGCACTGGAATTGTGGACGATGCTTTACGGCTAGCGCCTAACGCATCCTACGGGAGCTACTCAAATGTTAAGTTCAGGGATGTTAAGTTCTAAGTATTGCCGTTCTCTACTCCCTGACGCTTTACCTCATGCAGTATCGACGCTTTGGCCGGACAGAGTTACAGATGCCCGTGTTTTCTTGCGGTGGAATGCGTTATCAGCATTCCTGGAAAGACGTGCCGGGATGGAGCATTCCAAACGATCGCCAGAAAAACCTGGAAGCCACAATTCGGCGATCGCTAGAAGTGGGCATCAATCACATTGAAACCGCTAGAGGCTATGGCAGTTCAGAGCTACAGCTAGGGCGAATTTTGCCAAAGCTGCCGCGAGAACAGCTAGTTGTGCAAACCAAAGTGAGTCCATGCGAAGACCCTAAAGAGTTTCGCCGCACCTTTGACCAGTCCCTCTCTAACCTGCGGCTCGACCACGTTGACCTGTTAGGGTTGCACGGTATCAATACCCCTGAACTGCTACACCAAAGCATTCGTCCTGGTGGCTGTTTAGATGTAGCGCGACAGCTTCAGCAGCAGGGCAAAGTGCGGTTCATTGGTTTCTCGACTCACGCGCCAACCGACATCATTCTGCGAACGGTTGAGACTAACCAGTTCGACTACATTAACCTGCACTGGTACTACATCAATCAAATCAACTGGGCAGCGATCGAAGCGGCGACTGAGCGAGATATGGGCGTTTTCATCATCAGCCCTTCTGACAAAGGCGGAATGCTCTATCAACCGTCCCCGAAGCTAGTAGAACTGTGTGCCCCGCTCAGCCCAATGGTATTTAACGATTTGTTTTGCCTCAGCCATGCTCAAGTTCACACGCTTAGCATTGGGGCGGCGCGACCTCAAGATTTTGATGAGCATTTGAAGGCACTGCCACTGCTCGACCAGACCGATACTGTTTTGCCGCTAATTTTAAAACGGTTGGAGAATGAGGCGATCGCCCGCTTAGGCGAAACCTGGTACAAAACCTGGCACATTGGGCTACCCAAACCAGAGGAAACACCAGGAGGCATGAATATTCGGTCGATTTTGTGGCTGAGGAATTTGGCGATCGCCTACGACCTGGTTGATTTCGCTCAAACTCGCTACAACATGCTGGGCAATGCGAGTCACTGGTTTCCCGGCAACAAAGCCGATCGAGTGAAAAGTCTAGACTTGCGCCAATGTTTATCTCAGAGTCCCCACGCCGACAAAATTCCAGCCCTTTTAGAAGAAACTCACCAGCTTCTAGGCGGCAAGACGGTTCAGCGGCTTTCTCAGCAATAAGTATGTAGGGCTAAGTCGGTGAAGAAACTGTTTTCCTGGGCAAATTGACTTGACTAGAGCTAACTTTCTGCACAGCGATGCAGTGACGGATACCTTGAGTTAGCGGCGTGGTAAATTCTTCGACTGTGTCAAGTTTGCCGTTAAATCGCTCAGCCGTTTGAGCCAATTCCGTTGCTTCCGCATCTGTCCACTGTCCTCGGTAGAGAACCACTGAGCCGCCCGGTTTCAGTAGCGGTAGGGCATATTCAGCGCAGGCTGAGGCAGAACCAACGGCTCTAATTAGCGCTAAATCGTACTGTTCTCGGTGTTGGCGATCGCCCCTCATCTGTTCTGCTCGCCCCACTAGCGTTTTCACATTCTCAACAGACAGTTCAGGGATGAGAGAGTCGAGGAAAGCGATTTTTTTGCGGGTTGAATCGAGTAGGGTGACGGTTGCGTGAGGTAGGGCGATCGCCACGGGCAGCCCAGGAAAACCTGCTCCAGTACCAATGTCAAGGATTTGCAAGGACGAGGAAGTTAACTCATTCACTGGAGTTTTGTTGTCCTTCAACCGAAAAGCAATGCCTCGGAGAGAATCCCACAGGTGCTTTTCCCAAAATTCCTGCGGCTCTGTGATGCGCGTTAGGTTGAGTTTTTGGTTGCCTTCTAGAATCAGCTCATAGAGACGCTGAAATTTTGTCTGCTGCTGTTTGTCAGGCTGCCAGCCTACTGTCTCCTGCCACAGTTCAGCCATGACAGGCAAAAAAATTTTGCCTTTCCCTTCGTCTTGCATTCCTCACCCCTCTTTTTTTCCCTATCTCACGGGCTGTGGTCTACCAATTGCCAGCTTAGCGGGATCTGCTGGAGCAAGCTCACCGTGATTGAGCGTCCAGCACTGATCGGCGATCGCCAGTAAATCTCCAGCGTCGTGGGTGACAATTAGCAAACTCCAGTCTTGCTTGAGCTTTGCCAGTAAACTCACTAACTGTTGGCGCATCGACCAATCCAACCCTGCTGTGGGTTCATCTAGCAGCAGCAAATAGGGCTGACGAATCAACTGGACTGCCAGAGCTAAGCGCCGTTGCTGCCCACCGCTGAGCGAGTGAGGCGAGGTTTTTAGCGGTATGTGAGCCAGCCCAACCTGCTGAAGGGCTTGCTCGATGCGTTCTTTGCCCAGTTCAGGATGGCCCAGCCGCAGTTCATCTAGAATCGTGCTGCCGCAGAAGTGGCGCTCTGGAAACTGAAAAACCAATCCACCTAGTTGCTGAAGGTGTTCGGGTGTGAGTTCTTGACTGCGCCAGTGAATTGCGCCGGATGTTTTTTGCGCTAAACCTGCCAAAATTTCGAGTAGCGTACTTTTGCCAGAGCCGCTCGGACCGATTACCAATCCCATCTGTTTAGGCGCTAATTCTAAATTGATCGATTTCAGAATTGCGGTTGGAGTTGCAGCGGGATGATAAACCAGATTTCTAAGATAGAGCATTAGCAGTCAGGCAAGCAGCGATGTGATTTCTATACTAGTCTAGGAATTTGCAAACTTGATACAAATAGGAACCCCTTCAGGGCGATCGCGTCATAGTCGATGTCCTCAAAATTCTCTTAACCTCTGAGGTATACGCTTTTGAATGTGGATAATTGGTGCGATCCATATCCACCCAGATGCGTGAAATCCATCTGTGTACTGACGCTATACGGCGTGTTGAAACTATCTTGATTTAACTCCTTCACTACAACTTTATTGAGGCTGAATTATGACCGGAACGCCTACAACGTCTCTACCGCTACAAAAGCTCCAATCTAGAGGCATAAAAGGGCTAAAGTCTGTTTCCATTGATTTATCGCACGGACACAATAAAAAGCAACCCGTTTTAGTAGCTGCTAGACAGGCTGTGGCTACGATCGCTGGAGCAATGGCGATCGCTACCCTATGGGTCACTCCATCGCTGGCAGGCGATCCGTTTAGAGAAAGCAATCCTCGGGCGATCGATGACCAGACCGAAGCAGCTTTCAATGCGCTATTTGAGCAAGGAAACTATCGCTCGGCTGAGCAGTTGCTCCAGTCTGCCCAAACCGATGAACCGCTTGCCTATGCTATGAAAGCTTCTCTGGCTTTTATGAATGAAGATCTAGATGCCATGTCAGAGAATGCAACCCTGACCCGCGAGGCGGCTGAGCGGCTGATTGCAACAGATCCCCTAAGGGGCAACATCTATATCGCTGCTGGTCATTTTCTCGAAGGTGCCCATACGATAACCGTTCAAGGGGTCGTTAGAGGAACGCCTACTGCCCTGAGCAAACTTCAACTAGTGTTTGATAGCCTCAAGGCAGCCGAAGAAATTGACCCTACTGATCCAGAGCTAAATCTGTTGAAGGGATACATGGATTTGATGTTGGCAGTAAATCTGCCTTTTTCCGATCCAGATCAGGCGATTGAACGCCTAGAGAACTATGCGGCTCCTGAATACTTAGCGCAACGGGGGATTGCGATCGCCTACCGCGACCTTGACCAGCAAGACGAAGCTATGGCAGCTGTTGAGCAAGCCTTGCAAGCAACGCCCGATAACCCCGACCTGCTCTATCTCAAAGCCCAAATTTTGGTGCAGCAGGAAAGAGACCAGGAAAGTCTAACCTTCTTTCAGCGGGCACTAGAACGGCAAACTCAACTGCTCCCCACCCTGGCCGGTCAAATTGCCTGGGAAGCCTGCCGTGCTGACACCCGCGCGACTGGCAGAGACCAAAACTGCTCAGCGGCAAGAGATAGAGCTGAGGAGGCAAGTCAGGGATAAAAACTTTGTAGGGGCTTGGCAATGCCAAGCCCCCATAGAATTCTGCTACGCTCTACTGTCCCCCCGGCAGGATAGGAGTGACTCGAATATTTGGGTTAATAGGAGTTTGGCTTGGGGTTAGAGGAATGAAGGTGGGGGACAGCTCACGGGGGCGATCGCCTGCTGCAATGCAGGTATTGAGAATTTCATCCGTTGGAAACCCAACCTCAGTCCGCAACCCCACAACACATTCTGAAAAGCGTTCTGGTAATAGGCTGCGACGACAATAGTCCAACACATTCAAGGCTTCTGTTGCATCAACATCAAAAGCGACGTCAACCACGCAAGTTGACAATTCATCTGGACGACGTACCCGCCGACAGCCCGATAGTGCGTCCGTTGCCTCAACTGCAGTCCCCGCATCAATGGCAATCACACATTCAGATAGCTCTTCAGGATTAAGAGCTGCCGCACAGGCAGCGGCGGCTTCTTCCTCAGAAATACCTGCACTCAGCAACTCATTTGCACAAGTTTGGTAATCATTACCGACAGCGGCGGCTGGAGCAGTGGACACAGTAGCCAATAACCCAGTCGCAACGAGTGGAATGGCTGCAATTCGGATCAAAAAACTGTGGTGCATGAGCAAATTTAAGGGAATTAGCTTACTAGACTGGCTTTAAGTAAAGTCTGGGCCGATTCTCTCACAGTTTCCTGAACCTGACCTCCCCCAGGTAGTCCTTCTACTGCAATTTTGCCAAACACACCCAACAACTACAGCTATTACATCGTGCGACCCTGCTACGTGACTTGCTTATAGGCTAGCGGTTTTGCCAGTTTCTGCTTGACTAGGAATTGCCTTTACGTCGCTGTAGCCCATACTGCCTGCCACCTCGCGCAGCATCGAAATTTGCTCCTGAAAATCTAGATTTTCAATCTGGCTGAGGAGCTGGCTGATAGCTTGCGGAATTTGGTAATCATCAGGCATTCCAATAATTGTGGTGCCCATTGCCTGCGCCCAAGCAAACCAAACCATAAGCTGGTTATTTTCTTTCAACGCACCGTAGGCACGAGATAGGTCAGTATCTTCCTGATTGACGATTGCCCGCATTACGCCAAGCTGCTCGTCCTTTGACATCTCATACACATCGCCCAATAGTTGAGGCGCAAGTTCAGGTTCGGTTGCTGCTGGAGCCGCTGGAGTTACAGAATCTCCCATCTTTGTGTAGACATAGTAGAGAAATGCCAGCTTTTCATCAGTGCCGAGCTTTGAAAATGCATCTACCGTCTTCTGGGTTTCTTCAGGCAGATAGTCAGATGTAACAGCATTTGGGTTAGGGGACATAGATCCTCTCCAGGAAAACTTAACTTCCCCTAGAAGTATCAGACTTGACCAAATCAAGTCGCCCCTCAAGAGGGAGAGTTTCATCTAACCTGAAATAAGCCCCCTACTCTTTCTGTAGACAGAGATAGGTCGCGAGTGCTTGTTTGGGTAAGCTGCTTGATGAGGCTGCCATAAAGTTGATGAATCGGATTGGAACCTCTTTCAGGTCAAAGCGTCAAAGCAATGTTGAAGGATAGGAATAGTAACAATGACCAAGCCCAGGGGCGATCGCTCTAGATCCCACTCCACCCACTCAATCCAATATTTTGCTCTAACAATGGGCGATCGACGACTGTCGAGTAAGGCTCTAGATCTGTGGTTACTAGCAGTCTGTTCCTGTCTATTGACGCTGCTATGCCACTCACTTACTCATCCATCATCTTTGTCTAGTAGTGCGAGTAGCACTACATCAACACCTGCTTCAACCACCACTACAAACAACTTACCCATTCAGTCAGGAGGGCAAAGGGCACCGCAGTTGTACGTTCCAGCTAAAAGCAGCGCCCCAGACCAAGAACTTAAATCGGACGCAGACGAGTAACTTTCAGGTTAAAAGAACCCAACCCTTGACCTGCGTAAGGTCTAACCCGAACAATATAGCTACCTGGTACAGTAATCCGAGCAAATAAGAGAGAGTTGGTTGTGCCATCGGGTCCGTCATCGTTCTCACCAAATGTTGCACCGTCCGGTCCAATCAAGGTAATGATGGTATCAAACTCATCAGAAGTTAGATCGATTGCCACTTGATCGCCTGCTTCAAACGTAACCAGATAATCCCGTGCAAACCCACCAAACCCTGTTGGAATATCTGAATCTGTAAGCGTATCCGTAATTTCGTTGCTACTATCCAATGGAACTGGAGTGTACATTGACTGGGCACTAGCTGAAAGCGCACTCACACCAACGGTCAGCAGTGCTGCCGGAGTCACTAAAGCAAGGCCAAACTTGGAGAATAATTTGCTCATGAAACTAGGAAATCTCAGCAGCGAAAATAGATCTCGTCAATTATGCATCATTTTCCTCTGTAAGTCCTGTTAAATGCAGATTAAAACCTGCATTGGTTATCTTCTACGGCATAAGCAAAAGGAGCTGCCGAACGCGCTGTGCTCGGCAGCTCCTTTTACCATTTCAGAGGCACAATGAGCAACTGAAATGGCGAGACTAACTCATGCTAATTCCTAATCTTCTTGGGTAGGACGAGTACGGTCCTCCAAGAATTGCTGCGTCTCCCGCTGCGGCGTATAGCTATAGCCAAACGTAGAACCATCTGAGTCATCTAAAATCTGCGGGGTCAGAATCACAATCACTTCCTGACGAGAGTTTTCCCGCTCCGTACTTCTAAATAGGGCACCTAGCAAAGGAATATCACCCAAGATAGGAACCTTACTCACGATAGTCCGATCTTCATCTTGAATGATGCCGGAAAGAATGAGTGTCTGACCATCTCGTACTCGCACCTGTCCAGAAGTTAGCCTTCTTTCCGCTAGGAGAGTGATTTCAACAGAGTTGTCTAGTAGTTCAACCTCTTCTACCGCAGTAGGAGCAGAGATCGAAGGAGCTACCGACAATGAAATAAAGCCATTGTCATCAATGCGATCGACCTGAACTTGCAAGATCAAACCTGCAGGAGTTCGCTCAACCGTAACGGTTTGAGTTCTATCATCACCGGTTCCACTGGTTTCAATCTCAAAGTTAGTAATGACTTCTTCAGTCAACTGCAACTCAGCCGTTTGCCCTTCTTGAACAACCAGGGTTGGATCAGTAAGGATTTTAGCATTCTGGTTTTCCACCTCAAGATTAAGTGCTGCAACCAAGTTGCGATCACGCTGTGTACCAGGATCAAGAAACTCAACGCCAAGGCCATTGCGACCACCGACATTGAAGAAAGTATCGTTTACACCAAAAGAAAAGCTGGTGGAAGCTCGATCGATTGCTAGAAGGTCAACATCCACAACCCGAAGATTGATTGCAACTTGGCGACGACGAACATCGAGTTGAACTAGCTGGGCAGTTGCAATCTCAACTTGATTGGGTGCACCAACCAAAGTGACGGAATTGGTACGTTCGTCACCCACTACCTGCAAGCCTCGAAGTAAAGGAGTAGAATCCTCAAAATCTACGCGCTGAGTTTCAATTCTCTCTTCCGTAAACGTTTGGGCTGACTGCTCAGTGACCGTTGCACCTCCTTCAGCACCCGTCTCAACCGGAATGGCGCTCACGAAGGTAACCTGACGCTGACGGCTAACCGCAGTTTCAGCACCTAGACCAACCAAAAAGTTGAGGGCCGTTCCTACGGGAACCTGGTTTAACCGCAAGTTGCGAGTGACTAACTGACGGGCTTCGTTAGGTAGGCTCGGCCCAACGAAAATCGTGCGTCCTGTACGGTTTGCATCTAGCCCACTAATCCGTAGCACGTAGTTGAAAACATCCTGGACAGGCTCATTCTCAATGTCCAGAGAAATTCTGATGTCTGAGGCAGCTCCGTCGGGAGCAGCAGCAGCATCTTCCGTCTGGGATGAGTCTTGCCCGATGTAAGCAACGTTAAGGCCAGCGGCCCGGGCTAACAGAGACAGCACATCTCGCACGGGTGCATCGCGCAACACCAGACGAGGTACCAATTCTCCTGTTCCTAGGTCGATCGCTGGGGGTGAGGTGTCAACCAGAGAAACTGCAATGTCACCGACAGGTGGGGCAACTGCACGAGGTTGTAGAGGTGGGGTAAAGTTTTGCTGAGTGGGGGCTGGAATTGGAACCCCATCAATTTCAATCTGTGGGTCTGGCACTAGCACATCGTCTGGAGTCTGGGCAACGGGCTGGCGTTGTGCAACCGTTTGGGAGTCTGTGTTAGCAGCTTCTGAGGTGGCTGGGCTGGGCTGTTGTGCGATTGAGCCTTGTTCGGCAGGGCTGACACTCAGGACTACGCCTTCATTACCTTGAGAAATTTGACCAGACGGAGCTTCGGCATCGCCTGTAACGGTGACTCTGACGCTGTTTGCATCAAGTTGACTGACGACAACAGAGCTAATTCCTGGAGCAGGGCTATTTTGCAAGAAGCCGTTGCCGTCTTGCAGAGCGAGTTGGGTGTTTACGACATCGGCAACCAGTGTGTTGCCCTGGCTGACGGTAAAGATTTGAGGGCGATCGCCATCTCGCGTTTCCAAGATCACATCAACCCCTTGCCCACTAGGATTGAGCCTGACATTCGTCACCTGAGTTGCTTGAGCAAAAGCTGGTTGAGTTGCCAACAGCACCCAGGCTCCACTCGTCAAAATACTGCTGCCCAAAGCGCTACCAAGTCCAAGATGCTTCACAGTCCACTCCTCCTTCAGAAACCCTTTTAACGTTGAATTGAATTGATTATTGAGCCAGGTTAGGCTTGATGCGGTTTAACGCATCCACGAACATGCCCCTGATGGTGCAGATTTACACTTCTGCACAGATGTCTAACTAATTAGTGGCTCCCTCAACCGCTTCCCCTTCTGTCGTTCCTGCTGCGGGAGGGCTAGCAGCAGGAGCAGGGGTATTTTCTACCGGTACAAGCGCCTGTAGCTGGAAGGCAGTGGTAATGCGAGTGACGGGTTGACCATTTGGCAGTAGTCTGCCTTGAGCATCAATTAGAATACTTTGTGCAGCAAAATCTAGTTCAGAATTAAGATTTTTGACTACTAGCAAAGGCTGTAATCGTTCGATATTTCGCATGATTGACTGAGTTTGAGGAAAATCGCCCTCAAGCTCGACATCGTATACACGTCGTTCTATCCGGTTGTTAACCTCTGTACCCAGTGAACTGTCAGTGACTACGCCAGACAATTCTTCATTTAGCTCAAACCGGGTCAAGTTTGCCCTTCTATCTTCATCCTGAATTCCGGCATTGACTGCCTGGATGCGTTCATTCAAGTCAAGTAGCAGCGTGTCAATGCTCTCTTGATTGGCAAATAGAGCGACAACATCAGCTCTCACCTGTCTAGCTTCTGCCAATTCAGCCCTTGCTTCCTGAATTTGCTGCTGACTTTCCTCACGGTTAATCAACTGGCTTTCCTTAGCAGCAACATCCTGACGCAATTCCTGGTTTCGCTGCCAAGTTGGTTGCACCAGGTTGATCAGTAAGTAGGCTGACGCACCCAACCCCAAAAGAGCAATCAAGATCCCACTTACAGATGGGGTGAGTCTAATGCCAAATACTGTGGGGTAGTTGCCCCCAGCGTCATATTCTCTTCTGTCCCCTGAAGGGACGAAATCTCCACCGACGGTCATGGCTGAATGACTCCTCTCTCTCGAAGTGCTTGAATTCTAGCCGTCAAACCGACAGCCAGGGTTCGCTCCAGGTCCTGAAACAATTCTGATGCCGGAAGATCGGTTAACTGGCTAGAAATTGTATATTGAACCACCTGGGGCAGTTCTACCTCAATATTGTTGGACTGAATACCTTCCCCAAACTCAATTTGGGTTGGGTTGTCGATGAGTTCAGCGGTTAAGAGGCGAGTCTCTTCAGCTTCTAGGAAGGGCGATCGCTTTAACGTCAGGACAAAGTCATTCACATCGTCGAATGAACGAGCCAGCCCAGAGATTTGAACTACTGACGTGGTTGGTGGAGCTGGGGCAACTGGAGCAGCATTGGGATCGGCTGGAGCAGCATTGGGATCGGTTGGGGAAGCCGCTGGAGCAGGTTGAGCCGCAGGTGAGGGTTGACCAGCAGCTGCAGCTGTGGCGCTTTCTTCATCACTCAGTTGCTCAATTGAACCAATCCGAACGTTAGCCGGGACGCGATCGCGAATATCCTGCAACAGTGCTGACCAGGGCTTGATCTGATTAAAGACCGACCCTAAAGCCTGAACTTCAGTATTAATCGCTGTAATTTGCTGATTAATCGTATCCACTTCAGAGAGTTGAGCCTGCAAAGCAGCTAGCTCAGAATCTAGCTCAGCCTGCCGCTGAGCCAAAGCCGCATTACGACTCTGCAAGAAAACCCATAGCCCGACTACAGACCCTAGCAGCAGCGCTGCGACCCCTACCCCTAAAAAGATAGGTCGAGGACTGTCCTGGACAATACGAGGGTCGGGTCTGCCAGTTTCTGCCGGACGCTCAACCCGGTCATTCAGAAAATTGATATCTAGACTGTACATATCACCATGCCTCCCGCAAACCCAAACCCAAAACAACCCCTAGCCCCGGTCGTTGAACTGAAGGAATTTCCTGGTCTACCTCAAGCGAAAGTGCCGCAACCGGATCGACCTGACTGGCAGGCAAGCTTAACCGCTGAGAGAAGAATTCATCAAGCTGCCCGATCGCCCCACCGGGACCCGCTAACAAAAGCTGTGCTACTTCTAAGTTGTCGCCTTGGTTGAGGTAGAAATCGATCGAACGGCGAAGTTCATCCGCCAATTCACCTAAAACCCTCAGCATTGCCGCCGTTCCAGGATTGGTTCCACCCATTTTGGGCATCCCAACGCTGTCCATCGGCATTACTGGAACCGTCATTCCTTGGAGTAGCTCAGTGCTGCGCGAAGGAGGCAAATTCATCGCTCGACTGAGCGCACTTTGAATCTGAAACGTTCCAATGGGCACGGTTCGAGAGAACTGAGGAACTCCATCCACAACGATAGAAATTTCTGTGCTTTCAAACTCAATATCGACGATCGCCGCGGCTTCCTGTGGCGTAAACTGCCTGAGCTGCTCTCGAATCGTTCGGATTAAGGAGAAACTGCTGATTTCCAACGCATTGATTGTGATGCCTGCTTGTTGGAAGGTGCTGATATAGGAATCAGTTACCTCTTTGCGAGTGGCTACCAGCAACACCTGCACCTTTTCGATCCCGTCTTCATCCACAAAGAAGCCGAGTTTTTGGTAGTCTACATCTGCCTCTTCACGAGGGAATGGTAGATATAGTCCAGCTTCCTGGTTGAGAACCATTTCCCGCAGCTCACGATCATCTAGCTCTGCAGGTACTGGAATGATGCGGGTAACGGTGTCCCGTCCACCGGGGATAGCAGTCGCGGCGTTCTTAATTTTGATCTTGCTTTCTGCAACAACTGACTGAATGATTTCTGCCATCGTCGCAGAGTCTACGATCTGCCCTTCTTGAAAAACTCCCTCTGGAACTTCGGCAGATGCCAGAGTGACGAGCTGAAACGCCTGACCTTTTTTTCTCAGCCGCGCAATGTTGACTCGTTCGGGAGTCAACTCTATCCCGATCCCTTTAGTCTTTTTTGATAGTAAACCCTTGAAGCTGCTAAACACAGTTTTGTCCGCTCGTTCAGAAGTTAGAAGAAGTTAGGCAATCGAATTGAGTTTAGAAACAGTCAGTGCAGCGGGATTAGCGCTAGCGCATGGTACCTAATTTAAGTCAGAATTGCCAGTCTTAGTCAAAGGATACAAACCTTAAAAGATGCCACCCTGTTATCGGTCGGTAGAAGTTTCTCTGCTGTGAAACTTACTGATTTACCAGCGATATTACACACAATTTAGAGAAAAAAGTACAGTTGAACGAAATTTATCTGAAAAAAATTGAGAAAAACACTGAGAAAATCGATTCTCCTGGCAAAGACGAGCTTGATTTTGGTCAGAATGACTCAAATTCTGGTCAGAATAATTTGATTTTGGCTAGTGTCATTGGTTAATGATCCAGCCCAATGACCACCGCCTGATGATTTGACTGATCATTTGTATGGCTCGTGACTAAAATCTAGAACCGGACTCCAGAGTAAGGCATGATAATGAAGCGACCTGAGAATGTCCAGTATTACTCTGGTTTTCCATCGTTTTTCCATCATTTTTTACCGTCATGAATGCTCCAGCTTCTCTTTCAACTCATCAGGTTTGGGGGGCACCGCTAACTACCAATGCCCAACGGCTGCTGCTGCTCGGCTCAGGAGAGTTGGGCAAGGAGGTGGCAATCGAAGCAATGCGCCTGGGTTTAGAAGTAATTGCAGTTGACTCTTATGCGAATGCACCTGCAATGCAGGTTGCCCATCACGCTCACGTCGTGGATATGTTGGATGGGGCAAAGCTGCGTTGGCTGGTGACCAAAGAGCGTCCGAGCGTAATCGTGCCAGAGGTTGAGGCGATCGCTACCGGAACCCTAATCGAGCTAGAGCAAGAGGGCTGGCGTGTCATACCAACTGCCCAGGCAACGAACCTGACGATGAATCGAGAAGGCATCCGACGGCTGGCGGCTGAGGAGTTGGGGCTAAAGACATCGCCCTATCGGTTTGCGGAAACGGAGGCGGAGTATCAGGAGGCGATCGCGGCTATCGGTTTGCCCTGTATTGTCAAGCCTGTCATGAGTTCGTCAGGCAAGGGACAGAGCACTGTGCGCACCGAAGCTCAGATTTTGCCTGCTTGGAACTATGCTCACACGGGTGGTCGGGCTAAAAATGCCAGAGTCATTGTCGAAGGATTTGTTGATTTTCACACCGAGATCACGTTGCTAACGGTGCGATCGATTGAGGGCACTGCCTTCTGCCCACCCATTGGTCATGTGCAGGTAAGCGGTGATTATCGGGAGTCCTGGCAACCTTGCCCCCTGCCAGAAGCTACGTTGGCTCAATGTCACGACATTGGCCGCAAAATTACTGACGCTCTGGGCGGTTGGGGCATTTTTGGCGTGGAGCTATTCATTCAGGGTGAACCGGATGGAGAGCAAACCGTCTACTTTAGTGAGGTCAGTCCCCGCCCGCACGATACCGGCATGGTGACGATGATCAGCCAGAACATGTCAGAGTTTGAGCTGCACGTAAGGGCGATCGCGGGACTGCCCATCGGCTCCATCGACCTGATCAAACCCAGTGCTTCTGCCGTGATTTTGGCTCCCGAAGCGGGAGAAAGTCCTCAAACGACCGGAGCTGATCGTGCACTCCAGATTCCTGAGACAAAGCTACGACTATTCGGCAAACTCACCTGCTACAAAAACCGTCGCATGGGAGTAGCTCTTGCCACAGGTGAAACAATTGAGCAAGCGAGGGAACGCGCGACCGCTTGTGCAGCTGAGGTGAAAATTTTGGTTTGAATCCCAAAAAGCTGTTTTATGGCTGAGAGAGCTACAGTGTAAATCCGCTAGGCTCAGGAGAACGGATGGTTTCACGACGAAAATTTTTTGCCCTGGCAGGAGCTGGAGCCGCCGGAAGCATTTTGGCTGCTGCTCCGCTCAAGGCGCTGTATTCCAAGGAAATTCGGGGTCAGTCAGTTCGGAGTCAGGGTTACGGTTCTTTGGTGCGTGATCCTAACGGGTTGCTAGATTTGCCTCCCGGATTCCAATATCGGATTCTTTCGCAGACCGGAAATGTGATGAGCGATGGCCATCCAGTTCCAGGCAACCCGGATGGCATGGCGGCATTTGCTGGACGCGACAACACGATCATTCTGGTTCGCAACCATGAAATGAATCTGGGCGAATGGGATAAGCCAGCAGCGATCGCTCCTTCCCACAAAACCTATGACTCCACCGGACGCGGCGGCACTACTACACTGATTTTGAATCGCGATCGCCGCATCATTCGCGATTTTGTTTCCCTGGCAGGCACGCACCGCAACTGTGCTGGAGGTGCGACCCCTTGGGGATCATGGATTAGCTGTGAAGAAGACGTTTCCACGCCAGATATGGAAGCGGTTGACGCTGCTCATGGCTACAACTTTGAGGTTTTAGCTAGCGCCACTGAACCCGTCGATCCCGTTCCGCTAGTGGCAATGGGGCGGTTTAACCACGAGGCGATCGCTGTTGATCCTGCTACTGGGATTGTGTATCAAACCGAAGATCGTCCAGACGGTTTGTTCTATCGCTTCATTCCAGACCAGCCTGGTAATTTGCAGGCAGGTGGCGTGTTGCAGGCGATCGCCCTGCCCGACCTGTTAACGCTCGACACCAGCAACCGCACCCGAACAATTCCGGTGGGGCAACCAATGCAGGCAGAGTGGGTGACAATCGCTGACCCCAACCCCCCTACTGATACCGTGCGGCTAGAAGGGGCGAATTCTGGCGCAGCCCAATTCAGCCGGGGTGAAGGCATCTGGTATGGCAATGGCGAATTTTACTTTTGCTGCACCATCGGCGGCGCAACCGAGTTAGGGCAGGTCTGGCGCTACGTTCTGGGCAGTACTGCTGAGCAAGGCGGCACCCTGGAGCTATTTATTGAACCGACTGACGCAAATCACCTCAAAAACCCCGATAACATCACTCTGTCGCCATTTGGAGACTTGTTTGTTTGTGAAGATGGGAGCGATCGCCAATCCATCGTCGGAGTTACCCCAGACGGGGAGCTTTACCCATTTGCTGACAATGCGCTCAACCCCAGCGAACTTGCCGGAGTTTGCTTTGCCCCCGACGGTGAAACCCTCTTCGTCAATATCCAAAACCCCGGCATTACCTTTGCGATTTGGGGTCCGTGGATCGGCGCATAACGCCACCCCATTTCCCTCAAAAAAGCAAATTGAGAACAGGAGGTAGGAAATCGGAGACATAGAGCTGTATCCTATAACCTTTAACCTGTAGCTCTAGGTCAGCATCCTGGACTCGAATTCGTCGCGGTGGGTGGGAACATGAGAAGAATCAGCAAATGGAAACGGTTGGGCATCTTTGCCCTGCTAGGGCTGCTGCTAAGCTGGATGGTCAGTTGCAGCGCAGGACCAACTAATTCAGAAGCCGAATCGGGCACTCAAGAAGTTGAATTTTGGACAATGCAGCTTCAGCCAGAGTTTACCGACTATTTCAACCAGCTTATTGCTACCTTTGAGTCAGAAAATCCGGAGACAAAGGTGCGTTGGGTGGATGTGCCCTGGGCAGATATGCAAAGCAAAATTCTTACTGCTGTTTCTGCGGGCACTGCGCCTGATGTGGTGAATCTAAACCCTGATTTCGCAGCTCAACTGGCTGGGTTAAATGCCTGGTTAGATTTGGGAGACAAGATTTCACCCGAGCAGCAGCAGCAATATTTGCCCAAGATCTGGGAAGCGGGTACGCTGGACGGCAAAAGCTTTGGCATTCCCTGGTATCTCACCACGAGCGTTACGATCTACAACCAGCAGCTTTTAGAACAGGCTGGCATTCCGCTTCCGGCGGCAGAAGATACGGAGTGGGAGCAAGTTTCGACTTACGAAAATCTGGCAGAGGTCGCTCGCGCGGTCAAAGACGAAACGGGCAAGTATGCTTTCTTTGTGACGTTTGTACCGGAAGATTCTGCCGAGGTGTTGCAGTCGTTTGCTCAGATGGGCGTTCAGCTTGTGGATGAGGAAGGGCAGGCTGCATTTAACACTCCCGAAGGTCTGGCAGCTTTTCAGTACTGGGTGGATTTGTACAAGGACGGACTGCTACCCAGAGAGGTGTTGACTCAGGGACATCGGCGGGCGATCGAACTCTATCAGTCGGGAGAAGTGGCGCTTCTGTCTTCTAGCCCTCACTTCTTAGAAACAGTGGCTACGAATGCACCTGCGATCGCTAAGGTATCGGGTGTAGCTCCTCAAATCACGGGTTCAACCGGAGCAAAGAGTGTTGCGGTGATGAACCTGGTGATTCCGCAATCGACCGATCAGCCAGATGCCGCCGTCAAGTTTGCGTTGTTTGTGACTAACAATGAAAATCAGCTTGCTTTCGCAAAAGCTGCAAACGTCCTGCCTTCAACGGTTGAAGCACTGAAAGATGGCTACTTCACCGATCTGCCTGCTGAGGTGACTCCTCCCGATCGGGCACGGGTGGTGAGCGCCAGCCAGATGGAAGATGCTCAGGTGTTGCTACCGCAGATTAAAGATGTGAAGAAACTGCAAGGCATCGTTTACGACAATTTGCAGGCTGCTATGCTCGACCAAAAAACGGTTGAGCAGGCGATCGCTGATGCCGAGTCGGAATGGAACGATCGCTAAAAATCGCTCTTAGCAGCATTTCGAAAGAAATGCCCAATCAAATAAAGCGAACCGCACAAAACCGGAGTAAAAGATTCTGTTGCCCCGGTTTTTGTTGCGGCTTGAAGTCCAGCGATCGCGTCCTCATACACTTCACAACTTGCCAGGTCGGGACAAATTTCCAATGCTAGTTTTGCCAGTGCTTCCGGTTCCGCTGAAAGGTGGTCGGGGACAGGCACCAGGTAGAGGCGATCGCCTCCTCTCAGCAACGCCTTAAACACATCGGCATGATCCTTCGTGGTGAGCATTCCTATTACCCAATGGATTGGCTGGCGCACTTTTTCGCTGTTGTCGATGTAGTGTCGCAGGGCGATCGCCGCTGCTGGGTTGTGAGCCCCATCAATTAATACAGGCTGATCTTGCCAGGTAATCCACTGGAGCCGTCCCGGCCACTGCGTTTTGGACATGCCGCTGACGATTGCTGCTTCCGAGATCTCCCAACCTTGCTGCTGAAGACTTTGGACGGTGGCGATCGCCAGAGCAGAATTGATCAGTTGATGGGCACCGGGCAGGGGTAGGGGGAATTTGAGAGGTAAAGGGGATTGGGGGTTGGGGTAGAGAGCCCAACCAGGGGTGAAAAGTTGCGCGGCTGGAGGGTAGACAGTAGGGCAGTTAAGTTCAGCGAGGCGCTGTTTGATCACAGGTTCGGCTTCGGTGGGCAGGGGGGCGATGACAGCGGGGCAGTTGGGTTTGAGGATGCCTGCTTTTTCGCGAGAAATGTCTGCCAGGGTGGGTCCGAGACGCTGCCAGTGTTCGCGGCTGAGGGACGTGATCACACTGACGAGGGGGCGATCGCACACATTCGTTGCATCCAATCGCCCACCCAAACCAACTTCCATTACCGCAACATCAACCTGCTGCTGAGCAAAATAGAGCCACGCCGCAGCCGTAATCACTTCAAATTGAGTCGGGGATTCCTCCGGCTCCTGGATTGCAGCAATCACCTGCAACAGTAAATGGTGTAAATCGGCGACGGAGATTGGCGCTTCATTCAAACAAATCCGCTCATTCCAACTCACCAAATGAGGAGACGTATAGCGCCCAACCCGGTAGCCTGCCTCTGTCAAAATCGAGGAAAGATAGGCGCAAACCGAGCCTTTGCCATTTGAGCCAGCGACATGAATGATGGGTACTTGCTGATGAGGATTGCCTAGATCTGCCAGTAGGCGCTGAATCCGCTCTAAGCCAAGCTGCACGCCAAAATGATTGAACTGCTCTAAAACAGCATCAATGTTGGGATGGTCTGAAGCAGAATCAAGCTCTAATTTCGATGGAACAGACTGAAAGGTATCAGGAAGTTGCACTGGGATAGAAAAATATAAACCTCTATCTTAAGGTGCAACTGCGTGGATCTGAAAGTGCAGGCTGTACCCTTGGCGGACGGTTAAACTTTCCCTCGTCTTTCCTAGCGATCGCTGACATTTCCTTCCCGCAATATTCCGGAAGGATGAAACAGCACTGCGTTTCCACTACAAGCAATTGAGAGTTGAGAATCGGCAAACGCAACTCCAACGCTTCCCTATGCCCTCGGCTGTTTTAGTTGATGCTGCATAAACTTTAGTGGACAAAAGCCCCATGTTTCAAATTCGGTTTCAAACCATCAACTACCGTCCTGACCTGCAAATTACCTTACGCAACAATGTGGATGGCTGGGATCAAGATATTCCCGGCATCTATGAGAATGATGAGTGGCGATTTGATCTGCCCGAAGCTCGTTACGGTGGCGGCATGACTTTTAAGTTTGTGCTGGAACAAACTTACTGGATGAATCAGCCTAACTTGTTTCTAGCGCCTATGCTGGGCGGTAATTACATCTACACCGAAGCACAAGTTACCTTTCCACCCCGTCAGGAAATGGTAGTGGAAAACTCTCATGTGCAGCAGTTGTTTTTTCAGCCCAATTTAAATGAGACAGACCTATTTGATGTGATCGTCGTCGGTTCTGGCATCGGCGGTGGCATTCTGGCAGACCAGCTTTCTGATCTAGGGATGAAGGTACTGGTGCTGGAAGCAGGCAGCTATCTGTTTCCTAGCCATGTGGCAAACTTGCCCCGCCAACATCGCGTAGGGCAGTTTGATAAACACGTTTGGGGACTCTATGATGAGTTTAAAGTTGACAACTATGCCAACGCACCCGGTTCTAACTTCATTGGTGGGCAGGCGTTTAACCTGGGTGGGCGATCGCTCTTTTGGGGCGGGCTAATTCCCCGAATGCTGTCCTGGGAAATGGATCAGTGGCCAACCCAAATCAAATGGTATCTGGAAGACAGTGGTTATCAGCGGGCTGAAGATCTGATGAACCGCGTTCCGCAGGCTCCCTCAAACTATCATCAACAGGTGAAGCGATCGCTGCGGACTCAATTTCCTGATTTCAATCACTTTGATGCGCCAATGGCGGTGCAGTACAGCAACGGTAGCCTGATTCCCAACGGCATGTTTTCTACTGCTGACCTGTTGATGGAGTCAAAGCTAACGGATAATCCTGCTGGTGATGACAACCTTTCGATTAACCTGAATCATGCCGTCGTGGAGCTACAAACCACCGGAACTTCAGTAACGGGAGTAGTCGCCTATGACCTGATTGCTCAGAAATATCGCACCTACCAATCTAAAACTGTGGTGCTGTCAGCAGGCACCATAGAGAGCACTAAGATTGCTCAACTCAGCGGACTACTCGACCCCAACGGCAAGATTGGCGTGGGAATCACTGACCACCCGATTTATTTCACTCACTTTGCTGTTCCTGCAAACTCACCTTTCTTTAGCGCTATCGACTCCAGCAAAATCCTGTCACAACACAAGTCTATTTCAGCGAATCAGCACGCTTTCAACATGGTGCTAGAGCTAGGAGCAGACTTTAACCAGGGGCGCTATGTGGACGATGACATTCTCGTACAACAGCAAATGTTGAGAAATAACATGATGCTGTGTGAACTGGTGTTTCTATTTAATGTGCCACTGATGGAGACGAACACCGTTCAACAAACGGGACCGTCTTTTGTCAAACCTGTGGTGCAGATGCAGCTTAGCCCAGAGAGCGATCGCTTCTTAGGTGAAGCAAATGCGTTGAAAGATCAGGTGATTGCTACGTTAGGTGGTGTACCACTACCCGACAACAACTTGGACTTAAAGCAAGCTGGACTGGGTGGCGTTGCCCATGAAGTCGGCACACTGCGAATGGGTGCTGATAACAGTGGAGTGGTGGATACCGATCTGAAATTTCTCAGCTATGACAACCTCTATGCCTGTGACCTGTCAGTCTTTCCCACTTCCCCAGCAGCCAACCCAACACTGACGTTAGCAGCCTTAGCGATTCGTCTAGCAGATCACCTCAAACAGGTCGTTGCCTGAGTTTAGCGGTAGGGGCGAACAGACGTTCGCCCTTACAGCAGGCAATATGTTTCAACAGGTCTATTACAATAGCTGAGCATCCTATCTAGCGAGAATTATCAGCATTGTGTCCAAGTCATTTAAGCATCTAGACACCATCACTGCTTTGTTTGTGACGGTGTTGCTGATTTCAAATATTACGTCTACCAAAATTGTCAACCTGGGTCCATTCACCTTCGATGGCGGGACGATTTTGTTTCCGCTAAGTTACATCTTTGGCGATGTGCTGACAGAAGTTTATGGCTATGGGCGATCGCGCAAAGTAATCTGGCTCGGCTTTATCTCAGCCTTGCTATTGTCTATCACTTTAATTGTGGTAGGGGCATTGCCGCCTGCCGCAGAGTGGACTAACCAGGAAGCTTACGAGAAAATTTTAGGGTTGACTCCTCGCATTGTAGCTGCCAGTCTAGTGGCTTACTTTGCAGGTGAGTTTTCTAACTCTTTCATTTTGGCAAAGCTCAAGATTCTCACGGGTGGCAGACAGCTTTGGGTGAGAACTATCAGTTCTACGCTGATCGGGCAGCTCGTAGACACCACCATTTTTATCCTAGTTGCCTTCACCAACGTGGTTCCCAATAGTCTGCTGCTGACGCTGATTGTTTCAAACTATTTGTTTAAGTGCGGCGTGGAAATTCTCTTTACTCCCGCAACTTATTGGCTCACGAGTTGGCTTAAGCAACAGGAACGGGAAGATTACTACGACACGGACACAAACTTCAATCCGTTTCACCTTTCCAGTTTTGGTAGGGTGCGTTAGCGACAGCGTAACGCACGAAGAAAAGAGTGATGCATTTACGCTATTGCTGACCCATCCACGCAATCTACGATGTGAGCTAGGTTGGCTGTTCGAGGAGCGGCAGGTTAACGGTGAATGTTGCTCCCTTGCCTTCGCCTGCGCTTTCAGCTTGAACGGTACCGTCGTGTAGCTCAGTGAGATGGCGGACGATCGCCAGTCCTAAGCCTAAGCCGCTATAAGAGCGGGTAGTGCTGCTGTCTGCTTGACGGAAGCGATCGAATACATAGGGCAAAAAATCGGGTTCAATGCCGATGCCGTGATCGATCACTTGAATCTGAGCAAAGCTTTTTTCGTCATCTTGCTGTTTGGTCAGACGAACTCTGATCTTGCCGTCTTCTGGTGAGAATTTGATCGCATTAGACAGCAGATTTCGTAAGATTTGCCGCAACCGTCCTGAGTCTCCCGCGGTATTTGCAGCAGTTGCATCAAACTCAGTTTCAAACTGGATTGACTTAGATTCAGCAATGGGGTGAAGGGAATCTAGCACGCTTGTAATGAGCTGAATCAGGTCAATGGGCTGAGGTTGAAGACGCAGTTTCCCTTGAATGATTAAGGAAACATCTAGAATGTCTTCGACTAACTCTGCCTGAGATTTGGCGTTGCGCTCGATAGTTTCTAAAGCGCGGAGGGTTTTTTCTGCATCAAAGTCCTTGGTTAGCAACAGACGTGACCAGCCCAGGATGGCGTTTAGGGGAGTGCGAAGTTCGTGGGAAAGCACTGCTAGAAATTCATCCTTTAGCCGATTGGCGGTTTCTGCTTCGCGACGGGCGACCTGCTCTTGGATGATCTGGGCACGGGCGGTTTCGGCTTGTTTGCGCTCAGTGATGTCTTCTAGGGTGCCGACGTGTCCAACTAAGGTATCCACATTGGAAAGCATGGGAGAGGAGCGAAGATGCACCCAGCAAGTACTGTCCTGTCGCTGCAACCGAAATTCATCTGAATATTCATGTCCGTCTCGGAGATGAGTCAGCCAGTTGGCGATCGCCCTTTCCTGATCTTCGGGGTGGACAAAGTCTAGCCAGCCTTGATTGGAGTTATCTTGCAGGTTAAAGCCACAAATTTCTTGACAGCGGGGGTTGGCGTAGGTGCAGTGCCCCTCTATGTCGGTGAGGAAGATGCCAACCGGAGAGCAAGCGCTGAGCGTGCGAAATCGCTCTTCGCTCTGCCGCAGTTCGGCATTGATGGCTGCTAGTTCTAAGCCCTGGCGCTGGACTTCTAACGTTTTCTTGTAGAGGTCTACAAAGACGGACACCTTAGAACTCAGGATGACCGGGTCAATCGGTTTAAACAAATAGTCTACGGCCCCCAGAGAATAGCCTTTGCACATGAGGCTATCGCTGGTGCTAAAGGCCGTGAGGAAAATGATTGGGGTATGGTGCGATCGCTCTCTCTGGCGAATCATCATCGCCGTCTCAAATCCATCCAGCTTGGGCATCTGCACGTCCAGCAAAATTACCGCAAAATCCTGATAGAGCAGGTATCGCAAAACGTCTTCGCCCGAATTGGCTTTAACCAGGTTTTGCCCCAACCCTTCTAACACAGCTTCTAGCGCGATTAAGTTTTCCGGTTCGTCATCTGCCAGGAGAATATTGACTTGGGTTTCAGACTGCATGAACTTACGCCAGTTTTGGAAATTGGGGGCTAGCGATCAGGGATTGGGGATGCAAAACGGTAGGACATTGTGTCAAAGGACTCGCCAACCCACCTCAATTACTCAACAAATTAGAAGACTCATTCACCAAGCTTAAAGATTCACTCGCTAAACTCAAAGTTTAATCGGTCAGGGTTAAAGATTTGTTCGTGAGGCTCAAAGATTTACTCGCGAAGCTCTGAAATTCATTCACGCAGCTTAAGAATTCGTTGGTGAACATGAGGGATTTATTCGCCAACCTCAAAGCTCCATTAGCGAGGCTCTAAGATTCATTCACGAGTTCCAAAGCTTCATCGGCGAAGCTCCAAGTTCATTCATTAGACTCTAAGCTTCGTTTGTGAACCTTAGAGGTTCATTGGCAGATCTCAAAGCTTTAACGAAGCTTTGTCCACTAATCTGATACCCAATTCACAGCAATTTCTCACTTTTATGAGCCACAAACCTCGGTAGGGGCGGTTCGCGAACCGCCCCTACAAAATTAGCCTGCGATCGCCATCTTCGTCCCTACCGATACAGCCAAACTCGCAGCAGCGACAGCAGTTGATCCGTGTTGACGGGTTTGGTGATGTAGTCAGATGCGCCCGCTTCAATGCATTTCTCGCGATCGCCCATCATCGCCTTTGCCGTCAGGGCAATGATCGGAAGATCATTGAAACGCTCTTCCTGACGAATTGCCTGCATGGTTTCGTAACCGTCCATTTCAGGCATCATCACGTCCATCAACACCAGGTCAACATCTGACATAGATTGCAGCAGCGCAATGCCATCTCGCCCATTCTCAGCATGAATGATTTGCATTTGATAGCGCTCTAGCACGCTGGTTAGGGCAAAGATGTTGCGGATGTCGTCATCTACAATCAGCACCTTTTTGTTGGCGAGGATGGGGTCAGACTTCTGCAACTGCTCTAGCATCTGCCGCTTGGGGGCAGGCAGGTTTGCTTGAATTCGGTGCAGAAATAGAGACGTTTCATCGAGCAACCGTTCGGGGGTGCGGACTTCTCGCACGACGGTCGTTTCGGCAAGTTGCTGAAGTTGAATTTCCTCTTGCGCGGACAGTTCTTTGCCGACGTAGATAACGATGGGCAAATTGGCGTTAGGGGCTTCACGGCGAATTTGCTCCAGCAGTTCTAGACCGGAGATGTCGGGCAAGCCCATGTCTAGCACGATGCAGTCAAAGTGCCCTGATTGCAGTGCTTCGATGGCAGCAGAGCCGCTGCTGACGGCGGTCGTGCTAACGTCACTGTTGCCAATCAGGTCTACGATACTGTGCCGCTGCATTTCATCGGCTTCGATCAGCAACAGATGCTTGACTGGACGATCAATGAAGCTCTTGATGTCGGTCAGCGCATTTGACAGAGATTCACTGCTGACAGGCTTTTGCAGGTAGGCGATCGCCCCTAGCTTCAAGCTCTTGTGCTTCCCTTCCTCGACCGACATCATGTGAACGGGGATATGGCGAGTCTCAGGGTCACGCTTTAGCCGATCGAGTACCGTCCAGCCGTCCATTACAGGCAGACGAATGTCGAGCATGATCGCAGCGGGCTTAAACTCTTTCGCGAGCATCAGTCCCACATCGCTACGGCTAGCGGCAATGCCCTTAAAGCCCTGCGATCGCGCCATGTCGAGTAAAATTCGGGCAAAGTTGAGGTCGTCTTCAATCACCAGGAGAACGCGATCGCCCGGTTCGATGTTGCCTCGATCGTCTTCGATATCGGCGGCAGGCAAGCTACTTGTGCCGGAGAGCGATAGGCTTGTTAGTCCGCTAGAGCTGATAGAAGTGGTTACCAACTCAGCGTTTCTGAGGGTTCTGGTGATGGGGTCTTGGGGCTTGTCCTCTGGGCTTACATAGGTCTGGGGTAAATAGAGGGTGAATGTGCTGCCCTGCTCCGGCTGGCTGACTAGAGCAATTTCTCCGCCTAGCATCTGAGCAATTTCTCGGCTAATCGATAGCCCCAACCCTGTGCCGCCATACTTGCGGCTGGTTGTGCCATCTGCCTGCTGGAAGGCCTCAAAGATCAGGCGTTGCTTTTCAGGGGCAATGCCAATGCCGGTGTCGGTAACTGAGAAGGCAATTACTGAGTTAGCTCTAGAAAGGGGCGATCGCTGAGAACTCCAGCCTTGAGTCACTACCCCAACCCGTAGACACACCTGCCCTTGCTCAGTAAATTTGAAGGCGTTAGACAGCAGGTTCTTCAATACTTGCAAGAGTCGCTTAGGATCGGTGTAAAGTGCCGAAGGTAAGTTTTCGGCGAATTCAATCGAAAACTCTAGCTTTTTGTCCTGGGCCACTTGTCGAAAAGTTCGCTCAATCTGGTCGCGCAGATCGTTAAAGTGAATCTGGCTGACATCCACTGACATGGTGCCAGATTCAATTTTTGCTAGGTCGAGAATATCGTTAATTAAGCCAAGTAGGTCGTTTCCAGAAGAGTAGATGGTGCGGGCATAATCAACCTGTTTGCTGGTGAGGTTGCCGTCATTGTTCTCAGTCAGCAGCCGCGCCAAAATCAGCAGACTGTTTAACGGTGTGCGTAACTCGTGGGACATATTAGCCAAGAACTCAGACTTGTACTTTGAGGTCATGGCAAGCTGTTCAGCTTTTTCCTCTAAAGATTGTCGAGCCTGTTCAATCTCGCTGTTTTTACGCTCCACTTCGCGGTTTTGCAGCACCAGCAGTTCAGCTTTTTCTTCTAGCTCCTCATTGGTTTGCTGAAGCTGTTCTTGCTGGCTCTTCAGCAGTTCTTCCGATGCCTTGAGTGACTGAGCCTGTTGCTCTAGTCGCTTGTTGGTGTCGGTTAGCTCCTTTTGCTGGCTCTGGAGTTCTTCGGTCAGAGATTGGGACTGCTTCAGCAGTTCCTCCGTTCTCATGCTGGCGGCGATCGTGTTGAGTACGATCGCAATACTTTCGGTGAGTTGGTCAAAGAAAGTGAGGTGAATTTCGCTGAAGCGGCGGAAGGAAGCTAGCTCAATTACAGCCGTTACCTGCCCTTCAAATAGAACGGGCAGAACCACCAGATTCAGCGGTGAAGCTTCCCCTAAACCCGAACTGATCTTGACGTAGTCATGAGGTACTTCGGTAATCAAGATCCGCTCTTTTTCTAAAGCGCACTGACCCACCAGTCCTTCACCCAGGTGGAAGCGATTGGCTAGATGCTTGCGCTCTCGGTAAGCGTAGGTGCTGAGCAGCTTCAGGCAAGCTTCTTGCTGTTCGCCACCGTCCATCAAGTAGAATACGCCGTGCTGCGCCGATACCAGGGGAGCTAGTTCCGACAGAATTAGCTTGGACACTGTTTCCAGGTCGCGTTGCCCCTGCAACATGCGGGTGAACTTAGCCAGGTTGGTCTTGAGCCAGTCTTGCTCGGTGTTTTTCTGCGTCGTCTCGCGCAGGTTGGCGATCATCTGGTTGATGTTGTCTTTGAGGATCGCCACCTCGCCTTCTGCAGCAACGGAAATCGACCGGGTTAAGTCGCCCTTGGTCACAGCAGTTGCTACTTCGGCGATCGCTCTCACCTGTGTGGTCAAGTTTGCCGCCAGTTCGTTCACGTTGTCGGTCAGGTCGCGCCACGTACCTGCCGCACCAGGAACCTTTGCCTGACCACCCAGTTTTCCTTCAATCCCTACTTCCCGCGCCACCGTCGTTACCTGGTCAGCGAAGGTCGCCAGCGTATCGATCATCTCGTTGATTGTGTCTGCCAGGGTTTCGATCTCGCCCTTCGCCTCCAGCATTAGCTTTCGCTTCAGGTCGCCGTTTGCCACCGCCGTCACGACTTTCGCAATGCCTCGCACTTGGGCGGTGAGGTTGCCTGCCATTGAGTTCACCGAGTCGGTCAGGTCTTTCCAGGTTCCGGCTACACCGCGCACATCTGCCTGACCGCCCAGAATTCCCTCCGTGCCTACCTCTTTTGCCACCCGCGTTACCTCAGAGGCAAAGGAATTTAACTGATCCACCATCGTATTGATCGTGTTTTTCAGTTCGAGGATTTCGCCCTTTACATCCACCGTAATTTTCTTCGACAGGTCGCCGTTCGCCACCGCTTTGGTCACTTCGGCGATGTTTCGTACCTGCGCTGTTAAGCTGCCTGCCATGAAGTTCACGGAGTCAGTCAGGTCTTTCCAGATACCCGCTACACCGCGCACATAGGCTTGCACACCCAGCTTGCCTTCTGAACCTACCTCGCGCGCCACCCTGGTTACCTCAGAAGCAAAGCCGCTCAACTGATCCACCATCGTGTTGATCGTGTTTTTCAGCTCGAGGATTTCGCCCTTTACATCCACCGTGATTTTCTTCGACAGGTCGCCGTTCGCCACCGCTGTCGTGACTTCGGCGATGTTCCGCACTTGCGCGGTCAAGCTGCCCGCCATCGAGTTCACCGAGTCGGTGAGGTCTTTCCAGGTTCCGGCTACTCCTCGGACTTCGGCTTGCACACCCAGTTTTCCTTCTGTTCCCACCTCTCGCGCCACCCGCGTTACCTCAGAGGCGAAGGAGTTTAACTGATCAACCATGATGTTGATCGTGTTTTTCAGTTCAAGAATCTCACCTTTCACATCGACGGTGATTTTCTTGGACAGGTCGCCGTTCGCCACCGCTGTCGTGACTTCGGCGATGTTCCGCACCTGCGCCGTCAAGCTGCCTGCCATAAAGTTGACGGAGTCGGTGAGGTCTTTCCAGGTTCCGGCTACACCGCGCACGTCTGCCTGCACACCCAGCTTGCCTTCTGAACCCACCTCTCGCGCCACCCGCGTTACCTCTGAGGCAAAGCCGCTTAACTGATCGACCATCGTGTTAATCGTGTCCTTCAGTTCAAGAATTTCGCCTTTGACCTGAACAGTAATTTTCTTGGACAGGTCGCCGTTCGCGATCGCTGTCGTGACTTCGGCAATATTTCGCACCTGCGCCGTCAAACTGCCCGCCATTGAGTTCACACTGTCGGTCAGGTCTTTCCAGGTTCCGGCTACGCCTCGGACTTCTGCTTGTACACCCAGTTTCCCTTCCGTTCCCACTTCTCGCGCGACCCGGGTTACCTCCGAGGCAAAGGAGTTGAGCTGATCCACCATCACATTGATCGTGTCTTTTAGCTCCAGAATCTCGCCCTTCACATCCACGGTGATTTTCTTCGACAGGTCGCCGTTTGCCACCGCTGTCGTGACTTCCGCAATGTTTCGTACTTGCGCCGTCAAGCTGCCTGCCATCGAGTTCACCGAATCGGTGAGGTCTTTCCAGGTTCCGGCGACACCTTTTACATCTGCCTGTACACCGAGTTTCCCTTCCGTTCCTACTTCTCGCGCGACCCGCGTTACCTCCGAGGCAAAGGAGTTGAGCTGATCGACCATCACGTTGATCGTGTCTTTTAGCTCCAGAATTTCGCCTTTCACATCTACTGTGATTTTCTTGGAGAGGTCGCCGTTCGCGATCGCCGTCGTGACTTCAGCAATATTCCGCACCTGCGCCGTCAAGCTGCCCGCCATGAAGTTGACGGAATCGGTCAAATCTTTCCAGGTTCCAGCTACCCCTCGGACTTCTGCCTGTACGCCGAGTTTCCCTTCTGTACCAACTTCTCGCGCGACCCGCGTTACCTCAGAGGCAAAGGAGTTGAGCTGGTCCACCATCACATTGATCGTGTCTTTCAGCTCTAAGATTTCGCCTTTCACATTTACGGTGATTTTCTTGGAGAGGTCACCGTTGGCGATCGCCGTCGTGACTTCGGCAATATTCCGCACCTGCGCGGTCAAGCTGCCTGCCATTGAGTTCACACTGTCGGTCAGGTCTTTCCAGGTTCCGGCAACGCCTTCCACTTCTGCCTGTACACCGAGTTTTCCTTCAGTGCCCACCTCTCTAGCTACCTTCGTCACCTCAGAGGCAAAGGAATTGAGCTGCCCCACCATCGTGTTGACGATTTGCGCGGTTTGTAGGAATTCACCTCGCAGCGGTCGTCCCTCAATTTCAGTGGCGATCGACTGTGACAAGTCACCACTAGCAACCGCCCGGATTACACGGGTGGTTTCCTCCATAGGCTGCACCAGGTCAGTAATTAAGGTATTGACCGACTCAACACACGCTGTCCAGGAACCTGTGGCATTGCCCAAAGAAGCTCGCTGGTCAATCTTGCCCTCTTTGCCCACTACCGTACTGACATGCTCCAACTCCTGAGCCATGCGCTGATTCATTTCTATGATTTCATTCAGCGTGTCAGAAATCTTTCCAGAAATGCCCGTTTGGTCATTAGGCATTCTTACCGAAAAGTTTCCTTTCTTTACCTCAGTCAGCACTCTTAAAAGTTGCTTGGGGTCAAGATTGTCAGTGTCACTGTTGGCTGTCACGGTCGGCATGGCTTAATCCTTATTAAGACGTGAGGCAAATTAAGTGAGAGTAGCAAGGAGATTAATGCACCTGAGGTTGAAACGTGAGGTTACAACAATGACCCATGCTAACTGGAAAGCGTTCCTACTAAGACACTTTTCCAGTTCTTCGATTGGTTCGGTAACATCAATGACATTTCTTGTCTGATCACTGTTGAGCGCGGAGAAATAAAGACTTGTCGGGCAAGTCTCACTCCTCAAATATTATCGGGCAGGAACAGGAAGAAACATCTCTGCCAAAAGATAGATGCCGTTTCTTTCTGTTTTCACTAGTACAGCTCTTTCCACGGAAAAGGGAGGATAAGGGGTTTATTGCTGTGGAAACTGTTTCAACTCCCGTGTTAGGATTCACGAAAAAATTATGGTGAAGGCGGAAGCGTGGTGTGCCGTGTTTCCGCCTTCTTACATAAATTTATTTTGAATTTGATCAACTTAGCGATTATTAACAGTTCTCAAAACATGAACGATTTGGAAAATGACTTAGGCAAGCTGGTTAATGCAGTGGTTAAGGTAATGGTGGCGGCAAGAGAAACCCAGAAAACTGAAGAAGCGATCGCCATCTGCGACGAAATTCGCCGGCTTCCTGATGACCTGGTGACAGAAGTTTTAAACGCAGTCATGCTTAACCTGGTACAAATTGACCCTGCTCTTTGCCGCTGGTTTGTTCTCGATATTTTTTTGCATAATGCTGACCCAGAAGGAAAAGCGGATGTGGCAGAGCGGATCAATCTGTTGATGGCAGACCTCCGAGCTCAATAGCTTGGCTGTAGCCGCTCAGGAACAAAATGGTCACTACCTTAGAAGCAGGTGACAACTACCATTAAGGATAAAATGTCAGAGAGGATACAAAAGTTAAAAACTCATCTGAACCATGCCACACGTATTAATCGTAGATGATGAAGCTCCTTTAAGAGATAGCCTCAGCTACGCTTTACGAAAAGAAGGCTATGACGTTACAACTGCCTCAGACGGAGCAACCGCAATTAAGCAGTTTCATAAGCAAGTTCCCGATGTGATTTTGCTTGACCTGATGCTGCCAGAAGTCGGCGGCATGGAGGTCTGCTGGCGCATTCGGGCCTTTTCTAATGTGCCAATTGTAATTCTCTCAGCCAAAGACCAGGACATTGACAAAACCTGGGGGCTAGAAGCAGGTGCAAACGACTACATCACTAAACCTTTCAACACCAGTGAATTGTTAGCTCGAATTAAAGCTGTATTGTCATGAGTTTGCTGTTGTACTGCGGCAAGTTTAGAGTACTCAGCTAGCTGCGAGGTCTGAAATTTTCTATCAGTATGGGTTGAAATCCGTACCACCACTTCAATCTTGAAATGTGGAGTGGGAATGCTGGGCAAGGTATCCCTCTTTATCGTCAAGCATTTCCCACATAAGGACTCCACTACCGATGGACGAATTGCCCTCCTGCCAAAGTCTGCAAGAGCAAGTTGATGCACTGTTGCAATTGCTCAACCAGGAACCTTCGCTGCGATCGCAACAAAACACGACCGCGATTCATACGTCCTTAAGAAAGGCGATCGCCCCCACTTTTGAGATCGTGTTCGCGGGAGCATTTAGCGCCGGAAAATCGATGCTGATCAACGCTTTGCTGGAGCGAGAATTGCTCTACAGCGCTGAAGGGCACGCTACTGGCACCGAATGTCAGATTGCTTATGCAGAACCAGGCAAAGAGCGGGTGGTGTTGACCTTCCTGAGTGAGGCAGAAATTCGAGAGCAGGCAAGCGTCCTCTGTCAGCGATTAGGACTGACTGCATCGGTGAACGTCAATCAAATGGAAGTGGTGGATCTGCTGCGGCGAAAATGCCGGGAAATCATTCACCAGGAAGGTGGAGAGAGTAAGTCAGAACGGGCGAAACAAGCCAGCGCTCTCCATTTTCTGATCGAAGCGATTGCTCAACAACCGCGACCACATTAATACGGTCAGCAACACGACCTATTCAATGGAGCATTTCAACTTCTCGACGCTTCAGGAAGCCGCTAGCTATGCCCGTCGAGGCAGCAACAGTGCTGTACTAAAGCGGGTGGAATATTACTGTCACCATGATTTGCTCAAAGACGGCAACATTCTAATTGACACCCCGGGAATTGATGCCCCCGTCAAGCGTGATGCTGACTTAACCTATCGCAAAATTGAAGACTCAGATACGTCCGCCGTTGTCTGTGTACTGAAACCCGCGTCGGCAGGCGATATGACCACTGAAGAAACCGATCTGCTAGAACGAACTCGTTCTAATCCCGGTATTCGCGATCGCCTCTTCTACGTCTTCAACCGCGTCGATGAAACCTGGTACAACACCCAACTGCGGCAACGGCTCGATAACTTGATCCAAGAACAGTTCCGCGATTCTAGCCGCGTTTGCAAAACTAGCGGACTGTTGGGCTTCTACGGCAGTCAAATTAAAGCAGCAGGAAGGGGCGATCGCTTTGGACTAGATACCCTCTTTGCTAAGAACGTTCAGGACACTAACGCACACGAAGAAACACCGCAATTTGTCAGCGAGTTTAACCGCTATTGCGCCAGTTCTGGCAAGCTACCCGCCGATCGCTTCCGCATTGATGTCAAAAGCTACGAATCGCCCAACGAAAACTATGTGCGAATTCTCAGCGAACAGGGAGATCCGCTGATTGAGCAACTGATTCTAGACAGTGGCATCGAAGAATTTCGCACCGCAGTAACTCGTTACCTGACCGAAGAAAAGCGCCCTCTGCTGCTGGCAAACCTGGCAGACGACCTGCAGCCGCTCTGTATTAGTTTGCGGAAGTCTTACCTGGAAACCTGGCGAGAATTGGAAAGCCAACCGCAAGACATTGAGGCAATTAAGGAACAGGAACTCAGGCAACTTAGCAAGGAGCTAAAGCAGGTTGGAGATGCGTTCCAGCAAGACATTGAGCGGGAAGTGAATGAGGCGATCGCCAGCGACAGCAACTCTGTCCTGGAGCGCGATTTCCTCAAGCTCAAAGCCAAAATGGTTAGCCGTCTAGACGAATTGCTCAACACTTTCTCAGTGGGCGAAGTTCACAAACGGGCTCAAGCAAGCCATAAGCGCAACTCCGTTGTGCCACTGTTGGGCATTTTGACCGAGGCTTTCTACTACCTGGCAAACGGGCTAGAAGATGTGCTGGTCGAATCTGCCGTTGAGGTCGTCACCAACTTCTTTCATCGGCTCACCGATCGCGTCAAGCAGCAGGAATATTACCGCAACCTCTATCGCCTGCTAGGAAACGACGACAGCATTGAGCGCAACCTGAATCTGCTGCTGGAGCAAGTGAAAAAAGCTGTGGTAAACGAAGCCCGGACGGAGTGCGATCGCTATGTGCGTGAGCGTCCCGAGTTTTACACAGAGGGCACCTGCTCCATGTGGCAACTGCGCCAAACCTTGCAACAGGCTTGCCGGGGTTACGACTACCAAAACATGATTGAAGCTGAACCCGCCATTCGCCAACTGCTCAAGCTCGACTTTGAGCAAAAAGTGAAAGAAACGGTAATGCGCACCTTCCGCCAAACAATTAACCAAACGCTCAACTATCACCTACTAACCAGCGCAAGCCAGCAGGCAGAAGCAATCTTGCAGCAGTATGATCAGGCGCGGCTTTACCTCTCTCAAATCCTCGACAAAGAAGCAGAGGAAAAACTCAAAACCAATCGCCGCAAACAAGCCGAAGTTGAGCAAAAAATCGCGGTCTACAACAAGGCGATCGCAGGCATTAACACTTGCCTCGAATCTATGCATCTCGATCGCAAAAAGCTACCAGAAATCAACAGGTCAGATCTGCTCATGCCTCTACCAATCCCAGACCTATCTCCTCAATTAGAAGTTTCAGAAGTACTTGAAGCTGATGTCACCACTGAAGCAAATGGGGCGATCGTCTCTTCAACAGAAGCAGAACATCAAAAGCTATTTGAAGAATCAACCCCATAGCCCAACAACCTGTAGGGGCGCAGCATTGGGCAAATAAACCTTGGAACGAACCAGAAATTCTCGCCCGAATGCTACGCCCTCTCCGGAGAAATTTGCTTCAACTACACTCACCTTTCAAGCATTTATTTGTGATTGGATAGAATGACCATGACTGAAAAGTTTGAAAAGCGAAACTGCGGGAACGATGATGTCCTGGCGTTTGGTGATTCCACGTTCAAAGTTGGAAAATTTAGGAAGGCAGTAGATTTATCTTTTTCCAGTTCGCTGGGAAGCCATTTGAGTGGTGAACTTAGAAATAAGGGAATCCAAATTGATCAAAAACGTTTAGCTCCTAACAACAAAACTGATGACCATGCTAGATGGTTCGATTCTGGTATGGAGTGCAAAATTCTTCAAATCGGTTTTGACAGTTGGAAAGTAGGAAAAGTCAGAATTAAAGTCGAGGTTGAATTTTATATAGAAGAGCTTTCATCTTCTAAAGATGAAAGCAATATTTCGGAAACTGTTCAGCTAGAATCACCTTTGGACAGCATCCGTCAAATGATAGTTGAAGACAAGGAATAAAATTTCATGCAAGAAACCGATCGCCAAGACAACTTTGATCTACTGAACCGTGACGAAGTTTTATCAGTAGAATCTGCTGAACTTTCGCAGTACTTGGATCTACCACCAGCTCTGAGAGTCGCTGAGTTGGTAGAGGCGATCGCTCAACGGTTACTATCTCATGAAGAAGCTCACCTATTCTCACAAGGAATGTCCTGTGAAGTCCTGAGATTTGGTGAGCGAAACTGGCAAAAAGGAAAAATCAGAGTCAGCATAGAATTTTGCTCGGATGTCCCTAAATCTCCTCTAGACGGCATCCGCCAAACTGTCCTCTAGTAGGTTGGGTGAAGCATAGCGTAACCCAACAAAGATCAAAGTTGTATACACCTTCAAAAGAAACTATTACTAACATCTGTGGAGAGAAAATGAACAGTAAATTCAAAAAATTAGATCGGGGTGCGGTAATTTCTTCTAAGGAAGGTATCAGCGTATTGGTTCGTCACACCACCTTCAAGGTAGCAGAGTTATTAGAAGTGATGCAAAATTGGGTTAGCGAGCCTAAAGAATGGTTTGGTGAAGGTATAAATTGTGAAGTTTTAAGTTCAAATCAAGGTTGGCAAAAAGGAAAAGTTAGATGGTCTTTAGAATTTTGTCCTGATGAACCTGAGTTGACTAATTCCTCAGAAGAGAATGATGAAGCAAGTTCTCAATCCGAATCACCGCTTGATGATATTCGGCGAACTATTGTTGATTAGGGCGATCGCCATCAGCACGTCAGAACTCTAAATTCTTAGTTTCAAGATGAGTAAAACGTCCCGAATTTCGATTCCGTTAGAGGTTAGAAAATATGTGCTAGAACGCGACCAGCACCAGTGTAAAAGCTGTGGTTCTAGCACCAAACTTTCGGTGGATCACATTATTCCGCTCGCCAAAGGTGGTTCCAACGACATCAGCAATTTGCAAACGCTTTGTTGTTCTTGCAATTCGAGTAAGCAACACAAATTTGACCCACGATTTCGGCGTGGTTTTGATTTTTGAATCCTGCTTAATTGCGGGTCTTCTAATTTAAGTCGGAGGCTACGGTGTGAGTTTAGGCGATCGCCTCGGTCTCTTTGGGTTACGCTTTGCTTCACCCAACCTACGGGGAGTAATGACTGAGATCTGACTAGCTAGCCAGGTATTCTCGTATGTATTGATTTACTAGGTCAGGGCGTTCTTGCTGCACCCAGTGGCTACAGTCGGGAATATAGCGGATTTGAAAGTCTCTGACATAGGCTTCCGTACCATAGGTCAGTTCTTTGCCCAGAGCCGTGTCGTTTTCGCCCCAAATCATCAGAGTTGGCACATCCAAAACGCCCCATTCCTGGTTGACGATTCCTTGCTGAAATGGATTGCGGTAATAGTTGATCATGGCGGTCAGGGCACCGGGCTTAGCGGCGGCTTCTTTATAAGCAGCTAAATCTGCGTCAGAGAAGGCACTCTTGTTAACGGCCATTCCAGTTAGAGCCGCAGCAACAATCTGGTAGCCGGAGGCTTGTACTAATAGTTCGGGTAGCCAGGGAATTTGGAAGAAGAAAATGTAGGAGCTACGGAGAAGCTGCTGGGGGGTGCGTAGACCTTCAGCAAACTTGGCGGGATGGGGTAGATTCAGAATGATTAGCTTTTCTACCAATTCAGGATGGGCATAGGCAAAGTTCCAGGCGATCGCCCCACCCCAGTCGTGCCCCACTAGCACACAGCGATCGTAGCCCAGCCCACGAGTCACGCCTTCTATGTCTTTGATAAACTCAGACATAACGTAGGCAGACTGGTCCGTGGGTTTTTCGCTGTCATTGTAGCCCCGCAGATCGAGTGCCACGACTTTGTAGTTTTGAGCAAACTCGGGAATCTGCTTGCGCCAGGAGTACCAGAATTCAGGAAAGCCGTGCAGCATTAGCATCAGCGGACCTTCCCCCTGAGTCACATAATGCAGCCGAATCCCGTTACTGATGATGTAGTCGTGTTGCCAAGTTTCTAGGGATTGCATTGGGTTACTCCTTGGCTGCGGGAGCAAGTTGCCCAAAAGCGGCAATCAGAACATCAGGAATTGCGCGTGGACGCATGGCGATCGCATCGACCCAGACCCACAGTGCCTCTGCTTTGAGCAATAGGTCATCACTACCCTGCTTACGAATCTCATAACGCCGGATAGCACGGGTACCGCGCATTTCCTGAAGCCAAGTGGTGACTTCGAGGATGTCGCCTGCGATCGCCGGACGCAAATAGTCAAGCTCCACTCGTCGCATCACAAACCAGCCACCTAGCTCGCGATAGCGCTCGAGGTTAAGCCCCAGGTGTTCTGAGTGTTCGATCGCCGCCTGTTCTAGATAGTGCTGGTAGACGGCGTTGTTGACATGCCCCAGTGCGTCCATTTCGTGGTAGCGCACCCGTAGCTGGGTTTTATATGGCTGCATGGACTGGCTCAGTTGCCCCGTTTCAAGGATTGCCCTCCCATGCTACCGAAGATGCGCTACTACGAGGTCATATTTTAGTCTTGACCCAGGAGATTAGATAGTCTGTCTTTCAGCGCGGTGACTTGAAGGTCTTCCTTGGGAAGGGACAACAGCTTCACTTCGATTTCGGAGATATTCTTAATCCGTGTGGTCTTTTCCCAAGTCCGCTTCTCGCTTTCAGATTCGTGCTCGTAGCGGAATGTGACCGTTTTATTGACCACCTCTAAAATCTCCGCATTTTTGACCCAGCCTTTGCTGCTCTCAATGTAAAGCCAGACGTTAGACTGTCCAATCAGCTCTTTTAGCTTGTCTTCCATAAGGGTGAAATTACCTTTAGCAAAAATCTGTCCAGGGATAGATTGCCCAAATTGTCAGTTGGTCAATCAGTATATCCGATCTGCTGAAGGTTTTTCGGTCAATTTTTAGCGAAGTTGCCAAATCAGTTCTAAATTTGTTGTGAATGAGTAGGTTGTAAACCCCTTTTAGCTAGATTTACAGCCTGTTTGGAATAACTACGGGGCGCGTTCCGGTCACCTGAGCCCGTTCCCACAGAAAGCCAGTAATGTTTGCTAGCTGCGACAGAAGAAACAAGACTGAAATTAGTAATCCCTGAAGTGGAGAGGTTTGTGATAGCGGATAAGTCAAAAGGTTTAAGTAAAAGGACAGCGGTTCGACTTTGATTTGTTCTACGTTGCGTCGAGCGCGGGACTGGTGAAAGCAGAATGCGCCTCGCCCGTAGTTGAAATGCTGTTGCCAAAACTTGGGTAAGGTGAGGCTGTGAGCATGATAGACCTGCACTTCTGGGGCGTAAAGCATGAGGTAGCCGTGATGCAGCCAGCGATCGCAAAATTCTCGATCTTCTCCCGCTGCTAGGGAAAAACTCGTATCAAAGCCACCCAGCGCCCGAAACTGGTCAGCAGGCAGAGCAATGTTGTTAGACGCAAAAAAGCTAGAGCGATCGCCTTCAACGCTGTAGTACTTGTACAAATAATCAATCAGAACCTGACTGGCGGTGGAGTAGAGGTTGTTGGGCAGAGCGTTGAAGGTGCGACCCCCAATGATGCAGCTAGGGGTCGTGGTGAAGCGGGACTCTAACGCTTTTAACCAGTCCCGGACGGGAGCGCAGTCGTCGTCAGTAAAAACTAAGAACTGTCCGTTTGCTTGTTCTGCACCCACATTGCGGGCTTTGGCGGGACCCGCATTAACTTGTCGAATCAGCGTCAGGTGTAGTTGGTCGCGAAAGGGAGCAACTACCGCCTCCATTGAAGTTGGGCTACCGTCGTCTACAACAATCACCTCAAAGCGATCTCCTGGGTAGTCAAGCTGGGCGATCGCCTGCAGACAGTTTGTCAACCGCTCTGGACGAGCGTAGGTGGGAATGATAATCGAGAAAATTGGATGCTGTGTCATAGAACTAGGTTCAGTGTTGGATGTAGCTGATGGATATAACCAAAACTTACGCAGCAAACTAACGAAATTTAACTAAGCCCCTTGGCTCTTTGTTTTTGACAAAGCTAAGTGAAGAATACTCAGCAGCTTTTCAAATAACTTTGGCGAAAGTAATCGGATACTCAGGCTGTACACCATTGCTCCGAGCAGAATGCAAACGACTAAAAGTACTTGGGAATTGAGTGAATTTTGAAGTAATTGTTTGGAGCCTAAGATAAAACCTGCCATTACTAACGAGCTAACAAGTGGAGCCGTAAACTGACTGAGATAAGTGAGCATTGGTGTTCTGATTAATCGGCTAACTGCCCATTGATTGATCGGAAAAATTAAATATCCGCGAATCGCGTAGGCAGAGGCAACTGCAACAATTCCCCATTGCACGGATATAGCAAAGCCAACCAAGTTGACTGTTGTATTTAACAAGCCAAACCAGAGTGTCCAGGCGGGCTTACCCATTGCAATAAACACAGATCCTTTAAAGAAGTTAATTGCCCGCAACATTCCGGCAAAACACAAAATTTGCAGCACGGAAATTGAAGGTAGCCACTGATTTCCAAACAGTAATACAACCAGTTCGGGTGCAAGGGTAGCTACACCTAAAAATGTAGGAAAAGCAACTAGACTAGTGAGTTGAGTCGCGGTATAAAATGCTTTACGGAAAAGCTCAGGTTCTTCTTGCAGTCGCGAAAAGGTTGGTAGCGCAACCTGGTTGCTGGTATTGACCAACAGTTGGGTCATTACACCTAATATTCGATAAGCGATCGTGTAATAGCCTAAAGCAACCGAACCTAAAAAATAACCGATGAGAAAGTCATCTGCTCGTGTATTTAAAAAATTTAAAAGATTGAACCCTAAAATACTGATTCCAAAACTACACAATTGCTGAAAATGTTTGAGTGAAGCTTTAAACCTTGGTCGCCAATCGCTCGCAACCCACAGAATTAAGGTGCCAACCAGGTCTTGCACCAACTGCTGGCTCACGAGGCTCCAAACGCCAAAGCCATAAACTGCCATGATTACACCTACGCAGCCACCAGCTAAAGTTCCGACTAGCCAGCGAATGGCGATCGCTCTAAAAGCTAGGTTCCGCTCCAACAAAGCTTGCTGAATGTTGCCAAAAGAAGTAACTAAAAACAGCAGAGAGAATCCTTGTACGATTGGCGTGAGCTGAGGCTGATTAAATAAGGCAGCAACCCGATCAGCAGTTGTTAACCCCAGAACTGTGAGTAAGATGCCGATTGCAAGATTAGTCCAAAAAGCAGTATCTAGGTGTTCTGGTTCTAAGTTCTGCCGTTGCACAATGACTTGAGCAAATCCCTGATTTAGGAAGATTTGCATAAATGCCAAAAATATATTGGCCAACGCGACTAACCCGAAGGCTTCAGGGGATAGCAAACGAGCTAGCACCAAAAAAACAATTAGTGATCCTGCCTGGCTACTCCAGCTTTGAATAGCAGACCAGACTACACCTTTGATCGCTTTTTGTTTGATGCTCATGAGATAGCTTTGAATGGATTCAATCCCTGGGAGTGCTTTCCTGTTGCTTGAATCTGCTGATAAATCTCTACAAAGCGATCGGTGCGTCGATTTTCACTAAAGTGAGTGAATGCATGTTTGCGTCCAGCCTGTCCCATTTGTTCTGCTAGAGATGGATTTTGCAACAGACGCAATAGTGCAGCAGTGAGTGCATGAACGTCATCCGGTGGCACTAAAAAGCCCGTTGTGCCATCGCTGACAATTTCTGGCTGTGCCCCAACAGCACTGGCAATTACTGCCGTTCCGCGCATCATTGCCTCGGTTGACACATTACCAAAGGGTTCTTCCCACAAAGAAGGTACAACTTGTACCCAGGCTTGCTCAAATTGTTTCTCAAGCTGAGCGTGAGGTAAATGTCCAAGCCAGGTTACACAATCCTCTACTTTGAGTTGTGCCGCCAAGGTTTGCAAATTCATTGCTTCAGTACCCTGTCCTGCAATCCACAGTCGTGCATTGGGCACTTGCAGTCTAGCCTGAGCAAAAGCTTGCAGTAGAACGTTCACCCCTTTTTCTGGTACTAACCGTCCGGCAAACACTACAGTCGGAGGGTGAGTGAGGGGCGATCGCATAGGACGCTCAGATACGCCATTGTGTACCACTTCAACCGGTCTAATTCCCTCTGCTTCCAACTTTGCTTTCATTGCATGACTGAGGGCGACAACCAGGTCAAAAGCATCCTTCCAACGTAACCAAAGCTGTCGCTGCAACATCAAAGGCACCCAAGCCTGAGGTGACAGACAGTGCTGCAGGCAACTGACTCCTGCTGTATGCTGGCAAGGTTGACCATCGGGTAAAACTTTAGTTCCTAGCGGACAAATCGCCTTGTAGACTGCTGTTTGATAGAGGCAGGGCACAGATTTGAGTAGAGGGAGAATGAGTGGCGAAAGTTGCCACATGAACATGCGAACATGAACAATGTCAGGGCAAAAAGTATTTAAGGCATGACGCAGGTTTAAGTAGGCAGAAACATTAGCAGTTTGGGACAAGACTTGAAGCCGCGTGTTGCTGCCAAAGCAATGGTAGTCAGAGAGTAATGGGCTCCCTGACACGGGTATGACTCGACTGGAGAAAAGACGTACATCGTGTCCGCGATCGCGCAATCCTTGCCGCAGAGACAACATTTGCAGTTCAGCCCCTCCCGTCGCTGTACCGTAATCGTGGAGTAGAAGAATCTTCATTCGGCTACGTAGCTAATTTCTGGATGTAGCTGTCTCTAAGATTTTAGAGTGTGTGGGAGCTTGAACTTGTTGCTGCTGCAAATGTTGCTTAGCGTACTGTGTCGTGAGATAGCGATTAAGCCTCTTTTCTACAGGAGCAAGCAAGCCATACATCAAAACCTTTTGGAGAAATCGATGTTTAATACCAAAGGTAATTTTCTGAATGAGGGGCAAAAGGATTGTATCGCGCCTTCTCCAACCCAGTGCCTTGTACTTTTGCTTAAAATAGCTATCCTCTGCTAACCCCCACTTTTCTTGCATTCGGCTAAGGCTAGCTAACTCCCAGGCATCACTCCAACGCAGCATATAGAAGTGCAAATCTGTCCACTTTAGGGGTTTGCCGGGTACGTAAGTTGCAACACTGTCTGGTTCAAAATACACAGTCCCCCCTACCTGAGCAACTGCCATACAGAAATCTACATGCTCTTTAGTGTTAAGCATGGCTTCATCGAAAAAACCAATTTGCCTAAAAACTTCAGTTTTCACTAATGTGCAGTGAAACTCTGATAACTCTGTTGGAGTACGCTGAAGTTGAGGACGAATATCTGCTACGCGTCGCCCTTGCTTATACATTTTTTCGCGTAAGCGAAGTCTTCCTTTGATGTCGCGAATAATCCGTGACTCACCGCCCGCAAAGTGAATCGTTTCATGAACAGGTTCTTCCTGACACACTAATGGCCCGACGACGGTAGCACCAGTCTCCTCTGAGCATTGAATTAGTGCTTCTAGCCAACCCGAGGTTACGATGACATCATTATCTACAAACACGACATACGGAGTCTCAACCCGTTCTAGTCCTAGGTTCCTGGAGCGGTTAGGGAAAAGGTAGTAGTTAGTGCGAATAATTTCAAAACCCTTTTCCTGTGACTTTGCTTCCAGATATTGTCGAATTTTTGTTGGGGAATTGCCGTCTACATACACAAGTTTGAACGGAACTTTTGTGTATTGATAAATGCTCTCTAACGACTCACGAGTATAGCTAAATCGCTCACGAGGTGTAACTACGATCGTAACTTGCGGCTCTGACATGATGTCTACGCTCCTTGAATCGTTAGTACAACTATTTAAGGGATGTTTGATTTCAACTAGGAGTTACCACTGTTGCTTCAATGGGCGATCGCCCCTCCTTAAACTGCTCCTGAACGCTTGACCACTGCTGCTTTGTAAACTCCTCGTGGTATGACCGTTCCGTATTTACATTCCACAGATCGTGCTTTTCACCTAGAATGTTCCGGACTGCCAACATCGCTGTCAGCATCGAGTGGTCTTGATTGTTGTAGCGGTGCATTCCATTGCGACCAACCGTTTGCAGGTTTTCAAATGTTTCCAAGTAATCTTGAATCACCTGTAAGTGCTGGCGGTACTCCCCGTCATAAACCGGATAGGCTTTATGTTGGCGAATCACCGTTCCATCTTCCACATCACCCTTATTGACTCCTAACCCTAACTCAACCGCCTCACGGCTTGCCAGCTTGATTAAATCTGCATCTGACATTTCCCAGAGGTCATCCCCTTCGCTGCAAAAATATTCCATGCCTAGACAGGTCTTACTGCTATCAGGCACCATTTCTGGGCTCCAGTTCTTAAAGTTCTGAATTCTGCCAACCTTAAACTCTGGGCTATGAATATAAATCCAGTTATCAGGAAATAGATCTGGTTGGTTGACGACCAGAGATACAATCAAAAAGTCCCGATATTTTAGCCCTCTAGCAGCCTCTAGAACATGCTCAGGCGGGGGTGGATCAAGCCGATGCAACAGTGCTGTGACAGGCATAGTAGAGACAAAATGATCTGCCTCAATTTGAAAGGTCTGATCGCCTCTCTGCGCTGTAATACTTTTGATGCGGGTTCCTTCACGCTCTACCCGAAGTACCGATGTGTGTAGCTCAACCGGAGAGCCTTTACTGTCCAAAATTTCCTGACAGCGTTCCCACATCATGCCCGGACCAAGCCGTGGATAGTCAAATTCTTTAATCAGGCTCTTGGCGTTTTGGCTGCCAAATACTGCGTTGATTACCGCTCTTTTGAGAGACATCCCCTGAATTCGCTGAGCAGCCCAGTCTGCCCGAATTTTGTCGCATGGAATGCCCCACACTTTCTCGGTGTAGGTTTTAAAGAAGATGCGGTAAAGGCGATAGCCAAAGCAGTCAATTACCCATTCTTCAAAAGTTTCTGGTTCGTTTCCAGGTCGCAGCTTTGCTTTTAGCTTTGCCTTGAGATAACTCACCAAAATCATGAAACTGGTGACAACACCGAGATTACTTAGTGCGTTGAACAAAGAGAGCGGATAGTTGTAAAACTTGCCTTGATAATAAATTCGGGACAGTCGAGGAACTTTGATGAAGTCATCTGTCAGAATTTCGTGCCAAAATTGCTCAACCTCAGTTACTTTAGTGAAAAATCGGTGCCCACCAATGTCAAACCGATAGCCCCTATAGGTTTCGGTTCTGGAAATTCCACCAACCTTGTCAGACCTCTCTAACACAACAGACTGGATACCTTGCTTGACTAATTGGTATGCAGCAGTCAACCCAGCTGGACCGCCTCCCAGAATTGCAACAGGGTAATGCTTCATCAATCCTTCTCCAATATCCTTTAAAGTTGACCCGCGTCGAGCGTAAAACCTTGGCGAACATCTAGTCTGAATTTGTAGAAGTGGATGCTTATTCAGACTGATGCTTTAGATTTGAGGGAACTTGGCTTTGGCAATCTGTACTGGCGGATGTGGTAGCGAATAGTGCCAATTGCAAAAGCAAGTCCGCTGTAGAGAAAATAAAGCCAGTGCCAGGGAACGGTCCGCACGGCAAACCATAATCCCCGCTTGTGTTGAAAGAATTGATAAACAGAAAAATTTAGCAGCAGCAAAGACAAACTCAGAATACCTGCCAAACCCAGTGCAGGTAGCCACCAGAAGCTTGCAGCCAGAGCAATCAATAGCCCATAAGTCAGTACTAGACTGACGCGACTTGAGGTTTTGAGATTTAGGTCATTGACAAATTGGCGATCGCGCCATAGCAACTCAGTCCAGGGCAAGGCACGGTAGAAGAATTCAGCCCTCAACAGAGAGACGGGTCTCCAACACTTTAAGTGCTTGACCTGCACATTTTTACAAAGCCGAATTTGATGTCCCGCCCGTTTAAGTCGATAGCCTAACTCAATATCTTCAATGGAAGGATAGCGATACGCTTCGTCAAAACCGCCAATCTCTAAAAATACATCTCGTCGAATTGCACCACAGGCACCCCAAAATGTAGAGGCTTCTTCACAACCCGTTTGATGAGTATAGTGATGAAACAAGTTTTTATATTGGGATAGAAAATTAGTTGCGCCAGGAGCATCATCGTAAGAGCCAATCAGGGCTGCAATATTGGGATACGTTTGGAAGGCGATTGCCACCTGCGACAACGTGTCAGCACCAATGGTGACATCTGCATCAACAAAAAACAGAATGTCACCTTGAGCTGCCTTCGCCCCTGCATTTCTTGCTCGGGCCGGGCCACCTGCAGTCGGGAACTTAATGATCTTTGCTCCAGACTCTTCAGCTAAACGCCAAGAATCATCCGTTCCACCATCTACAACAATGACAACTTCTATAGAGTTAGGAACAAATTTGGTTAAACTAGACAAACATTCGCGGAAGCTTTCACCGCCATTGTGAACCGGAATCACAATTGAAATTGCTGGTTCTATGGAAGAACGTACATCTGAGTTGGTCAAAGTCATTACAAGTATTCACTCGCCTCCAGATAGGACCTGGAAAATGCCACTAGGTACTTCCAAATTTTTAAAAGTCTCTGACAAGACCTTTTACTAACAAACCACTTATCTATCCGGATAAAATCACGTATCTAATTTGCTATCTCTAATTTTTTGAATGGGTAATCCCCTTGCTTGAGCTGAGCCACAAATTGACTGCACTGAACATTCCTCGTGAAGCGTGATACCCGGAAGGGATAGAAAATTTTGCTGAAGATAAGGCAGGTAGATGAGGTGGGAATAGTGCCTAGGGAATATCTCTAACGTGTTAATTAATACTAATACTTGTATGTCTACTGTATGTTAAACAATCGCCGCCTTTATGCACTCTTTAAAGAGTATCTCTACACTTCTCGCTAGTCATATTAAGCCAGTACAAATATTTTACTAACTAGCCTTTATTATCTAGAAAAAGCACTTAATCTTGTTAAGCTTGGTGTGTTTAATAGTCTAGATTTATGCTCTACTTTATTGCTGTTTGGACTCTTTTAAGTATTGTTTGTTGGTTAACTGGCACAGCCTTGCTGAATAGTTTGAAAGCAAACATTTTTGTGAGATTGGGCGATCGCTCAATTATTTCTCTTTGGTTGGGCGTTGTTTTCCTTTCTATTGCGCTTTTAGCAACGTCTTTTATCTTTGCTTTATCGTCCTGGGTAGGAGGATTAGTAGCTGCGATACTAGGCTTTCTGTCCTTGCTGTCCCCAAAGGTTCGATGTGAAATCGCAATACTGCGATCGCACTTGACTCCCAGTGTACTTGTAGGAATCTTGACGCTGTCCATTGGAGTTGCCGCCTTAACCACACGCCAAGTGACCTGGATTGACACAGGTCTTTATCACTATGGTGCAATCCGTTGGTTATCAGAATTTGGTGCAGTTCCCGGTATCGCCTTACTTTCAAAGCAACTCGGCTTTGCCTCCGCCTGGTTTGCTCTTGCCGCACCTCTCAATGCCGTCTTCCTGGAAGGTCGAGCTAGTGCCGTAACGAATGGTTTTGTTATATTTCTGGCATCCTTGCATTGTATAGTCTGTTTAACTCAAGGCTTTGCTAAAAAATCAAAAATTAGTGACTGGTTTATCGTATTTTTCTTATTTATAGTTATTTCGGGCAGTGTTGCGACCCGGCTTTTGTCAACTGTTTTAATCTCTCCCTCTCCTGACATTCCAGTTATCTTTTTGACGGGTGTGGTTGCTTGGGTGATATTAGTAAGTTCCGATTCCATTAATTCTACTCAGTTGAAGCATCCAGTTCTTTATGCTGATTTGATTCCCCTAATATTAGCTATTGGAGCAACATCAATTAAGCTTACAGCCCTGCCTCTTCTGTTTGTCACTAGCCTAGTGTACTTATTCGGTAGAAGATTTAGTTCAAGACGATTTTTGGTGGGCAGTGTAGTCAGTATTTTACTCTTACTACCCATACTTTTCTTTGGAGCAACCAATTCTGGTTGCTTGCTATATCCTTCTCCTTTACTATGTCTTGACGTGCCCTGGGCAATCACTTCTCACGAAGCTCAAGCGCTTGGTGAAGTAACTCGTGGTTGGGGCAGTTGGTTTGGCTCTCCGCCCTCTCAAGCCAACTCCAGTCTATGGCTGTTCTGGCAATGGTTTAACTCTATCAGCTCAAGTAAATTAATTGTGCTATTAGTTGGAATATCTATTGCATCAACGGGTTATGTAATCAAAGAATCCCGAGCAAAACAGAATTTCAGTTACTGTTGGATTTTAATCTTGGCGTTTGTTGGAAGCGCTTTCACCTTATCGCAAGCACCTTTGTTGAGGTTTGGTATAGGATATTTTGTTCTTTTGCCTACTTTGCTGGCTGCTCTCCTATTTCAATCACAACTCCAAATTAGTTTGGCGAGAATTACTAACCGGCCGCTGTCTTCATGGCAACTTAAGAAGCTACAGCACCAAAGTCTATTCATTTCACTATTGTTGGCTGCCATGGTTGGAACGAGCTTAACCAGTCAAGGAGTGCGATCGCGCCTCCTTTTACCGCCCCAAGTTGTTCAAGTAGAAGTGGTAGAAAAACAAATTAATGACGTAACCTACTTCTCTCCAAAAAATCAAAAGGGGGCTTGTTGGGCAGCAGAATTACCTTGTACAAATCAACCGGATAGAGCAATTCGATTACGGAATCCAGAGCATGGTGTCCAAGCCGGATTTTCGCGTCAACTTTGACCATCTGCTTGTAAAGAGAAGCAGACCTCAGAATGAATTGTTGCTAACCAGATTGAATAGGAAAATAATAGCTTAGAAAATTCTTACGCCATGACCTTCTCTTCCTTTGGGGCAATTGTTGTCATAGTCAGCATTAAAAGTTTGAAAATAGCGATAAGCTGCATCCGCATCCGTTATCTCATGAACTAATTTGTCTTTAATATTGTAAATCAATAGATTTTCGTAGGGATAATGACTCACTAGTGATCCGTAGTATAAGGCTGTGGTAAGTCCATCCTCATTCACTTGTAAATTAGGCGTCACGACATCAGCTTTCAAAGTGTAGGTTTTATAGATTATCCGCAATGCTCCTGCTAAATCCCAATTGGACTCAAAAACGACTGCTGGTCCGGAATAGGGACAGATCCCGTCAAGAATCAAAGTAGCATCATCCTTTAAGGATGGCAGGTGTTGTTGAATATCAGCAAGGATATTCTGTTCTTGACGGTAGGCATCAGCCCAATAGGAAGCAATGGCATTGTTGATTATAAAACCACTACTACAGAGTAAAGCGATTAGCAGGCAAAAAAGGACTTTACGTGAGCGATTTGTACGAATAAAACTGCTTGCCAGTCCGATTAAGCCTATGAAAGTAAATGCTACTCCTATTGCCGAGGCTATAGCGATACGGTTGCTAATGCCTGCGGCTGAGTTTTGGGCGTTTTGCGTAAGCAAAAATATTGAATAGCCTGCTGCAAAAACAAAGAAACTAGCTAAAGTCAATTTCAGTTCGTTAGTGTAATTGAGTAGGTTAATGTTCTGTAGTTTAACGATATGAAATAGATAACTGAACACAACCAACCCCACCAATCCGCCTAATATTAATATTACCCAGTTAGTTTGACTATAAATAATACTGCCTACAATCCGAGGTAATTTAAATCCATAGTCACCATAGCTAATTGTAACTGCGTCCTTAAAAAGTTGAAAAAGCCAACCTAGATGCTCTCTGAACTCAAGTTCTCCTTGACGAGTTGTTGTCATCTTCTTGAAGAGAAACACAAATACTACGCAAGGGAACGTGCTTCCCATTAACAATATTAATTTTAGCTTGCTGAAATAGCTTAAAATTGATTGATTGAGTAATCTCCCCTTATACCAAGATAATAAGGGGTTAAATAGAAACCAGGGCAAAAAGATTTCATAGGCTAACCCACTAATTAAAAGGCTTGCAATACTGATCAACTTCCAAGCCCACAGTCCTAATGTCGTTTTGGTACGTACTGCTACAAGGTCTGCATATAAACTTAGAAAGTATAGGGTCATGCTTAAAGTAATTTGAAAAGCTGCTACCCAAAATCGGTTCGTTGAATAGTGAGGAAGTAGCGCATATACTAACGGAATGGATAGTGCAAGAAAGCGTGGTTGCTTTAATTCTCTAAGAACTAAGTAGAAGAAGACGATTCCCAAGCTAAGAAATACACAATTAATTAGATGATATCCTAATGGATTTAAGCCAAATAACCAATAAAGACCTGCAATGTAAAGAACCTGCACAGGTCGCATCTGGACGTTAGGCTGATGTAGATAGACAGATTGAAATAACCCCAGAAAGGATTGATCTGTAGAGAGATTAAGAGGTGCTAAAAATGACCAGTCGTCACTATAAAAGCCGAGAGACGGAATGTAGAGAATTAAAGAGATTAGGACAACAATACTCAAGAAGAAACAATCTGAAAAAAGTTGTGAGCGTATGATTTTATGCTCTGGTATTGATTCCATGATTTTCGACTTAACTGATGCCGATTTGTGTTCTTAAAGTCTAAGGGCGATCGCTATTCCTCATGGATTTAGCTTCGCAACAAAATCACGCAACTTATCAGAACCAGTGATTTCAATGCGAGGCAGAGCGAGTAGAGGTTCCTGTAGACCACACAATCCCGATCGGCAACTTAATCCAAAGGAGTAGCCACAGGCTCCTATTAGATGCTGGATGACTCGATCTTCAGCACCGTGAGGATAGGCAAAGGTTTTGACGAGATGTCCCAGTTCCCGCTCCAAAATCATACGTGAGCAAATTCCCTCTCGGATTACTGCCTCATAAGGAATTGTGGTTAGCGGATGATGGTTTGCAGAGTGTGAGCCAAATTCAACTCCTTCACTCTCTAGTTGTCGAATTTGCTGCCATTCGAGCAGGGGAATTTCTTCTCCGTAAGCCTGGTCCCAAAGATTGGTTTTGCCTACTAAATTTGCAACAAGAAAGACAATCGCTGTGAACCCATACTGCTTCAGAATTGGCCAGGCGTAGGTTTGAAAGTCTTGATAGCCATCATCAAACGTGAACATGATAGCTCGACCTGGTAACGGTCGGTGAGCTTTCATTGCGGCGTGCCAATCCTCTAGCGTAATGCTGTAGTATCCTGCGTCATATAAATAACGAACCTGTTCCTCAAAGGCATCCGGACTGACACGATAGCGAGCTGACTCCGACGCACCGCTAGGGGCAACCCGATGGTACATGAGAATCGGGAGATGATAGGTCGAAACAGACTGAACTGTCTGATCGCGAGGTGTACCTCCATTCCACAGAACATCGGCGGCAACTTGAGGTGGGGGTGGTGTAGGTTGCGGCAATTTAATCAACTCTGGAGCAGTTTGGGAGAAGAACCACCGAAACTGCGGGCTACGTTGAAAAAGCTGAATTCGATAAAGCGGAGTCCAGATTTCTCTGACTAGGTGAAGGGAGGGTGTGCTTGCTAGTATTTCCCCAATTACTTTTGCCCCAAACGGAAAGTTCCAGTTAAAGCCAGGGCGATCGGGTTCATCAATAACCAGGTTTGCATGTGCCGTTAATAAGTAACCACCGGGCGCGAGGGCATCTGCAAACTTTTGAGCCACATTCTGAAGGGTTTCTCTCTCATTAGCAAAGTAAAGTACTTCGCTACAGATAATTAAATCGAACGGTTTAGGCAAGGGTTCCTTCATGAAGTCGAGATGCATGAAGTCAACATTTTTCAAGCCAGCGCACCGTTCAGCCGCTTGTTCAAGAGCAATTTGAGAAATATCAGCAGCAGTCAAATGTTCAACATGAGGAGCCAGCTGCGCGGTGAAGTGTCCCTCAGCACAAGCAAGCTCAAGCACCCGTGCGATTGGCTTGGGAGGTAGCAAGGAGAGCGTTTGCTCATACTTGGTTTGTTCATACTGGTTCGTGTAATTCCAGTGAACGGGACCAGTTGCAAAGGTCGTTTCAAAGTAGCTGCGATTATAAAGCGGTACCTCAACTGCCTGTTTTGTATTGGAGCGGAATGTATGCGTGGAAGAGGTTTTTTGTTTTTGAACGGGACGCCAAATTAAGTCAGGTGCATAGACTACACGGGCAGCTTGTTCACTTGGCTCCAGCACATGTAGGACAGGTTCGCCAGCCATCAAAGCACAATCGCTCAGTTCACGGGCTACTGTGGCAGGAAACACTGCCCTGCGAGAAGCGCTTGTCCCAAACACATTAAAGGTACGTCGCCCTAACACCACACCTCTCTCACTAGGTGATAGGACGCGGTTAAGAGCATCAGTAGGCGAATTGTGAGAAGCTGCTTCGAGGAGTCTATCTCGGAGAGAGGTTGGCTCTGTAACAGGTCTGCCAAGAAGCCCTTCTCGAACGGCTGTGCAGCAGAGTTCATATCCTGTTGCCGCTGTAAGTGCTGCTCTAAGTTCTTGCGATCGCACCACATCATCTTTAACAGGTACCGGGACAACTCCAATAGCAACTCCACCTACTGTAAGAACTACGTCAAGCTGTTGTCCTGCAACTTTTACGTCTGACAATGTTTCACTCACTTCAAGTGTGAGCCAACCGTCACTTAAGCAACACTTTGTGCTCGGCTCTTCTGGCGCTTGAGGATCATAAAAGCTAGCCTCTGGCAAATCTGGACGTGCCCAAATCTCTTGTAGAAACACTGTCCAGCCAATCTGATTATGAATTTTCGACCAAACGATAGGTTGTTCAGACGGTAATTCTGCAAGGCACAGGTTTCCTCGTCGAATGGATGAACGAGTTTCCTGTGTTTCAATACTCAAGGAGGGATAAACAGTGTGCTCAAAGAAATGCCCTATAATTTGCCAAGCAAAGTCAGCGGCGATCGCATCAGTCAACACATAACTATGAACATACCCTTCAAAAACGGGAAGTTCTAATGTGCCGAGACAAGTTCCTTCTAGTTCAATGGTGCAATGAAGGCGTTCAACCCCTTCTGGCAAGGAAAGGTTAGGTATGGGTTCTGTAATCTCAAGCTGAATAGTATGTGAAACTTTAGTTTCCATACGTTCTGGTATTGCTAATGGCTCTGAGCAGTGCTGTTCAAGAGCAGTATAAACATCGTGATGTAATCCTGAAATTTGAGTTTGTTCCTCTAAAGCAAGTAGGAAATTGTTAACTTGCGCTTGTATAGTAGCCCAAAGTTTATTCCACTCACTTGGAGTTTGGCAGGTAGGTAAAAGCGATGCTAGGAAGAGATTTTGGACAATGTTTTGTGGATCTAGCTCAGGAGCAGGTTCATCTTTGAGAACTTCGAGCAGCGATCGCGCATCGCTACCGCTGCCAATCATGAGTCCAGCAATCCAACAGGCAAAGTAATACTTTGTGCTGGAGAGTTGGTCTGTGGGTAATCCGTTTTGGTAATTGGGATCCGGGTTCGAGATGCGTGGATCAGTTGAATGCCCTTGAGTGATTACCTGCAAACCATCTGTAAAAACTTGGAAACTGCTCATTGAAGCTGAATCCGGTCTCATCCGATACAGTGCAAGAACCTTGTAAACGGCTGCAAAAGAAGCCCCTGTGCGAGCAATCCGTTGCCACAGATCCCAATCCTCACAGGTTTTGAGCGAAGGATTAAATCCCCCAACTGACTCAAACAGTGAACGTCTGAAGATGCAGGTGTGAATTGCAAAAGCACAGTATTTTGCAAATACCTCAAATAGGTTGTCTGAGCAGGGACAGCAGTACTGGTCAATATATCTTCCATCTGGGGCAACTCGTGCCCAACCACAGTAGACCGCATCTACTTCAGCGTTTAACTTCAGCACGTTTGTCAATAGCTCAAGACAAGGAGGTAAGAGCCAATCGTCCGCATCTAGAAAAAGTAACCAGTTGGACTGAGCTAAACTAACTCCTCGATTTCTAGCTGAACTGACCCCTCCTTGAGGTTGGCTCACTACCTGAATTCGGGCATCTTTTGCTGTAAATTGAGCCGCGATCGCTGCTGTTTCGTCGCTTGAGCCGTCATCAACAACGATTGCCTCCCAGTCCAAATAAGTTTGGCATAGGAGGGAATTAAGCGTTTCAGCAATTGTCCCTGCTGCGTTATGGGCAGCGATCACGATGGATACGTTCACGTAATCTCCAGATTTTTCTTTACTTTGCTGTTATGTTTATTGCCGCACAAGCTAACTACTCATGACTTGAGAATAGAGAGCTTCATACTGAGAAGTAATATTCTTCCAATCCAGTTCTCTTGCTCGTCTGCGAGCTTCTGCTCCCATTACCTTGCAATCTACTGGATTATCAGCCAGTTCTAATATTGCGTTTGTGAGTTGTTTTGGATCGTTGTTTTGTACCAGAATGGCTTCTTTCCCTGGCAAATAAGCTTTTACAGAAGGCAAATCAGTTGATATGACAGGCAAACCACAGGCAATGCCCTCTAACAGCGCGTTGTTAGCGGTAGATTGAGTTAGTGGTAGGAACAGTAAATTGGACTGCTGATAGAGTTTCAATAAACTGGCATCATCAATCCCTTGATGAATGGTGACGTTTTCTAAGTCTTTAACTTCATCTGCGTTTGAAGAAACAACGTGAAATTCAATGTCTTCGCGCCCACTGAGTGCTTCCGCAACGGCTCGTAATGCTACAAAATCTCTTAAATATTTACCAACAGTGATGCATTTAAACTTGTCTTCTTTGGATTCATCACCTGGATGAAAGTAGGCTGTATCAATGCCATGTAGAATTGAGGAAACTTTATCAGCTCCGATCAAATTACTAAAATAAGCAACTTGTGCAGGCGATACTACCGTAACAAAGTCCAGTAGTGGAATGACTGAACGATCGAGAAGTGAGTCAAGCAGTTCAGGGGGTTGGTGGAAGGTGGCGATGACTTTAGGACGCTTTTTCCCTAATAGCTTGAGCAGCCTGGGTAGAAACTGTGGTGAGTGCTCTCCATCCAGGTAATGGACAATATCAACTTGTTGCTTCCAACACTTTTGCAGAGCTTTATACTCTGCGGTGAGGTCACTTAATTTGTACCACTGGATTCCCCGCATTTGAACTGCGTGGCGCAGCACATCTCGTAACCCTGAATGTTGTAGAGGAAAGTCTTCATCGCTGTCTGAAGCGACCCACGTATCTATGTCATATTTGTTTTGATCGATGTATCGAACAAACTGGTGGATACCAGAGTTTCCACCCCAATGCGGATAACGGGTACGAATTAAATGAATATGCATGGCATTTTATCTTTGTACTGCTCCTAACAGTCCGACGATGTGACCGACTTCGATCAGTGCAAAACACTTTTCTGTAAATTGTTTTGGATCTTCTCTAGGCAACAACAGGTGAGAAATTTTTTGGGGCGATCGCAGCAAATTCACAGCTCTGGATACAGCAGCTTGCAGCCGTCCAATTGCAGAAGGAGACTGTTCAATTAAATGAGTTGCAGCATCAGAAACTCCTTGCCAGTAATATCTCCGAAGAAACCACTGACGATCTAATCTGGTTTTTTGAATGTGATGACCAATGGCCATTTTGGGATGATAGAAGCAGGAATATCCTGCTTGCATGATTTGCTTCTCTAGAAAAACATCGCCTCCAGATAACAAGTTCTTGCCTACTCGGTCAAGCCCTGGGATAAATCCGTCAATCTCCTCCAGTACTTCTTTGGGAAATGCCATATTTGCACCGACCAACCATTCTTGAGATAGATCGGAAATGGGATGCGGAGTATCTGACCAATCAATTACAGTCAAGCCCGTAACCAACTCATCAGAAACCCAGTCTGGTCTTGGAGCTTCCCAGATCGCTTCTGCTTTTCCACCGATGCATCCAGGTCTTGGAGTTACGGTCTCAAATACCTCAAGAATCGTGTTGAGCCAACCTGGATGGGCGATCGCATCATCGTCTAAATAAGCAATGTACTTCCCTTCGGAGCTACGCCAGCCCGTGTTACGTGCATAGGAAAGTCCTAGATTTGGCTCATAAATGTATCGAATAGGATTTTCTGCTGAAAATTGCTCTACTACGTCTTTTGTAGTATCTGTTGAGCGGTTATCAACTACGACGATTTCGTATTGATCTTTAGGCATTTGCTGATCGAGCAAACTTCGAATTGCTTTGCCTAAATACCGATCTCGATTGTGTGTACAAATGACAACAGATATTAAGGGATTCATACAGGTCTAAATCAAAAATGAACGACTTGGTCAATTAGATAGAGATTCCTCAAACTGCCTGTTTTCTGATTGGTTTCAGAAAAGAGGACAAGACTTGAAAGACAGTGCTTTTGACTTTTCCAAGAATCCGAAAAGTTGCTTCTTTGAATGAAGAAAGAATAATTTGAGTCAGAAATTGCTTGCCTTGAGGTGTAGATAACTCCTGTTGAATAGACGGTACAGGGTTCAAACTACTCAGGAGCGCAATTTCTTGGGCATCACGAGCAACCAAACCTGGAAACCTTTCCAGCATTTCTCGACGCATTCTGCCGTGAGCGTGAATGCTAGGCATATTGAGAACGGAACTGTTGCCCGACCAGTCATCGGCAAGGATTTCGGGAAGTGTCACAGCAACCCATCCTGCCGCTAGAATTGCATTGAGCAAATCCCAGTCCTCGTATCCTTGATGCATTTCTGCTCTGAATTGATTGACTTCATGCAGTGTTTCTGTTCGGACGACACTGAACGGAACTGCTTCGTTCGTTAGCCATTGATAGGGAAAACTAGGACAAGGTTTCACCCAAGCTTGTTCACTACCACCCTCTCGTGCCCAACAGGAAACAACTCCAACTTCTGGACACTTGCGGAGTGTTGATTCACAGGTTTCAATAAAGTTGGGGTAGAAGATGTGTTTCGCTTCAAAGAAGGCAAATCCTAAAGGCTTACACTCAGACTGCAAGATAGTCTTGATGCCTAGGTTTTTGGCTGAAACTGGATCTCCCTTCTTGTTTTGAATAATTTGCAAGCCATCCCATTCTGCCTGCCGTAGCCCTTTCAGCGTTTGTTCATCAGTTGAGCCACTGTCTACTATGACTATTTTTATTGGCTTTTGGGATTGATTCGCTACACTCTGCAGGCATTTATCAAGAATTTCTCCATCATTGAAACAGGAGATTACAACTGCAATTCCTTCAGCGTCAGTTTTAGCAACTCGGTGAGCGGACTCATTAGATAGCGGTTGTTTTTGCCAAGGGAGATTAACAGGCAGACAGAGAGAGCGTTTTGCCTTGTGATCAACGAGCTGTTGCCTGAGTTCTAGATGTTTCTCCAAAATTCTCTCGTTGTCACACATTTGGCGAATTGAGAAGGCAGCTTTGTCACCCATCTCAGCTATTTCAGCGGGTGGGGTCTCTAAGGCTCGTTTGAGAACTGTGGCAAGGCTTTGTGAACTGGCACTGTCTGCTAGCCAACCTGTTTCACCATCTTTGATCATCTCTACCATGCCACCTTCTGGAGAGGCAATCACGGGCAATCCTGAACACATTGCCTCCACACAAGTGTTGGGAAAGTTTTCCCAGCGGGATGGCACAACAGCAATGCGCGATCGCCTCAAAAAACGTGGTAAAACGGAACGATTTTGCCTACCCCGAAAATGAAATCTTGCTTTGAGATGATCTGGAATTTGCCGTTCAACAAATTCTTCTCCACTGATTCGATGAGAACCTAGGCAGTTGGTCCCAATAAATTCAAACTGAGCTGTTGGATGGCTCTCAGCTACCTCCACTGCAGCCTCAATCCATTCCAGTACGCCTTTTCGTCGCTCTAGCCGCCCTATATAAGAGATGTTGCCTTGCTGCCAGGTTTCTGAGTCGCGCTTTAGCGTTGGATTATCACCGATTGGTAGAGGAATGACTTGAATACTTCCTTTTGTTAATCCGTAATGAGTTTCTGCTTGGTTAGCAAAGTATTGACTGGGGCACAGCAATGCATCCGCTGCCCCAATGCTATAGTCCTCCAACCGTTTGGCGGTCAACAGATTGGGCAAACTGATATCCCAGTCGTTATGCTGAGCAATAAATTCTGTGGGAGAGTGTAGGTGAATTAAACAAGGGGGCGTTTGTTTTGGTCCAAGTCCTAATGCCCGCCGCAACTGGAAGTAGTAGAGAGGAGCCTCATAATCCTGTGCCTCGATCAGATCAATACCCTCTTCTTCAACCAGTTGTTCTGCGAGTAAGCTTGCCTGCCAGGAAAAGGCTTGAGCCGGAAAGCAGGACTGGGAGAGCGCCTTCACTTCTTTTGCTCGTTGCTCAGAATTGGGGCTTCGTAGGAGAAAGGAGTCCCAATCATCAAGCGGTACACGGTGAATAATGAGTCTGCCCTGGCATTTCTCCTCAATTCGCTTGGCGGCACCTGCCCAAAGCTGTGTAATCACATGTACCGTCTCGCCACTTTCGGCAAGCAGGCGGGCAATGTGCATGACGTAAGTTCCAATACCTCCGGGTGGAAAGGGTGCAGGAGGATATTCGCCACAGATAATTAGGTGTTTCATAGGAGAATTGAAATACTCAAGTTCTTTTAAAGCGACCGATAAACCGTTGGATAGCTGCCAGACATTTGGGAATCGGGGTAGATGCAAGAGCAGTGTACAGATTGCTCACTTGCGTCAGTACAGGTGAGTTAGCAGGTGGCTCTGTATAGGCGAGTTGTTTCCACTGATGCTCTAGCTGCATGGCGATCGCTACTGCAAACTTAGAAACCACATCTTGATGAGTTGTCAAAAACAGTTCTCGCATCACCTGATTTTGTACATCTGTCATGCTGCGATAAAGTGAGTCTTGGCGGATGCGATACTTCATCAACTGCATTGGAATGGTGACAATCATCCACCCTGCTGCTAGCATTCGAACGCTGAGTTCCCAGTCTTCATAGTTATATCTTTGGCGAGTGTCGTAGCCACCAAGCTGTCGGAGGAGAACAGTACGAGTCAAGCAGGGAATAAATACACTGTTTTCAATCAGCAGAAATGGTAGTTCTGGTTGAGGGGAGTTCCAGAATCCATCTGGGATACCTGTCCCAAAAATAGAAGCCCAGGCTGCAACACCACCCAACAGAGGATACTGCTGAAGCAGGTGTTGAGCGAGCGAGTAAAACTGTGGTTCAATCAAGTCATCGCCATCTAGAAAAGAGATAAATTCTCCGGTTGCCGCTGCAAGTCCAGTATTTCTGGCAGCCGCTAGCCCCCCGTTACGTTTGCGAATTACCCTTAGGGGCAATCCTTTGCTAGAAGCGATCGCTTCTAATTCTCGAATGGTTGTAATGGTTTCTTCGCCCTGTGACCCGTCATCAATAATGAGTACTTCATCCGGGCACCGCTCAGACTTCCAGATGCTCTCTATCGCTTCCTTGAGCATGGCTCCCATCTCATAACAAGGCACAACTACAGACAACGTGCCTGGCTGAATGTGAGAATTGCTTTCTGGTAGGGAAGGGGGTTGATTTTGTTGGGCAAGGGTTTGTAAAGGGAAACGGCGATCGCCTAATAGCAGCGCGACTCCCGACAAATCTTGTGGTGGAGGAGGACTAGCCAGGAGTTGCCCTAAGCTGGTAGCAGTTTCATCAAGCAACCGCTGTCTTCCTTCACCTCGATGAGCTTCAACAACTTGGCGGCACAGGTTTTGTCTAATCTGATCTAGCTGCTGCAAATCTGCTTGTGCAATCCATTGCAAGTGATTTGCTAAAGTTTCTGGGTTGGGTTCTCCCTGAATCAAGACTTCTTGGGGTAAAGCTGTTCCGGCTGCAAGTCCTTCGGCTGCTGCTGGGGACAACACCACAAAAGAGCAACGGGCTAGTTCTGCCCAAACGTTCGGTAAGTACTCAAAATTACTGGGATATAAACGAACCCGGAAACCTTGTGTAATTTGTGGATAGTCCCGCTGCCATTGCCATTGGCGATCGTGCACCAATTCTCGGACAAATCCGCGTGAAGACCAGTAATGTGTAAACTCCCTAGGCTTCATGGGAGCAAAAGTCATTTCAGGACCGGAACTTATTACAGGTTGTTCTAGTCTTAGTTCTTGACGGTTTAACTGTGCAACCGCGTCTAATGTATTCAGCACTCCTGACGCAGCTTCCTGCGGTTCATAGAGAAAAAACTGGAGAGACTGGTAACTCTGGGCAGGATGGTTCGCTGCGTAGGCGATCGCATCTAGACAAGACGCTTCTACAAATCGAGGGGCTAAAACAGGAAGGGAAGCTTCAGGTAGTCTTCCGGCAATCGCCGTTTCTTTTCCTCTCAGTCCAAAAGCTAGCGTCAGGTCGGCGAGTGCTAGCGATAAGTCTTCCATTTGACGGCGGATGACGGCATGACGGAGCCATTCCCCTTCTTGATTGGCACGTTGACGGGTAAGTGAGGGATCTGTTACAACCACGCCGAAGGGCACATCTAGTTGATTTGGAGCATGGGTTGCCCGTGCCATTTGAGAGACATAGCCAACTCCGCCCCACATAGGCAGAATTACAGCTTGAAAAGGATCTTGCTGATGAAGTATTTTAAGTTCTCTCAGAAGACAGTAGGATGCGAAAAACAATAAGCCACTGTCGTTGATGAGTCCATGCGATCGCGGGCTTAAGCCACACTCCTCAAACGGCAACCCGTAGTCTGGATCGACTGCAGGAAGTGAGACTTGCTTAACTCGCTCCGACTGAAAGTCAACCTGCATGTGGCTAAAATCAGGTGGCGTACTGGGGCGAGTGGATGGCGTAGGGGTCCACAATTTTCTAACTTCATAATTTCGCCACTGATCCCAACTCAGAACTGTAATGCGACAATCTAGTTGCTCTGCAATTTCTGCAACAGGAAGCCCTAACCCTCTAGCGGCTTTTATCTCCTCTGGCTCGTCTGCATACAGCTCCGCTACTCCTTCATATGCCTCGACGATCACGAGATGAAGGTTGCTGTTCGATGCCGGATTTTCAGAAGTTGTCGAGTAAGCCATATCTGTCATCTCGCAATAGGTAGCACGGGCAGCCTCGTAGTTAATGCACGTCGTACTTCAGATTTGTCTCGAAACAGTTTCACTAGATTGGTCTAGTGACCTCTGTGTGCAAGGGTTTGAGCATTGTCAAACTCCCACTGATGAGGCACACTCAATATTCCCTTCTCATAGCCACTCTGCCGAATCAGCAAAGGATAAACATGCCAATGGTGATCGTAGGCATAGTTCCACTCCGACTCATAAATGCTCACGTTGACGTAGTACTGTCCGCTGTTGAGATCCAACCTCTTTAAGTGAAGCGTGATTTTCCCCTGTCCCTGAATTGTTGGTGTCGCTTGTCCAGTTGCTGCTGTGTTTGTGTCGTAACAAGCAAGTTGGTCTTCACGGGTTATCGTCACTCCAAAGATGGGGGAAGCGATCGGCTGAGGCGCTGAATATTCAATCTCGATTTGTAGTGCGTCACCACTGTGCAATTCTTTAACGGGGAACCCTGCTGCACTTAGCAATTGCACGTTTGTAATCTGCATTTCCAGAGAACCAAAGCGATTTTCGTGTAGCCTCAGTTCAATGCCGGACTCTGTAGTTGAAGTTAAATGTTCTTGTGGTGTGCGTTGATGTGTTCGATTACTGATTTCGGCAACATATTGTCCGATCACGATTTCGGGTTCACCATGCGCGACCAATTGCCCCTCACGCAAATAGATGACTTCATCACAAAGCTGCTGGATTTGAGACTCATCATGGGAAACTAGGATGATGGCGCATCCTTCTGCCTTAAACTGGTTAATTCGGTCCAGACATTTTCGCTGAAACGAAAGATCTCCTACCGTGAGCACTTCATCCAGGAGCAAAATTTCAGGAGAAGTATGCACAGCGATCGCAAAGCCCAGTCGCAATCTCATCCCTGTGCTGTAAGTACGTAGAGGATTATCAATTGAAGACTCTAGCTCTGCAAATCCCACGATTGAGTCAAAGCGTTGCTGCACCTCACGTCGCGTTAGCCCAGATATCACGCCGCTCACAAAAACATTTTCTCTCCCAGTCAGGTCAGGATGTAATCCCACACCCAAGTCGAGCAAAGCCCTAACTTTGCCGTAAGTTCTGATTTTTCCCTTGTCAGGTCGCCCGATTCCCCCCAAAAGCCTGAGCAACGTTGATTTGCCCGACCCGTTGCGGCCAATTAGCCCCACCATCCGTCCCGGCTCAATGCTAAAGCTAACATCACGCAGTGCCCAAAACTGGTCGATGGGTTTCATGCGACGCAGTCCGCGCAAAATTGCTTCTTGCAGCGTCGTGGGTTTATTTGCATGATATCGAGTGAACTGCTTGTATAAGCCCTGCGCGAGAATGGCGTGCTGCATTTACAATTCCTCTGCAAAACGGTAGCTTGCTCGTCGAAAGATCCGATAAGTACCAAACAAAAGACCCAGAGACATCAAAGCCAAGAACAGAAGTGGTAGCAAGCCCGGCAGCGCGCCTTCAAGCAATACAGTACGATAAGCCTCGATCAAATAAGTCATCGGGTTGAGATGAAACGTTTGAAGGTATTGGGCTGGAATCGTATCCGTGTCATAAAAGATTGGAGTTAGGTAAAAGACCAGATTAAGAAGAACTCCTAAGATGTGTTGAGTGTCGCGAAACGTGACGTTAATAGCAGCAACCAGATAAGTCAGGCTGAGAGTCAGTAAGAACTGGATCAAGATGAGAATAGGAAGCAGTGCAAATGCTGGCTTAAGCCAACCTCCCTCATTTCCTAAAAACAGGAGCAGGATCGGGAGAGATAACAAAAAATTTACAAGATTAGTCGTGACAGCAACAATCGGTAGAATCGCAACCGGAAATCCGGGCTGCCGAATCAGTTCCCGACCATCTGTAATTGAACTAGCTCCCCGGAACAAAGAGGCTTGAAACCAAGTCCACACCAACATGCCGCTGAAGGCGAAGGCTGCATAATTGGGAATATCAAGGGACAGAACTAAGCGAAAGATGAAATAATAAACCACTAATTGCATTAGTGGCGTGACAAAAGACCATGCAATGCCTAGCATCGATCGCTTATATTGCAGCTTAATATCGCGACCAACCAACTCACGAATCAAATCGTAAATGTATTGAATCTGATGAACTTGATCGCGGCGCAAAGACTTTTTGATGTATCGGCTAGATGCCATGGTTTTCTCTCCCTCTCACTAAACCTTAGATTGCCAACAATAGGCGGTGTAGCACGTGCCCAGCAAACAGCTTGAATTTGATGCTAAAGTGCCTGGATTGAAGCTCTGCGATGCTTATGAGATGGGGGCTTTGTCCAGATCTGCGATAGATCTGATCTGGACTATTTAGGGAGAATATAGATTTCATGGATCGGATGCTTAGCCTTAACAGACTTTTTAGGCTAAGCATATATAGTCCATAGCGTATTAGTGGAGTGATGTAGTCTGCCTTTAAAGCTTGTACAAGCCAAAACAGAGTACCGCAGTCATTGCCATATTGACTGCTCTGCCGAGCAAGGTACATATAAAAACTGCTGCTAGAGAGTCGATAGAGCAGAGTGGGCATTTCTGGATGTTTGTTTTGGACTGTTTGGAGCATCAAGGCATGAGATCTTGCCATCTTCTTAAAGTTGCCTGACATGCTGCTGGAAATCTTGCGATAGCCGATCAAGAATTCTGGAATAGCCCGAAATTGATAATATTCAGCAATTCTTAGATACAAATCCCAGTCTTCACAACCTTCAGCTCCTTGCTTTCTTAGCTCCTGATTGTAGTAGCCTACTTTTTCCAGACAAGTTCGACGGACTAGAGAAGCACTAGCATTCCCTAAAAAGTTATGACAGATTAGTGCTTTGTAAATATATCCTCCGATGTTTGCGGCTCTAAATTCGCCAGTCGGAACATCTTTCTCGTCAATATCTACTGACCAGGAATATACTAGTCCGACAGTTTCATCAGATGTCAGAAAGCATTGAACTTGCTTTTCAATGTTTTGGGGATACCAGATGTCATCGGCATCGAGGGGAGCGACGAACTCACCTTTGGCATGTTTGATGCCCAGGTTACGGGCAGCGGCTACACCGGAGTTAGGTTGCTGAAGTAGGTGAATGCGGCGATCGCCCTCAGCCATTGCTTGAACAATTTCAACGGTGCGATCGGTGGAGCCATCGTCAATGACTAGGACTTCCAGGTTTTTGTAGGTTTGAGATAAAACGGAAGTGAGAGTTCTCTGAATAAAAGCTTCTGCGTTGTATGCTGGAATGATGACTGAAACTAAAGGCGAAGCCGTTAAAACACTTTTCATCTAAGAATTCCTTAACTACCAAAGGGGGACTTTGCTGGGGGTAGTAATGCTTAAAACTTGGGTTTCAAGTTCTGAGTTGCAGATTATAGAGCGATTAATTGAATGATTAACTGAGGGAATGTGCAGGGGCAATCAGGATCAATTATTTTCATTAGTCTGCACAACCGTAAATGCTCTAGGTAGTACGTAGCAGTCCCTGTAGAATCACTTATGAGTATCATACGTTACCTGCAATTAGTTGTGTCGCAGAGTGTGCAGACTTCATTTATTCTTTATCTACTGCTAAACAACTCCGTGTTTTTACTTTAGAACTACAAAGATTGCCTAAACAAACCACTATCTTCCGGAGTAGCAGTCTTAGCCTTTTGAGAATCATTTCCTGCACCCTGAAATCTACTATCCAGGATGTTGGTTGATTTGAAGTACCAAAATACTACAAGCAACGGCAGCGTATATTTGTCCCAAGGGTAGGCTTTGAGCATGAGTCCGCAGTTGACAAATAGCAGCCAGAAGGCAAGGTTGGCTCGCGAAAAACGTACACAAGTTAGAAAAGCCAAAACATAAAATACTGCCAGCACGACTGACGGAGCGGGCAAGAAATTCTCAATTTTAATGAGTAATCCGTGTGCTTCTAGAGGCGGAAAAAATACAAAGGCAGGTAACAAACCAAGCATTAAAGCAACATTTCTAAAGCTAAGAATTTGTTTGAAGCTGAAGCTTCTGCTAAACAAAATCCACTCTGGAATGACAAAGTAGAGTCCGATGCAACTCAGGAAGTATAGGCTAGGACTGAGCGAAAATGACCAGGTTGCCTGTTGTACAGAGGGTGTGCTTTGGGTGGCGATCGCTGCTTCTGGTGCGAGGCCTTTAAACAGCCAAAGCCATCCTAGAATCGTTGCTGCTGCTGCTATGGGTGCTAACTGTCGCGGACGAAATTGAAATCCAGCTTTAAGGGAAGACATTAGCTCATAGGCAGCTAGCGCTACTGGAAAAGCCAGCATGTATTGGCGGGATGCGATCGCCAAGATGAACGATACACTGCTCCACAAGTGCTGGTTGCGGAGATAGAGCCAGAATCCTAAAAAGACAAAAAAGGTAGCAATGATATCTGTATAAAGATGAGTACTTAACCAAAGATAATACGGAAAAATTAGTAGTCCACAAGCCGCTAGTATGCCGTTTTTGCTTTTTTGAGCAAGTGGAAATACAATTAGACAAACCATCACCAATGAGAGAATTAGGTTGAGCAAACGACCTGTGAAGATGCCGTTGCCAAACAGATACTCAAGCACGCCAAAAACAATAAATGGTAGTGGTGTGTTGAGCGCTCCATAGTTTCTAAGCTGGTTTAAGTCAGGAACAAGGCTTTGGCTAAACAGTAAACTTGCTTCCCAAAAGTGTTTCTCATCCCATATCAGCGGAAAACGGAGCTGATCGTAGAACAAAAATAGGGCAGAGTAGATAATGAACAGTCCTAAAAAAATCAGCCCTGAGAATTTTGGTGGTAGGATACCTTTTAATACATTCATTGCTAGCTGTTGAGCCCCTTGTTAAATCAACGAACTTAGCGTGGTATAAGGTTTTGACCACGTTACGCCAAATTTCTGTCTGAATCCTCATCTCCTTGCTTCAACAGATTTGTCGGACCGTCAGTGAATAACTGAACAGAGTTGTAGGGACGATTGCCCCAGTTCAATAATTCACAATTCTCAATGTTCTTCCGGAGTATTCAGACAAAAGCTTTAACGGGCTGCTCCATTTAGCTGTTTCAGAGACTTTTAGGAGCTTTCTAAGAAGATGAGCATGATGAACGTTCGAGTTGCTCAAGAATCGGATTTGGCAGAACTGGCAGAGTTGTTTCACCAATCTGTTTTGTCTACCGCACCTCAGCGCTACACTCCAGAGCAAACTGTAGCGTGGGCTTCTACAGCAACTGATGCCGATCGCTTTCGCCAACTCATTTTGCAGCCAACTACCTATGTGGTGGTGGATAACACTGGGATTCTAGGTTTTGCAGGCATTGCAGCGGATGGACATATAGCATCAACCTATGTCCGTAGCGATCGCATCCGTCAAGGTCTCGGTTCTACACTGATGCAGGTAATTCTCGATCACGCTAGCCGTAACGGAATTCAACGCCTTTATGCAGAAGCTAGCGAATTTAGTTTAGGGCTGTTCAAAAAATTTGGTTTTTATCTTTATGACACTGAAATCGTTGAACGGCAGGGTGTACAGTTCAAGCGTTATTTGGTCAAACGACATCAAAATCAAATTCACACCCAAGTCACAACAGAGGTTTAATCACTTCAAGCAATCGCCCTACCTGCTTTTCCCAAGTCCAATCTTGCATAAAGTGAGTGGCATTGATGCCTCGCTGGTAAGCTTCCTGGCGGTTTGTATAAATCGCTTCCAATACTTCAACCAGTTCTTCAGGGTCAGACTCTCCCCATCCTGCAACACCTGAATAAGACTGTGTTGGTTTTACTTCACCTTGAGTCTTAAGTGAGTAACAGTGGTTTTCATCAATTAAATCTAAATGTCCTGTGTTGGCAGAGAGGATTGTTGGTACCCCACAGGCGAGGCTTTCCATCGCCGCCAGGTTTGTTCCTCCTTCACAGCGATTGGGGAAGACAGCCACATCTGCTTCTCGCAAAATTTGTCCCACCAGGTGATTGGGAATTAGTCCCACATCCATGCAGGCGGTGGTTGGAATACCATTGTCGGCTAACCAATTCTGAATTTGTAATCGTCTATCAGAACTCACTTTAGGTAAGCCAGCTACATGTCCGGCTTGCTCTAACTCAATCATGGTTTGTGGCCAAAAGTTGTGCCACGCGGTAAGCAGCAATGCTTCTGGGTGACGTGAGTGGAAGATGCGAAAGGCTTTAATTACAATATCTTGCCCTTTGCGATATTCCAGCTTACCCCCAGAAAATATGACGAAGCGATCGCCCAACACACCCGACCGAGGTGCAGGATGAAAAATCGTCGGATCAATTCCCTGGGGCACCATGCAAACAGGATTGCAGCCGTAGCTCTTTAGCACCTCAGTATTCCAGCTTGAGCCTGCCAAGATTAGGTCATAAGAATTTGCTCGTGCCAGTGCAGTTTGGCTCAGTTGCGTATCTTCAAAAAAAATCACGCCGACATTATGTTTTCCGCTGACCCGTTCCAACTTTGGAGTGGTTTCAAACTGGTTGCCCAAAGCTTTCAGCAACAAAAAGTTTCCCTTCAAGGCTTTACCAGGATTTTGCTGAAGAATCTGCTCAATTCGCTGCGGCTCGTTAAATAGGGGACTTAAAAGTGCCTGATGCAACGGGTTGAAGTCCGCCGAGGTGAATGGAGGCAGTAGAGTAATCGGCTTGAACTCGCGAGTTTTAAGCAATTGCAGCGTCAGATTGGTGCCGTAGATGCCCCAGCCCGTGGCAGCGCTAAGTTCCCAGCCGATGCTGATGGAGTGGAGACTTGGAGCTGAGGGTTGGGGAGTGGAAGCTGGGGGTTGGGGATCAGGGGTTGGGGATTGGGGTCTTAGAGTTTTGGTTTTTAGGGTTTGAATGGTTTCGGTAAGGACGCTATCCCAATCACCAGGGGTGGGTTGGCGGAACAGGCGAAGGGTGGGGTACCAGGGGCTATCTGAGCGATCGCACATCCAGCGCCAGTCAGCAGCAAAAGATAGCAGCACCCAAACGGGGCGACCCAGCGCTCCAGCCAAGTGACCGACTGAGGTGTCAACGGTGATAATCAAATCAAGCTGCATCATTGCAGCGGCAGTGTCAGCAAAATCTTTTAGCTGAGGGCTCAGATCTTGGATAGCACTAGCGTTTGGCAGCTGCGTCAGGTCTGCTGTTCTTGCGCCTTTTTGTAGACTATAAATCTGGACGTTTGGAACTTCCAGCAGTTTCATAAATTGACTGAGAGAACAGGAGCGATCTCGATCGCTGCGATGATCGGGACTGCCTGCCCAAACAACTCCCACTTTGAAGCGATCGGACGGTGCATCAAGGCGAAAATCAGAAGCAGGCGCTTTAAGGTAGGGAATCTGAGCTGGAATCGTATTTAACGTAGTCCCGAAAATGTGCGGCAAGCTGAGCAATGGCGCATGGACGTGGAATTCCGGTAGGGGAGTGCCTTTGGCAATTACCTGGTTAATTTCAGGAACGGTTTGCAGCAGCCTGATTAGCGCTTCCTGACACTCTACAATCACCCGCCCGCCGCGCTCAGCTATCAGCGGCGCGTAACGAATAAACTGAATCGTGTCACCAAAGCCTTGCTCGGCGTGCAGCAAAATTGTTTTGCCGTTCAGGTAAGACCCATCCCATATCGGTTGAGTGAAGGCAGGAAGTGACTTGAAGTTTGGCCCTTTTACCTGCCAGCGCCACTCGTATTCCTCAAAGCCTTGGGCTAGCTCGCCTGCCAGCAGCAGTGACAATCCCCGATTGAGGTGAGCATCCGCATAGTCAGGCTGAAGCGAAATTACCTGTTGATAGGCTGCAACTGATTCAGCAATTTTGCCCTGTTCGCATAGCGCTAAACCTAGATTGTTGTAGGCATCCGCATAGTTGGGTTTGAGGGCGATCGCCTGACGATAACAGGTGACACATTCATCCAGCTTTTTCAAATCTTTCAGCGTATTGCCCAGGTTGTAATAAGCATCCGCATAGTCAGGCTTCAGCGTTAGCGCCTGCCGATAAACCTGCACCGATTTCGTTAACTGCCCTAACTCTTGCAGGGCTGCCCCCAAGTTGTTGTAGAAGGTGAAATTTTCGGGTTGCAACGCCAACGCTTTTTGGTAGCAAGCGATCGCTGCCTCAAATTTCTTCAGCCCCTGGAGGGCATTTCCCAAATTGTTGTGGATATCAGCATTGTCTGGTTTCAGCGTTAGGGCTTGCTGATAGTGAGCGATCGCCTGCTCAAATTCGCCCTGATCCTGCCGCACCATGCCCAGGTTGTTATGCGCTTCTGCATAGCGAGGTGCAAGGGAAATGGCTTGCTGATAATGGGCGATCGCCTGCTCCAAATCACCTGTTTGGCGAAACAGGTTGCCCAAGTTGTTGTGAACTTCTGGATAGCTGGGCTTGAGTGCCAAAGCTTGTTGATAGTGAGCGATCGCTAGATCAAACTGCCCCTGTGCCCGGTGAGCGACACCCAAATTGTTGTGAACAAAGGGATTGTCAGGCTTGAAACTCAACGCCCGCTGATAGCAAGCGATCGCATCGAGCAAGCGTCCTGCCTGGTGAAACGTCATTCCCAAGAAATGCCAGACCTCGGTGTAGTCAGGATGCTCTGCCAAAATTTGGCGATATGCCTGTTCTGCTTCAGCTAGCCGTCCAGATTGATAGTGCTGGTGGGCGATCGCTAGTGCATCAGAGAGGGAAGCCATTGGGGAAATGAGGGGTGAAGGATGAGAAGTTAGAGCGTACTGCTCTACCCTTCTTTCAGTCTGTTTCTAGCTCCGTCTGGAGTAATTTAGGCTGATTTCCACAGTGTAAACAGGATTCCATGAGAAGAATGAGGGGGTGTCCGCAAAATACGCAGCTTCTTTCTAACGAGTTGCTGATTTGGTCGTGTAGCAACTGCTCTCGGCACTTTAAGCAATCAAAAAACTCATCCTGACTCTTAACCGCAAAATGGCAACAGTTCAGGCAGCGTTCAACTTTCCAATTCACACTCAGCATAGCTTTGAGCCAGACAACAAATCAGTTACAACAGTCTGGCACGAAAACTTGTCATCTGTCTGTAGAAAGATTCGCATAGTATCTATGGCTGTTCTGAGCAATCCCCCGATTTCCAGTTCTCTTATCGCTCAAACTTTCTGATTTCCTGATGTACGCTCATGCCAATCTCAAGTGCTTCATTCAAAAGCTGCCCATATTCATCTGCCTGGTTATTCACCTGCAAATTTTGCAGTGCTGCTAAATTGGTTTCGATGTTGTTAAATAACTCATGCCGACGGGCAATAAAGCGCTTGTGTTTTCGTAAAATTTTTTCAGTCATTAATGCACAAACTAAGCTTTCTCTTGTAGCGGTAAGGGCAGCTAAAACTTCTTTCCGATCGATCAGGCTAATCGTTGAGTTTTTCACCGAACCGAGTTCATCAATCACATCAACTGCTGCAATAATTTCATTGTGTTTATCTACCTCATCTAGCAAGTGAGCCAGTATTTTCATACTTTTTCCTTTCTGCCACATGTAGAAGTTCCACAGCAGGGCGATCGCCACCGACGCTCCAAAACTAATCTGTAGAAATTGTGCAGTGCTGCTAGCATCTCCCGTTAGCCCACCAAAGCTACGAGCTAGGATTAAACCAATTGGCAAGCAAAGAATTAGAATTAACCCAAACGTAAAAACTTCAGTCATTAGAAACGAAAGAAGCCTTTTGGGATAGCGAATAATCGAAGGTCGCCATGCACCACCCACAAAGACTTCATTTACATCTAGACCTGATAAGTTTTCCAATTCCTTTTGGGTAATTCTCAGTTCCTCCAGGTCAGACTGCATAAGTAACCTGCTCTTAATCTTGGCAACACTTAAAACTATTGAAGGCCCAAAACAGTGAAGATTATTCGAATCACCTGTTGATAAAAATTGCTCTCGATTTCACTGCGAAATAGCTGAAAAGGCTCTCCAGGTGCACCAAAGAAGGGTCTGAGCGTCCATCCTAACTGGCTGCCTACCAGAGCATAAAGGAATAACCAAAATTGCAGCAGCCTTGTTCGCATCCTTTGACTTTTATCCTCTACAGGAATTGCATCTTTCACACTGACAAAATCTTCTGACGGATTTTCTGCCTCGTCCAATTTAACCAACGGCTCTCTTGATTTGAACGTCTTGTAATTTGCTTCTGTAACAAATTGCATTCCCTGATAAAACAATTTCACGCCAATTACTCCAGTGAGTGCAAGGATAGCAATGTTTAGTAGCAGGAAGAATTCGTAATCTCGAATTGAAACTAGGAAAAACAGAGTGACTGGAGCAAAGCTGAATAGCAAAACACTGATTACTGAGACTGTTGTCAAAATCAAAGCAGCATATTGATTGAAGGCCAGTGTAGACCCAAATAAAATGTCAAAGAAAAACAGCGTCGGCAAACAGATAATCAGCGTAATTAGATACAGAGCCGGAAGTTTTACAGCTGATGAAATGACTTGAGGTATGCTGCTGTTTGCGCCAATAATTGCGCCATAAATTGCAAAAAAGATCGAGCTTGAGATCAGCAGCGAAACGATTTTGCTTTCAATCTTAATACCTTGACGAATTTCTTCTAGAAAAAGCGTGCGATCGCGCAGCAGCGTAATCAAAACGGCAAAGTATTTCACAGAAACTCCTGCTTATCATGGTGAGGGTTGATGAGGCGAAGCAGTAGATACACGGCTCAAAAATGGCAGGATCAGTTCAGCCATTTCGGAGGCATAACCCTGAGGTAAAGCGTGGTCAGCACCGGGAATCACTACAATCTCAGCCCCCGAAATTTCGGAGGCGTAGGTCTGCGAGTGCCACAGTGGAATCGTTTCATCGCGATCGCCCGTAATCACCAGCGTTGGCACCCGCAACCGATGAATTTCCTTTTCAACTGTGTCGATCGCATCTTCAGGACGGAGTCGATCGACCAAAAACGATCGGGCCGCAGGTTGAGCATTTAGCTCCCGCCGAAACCAGCTAATCCGCTCCAATCCTTCTCGCTGTCCAACAACACCAGCGAAGGGCTTTACCAGCCAAAGCATTCCATCCACCAGTGGGGTTTGCCACAGCAGCGGACGTAGCGCATCATAGCGCCCACAAAAACTGTCGTCTCGAATTCCCGCCGGAGCCGCTAAAATCAAAGCGCTGACGGAGTTCTCGTAATCAAGCGCATAGGCTGAAGCGACCCATCCACCCAGCGAATGCCCCACAATTGCTACGGAACCCAGGTTGAGCGTTTCCACAAATTGCCGCACAAAAGCAACCTGCTTGGCGATGTCATAGCGAATTTTGGGCTTAGACGACGCACCAAACCCCAGCATGTCTAAGCTGATGCAGCGATAGTGAGGCTGGAGCAGTTGAGTGAGCGATCGCCAACAGCTTCCTTCGCCCATAAAGCCATGCAGAAACAAGACAACTGGACCTTGCCCTGTCTCTGAATAGGCAGCCTGGTAGGGTAAGTCATTATTAGATTGGCTATTCAGCGTTAGAATCTGCTTGGCGCTCATGGTGCGTGGGAACCTTAGAGTAGATGTTGACGAGTAAGGGATGCTGGCAGGCGACAAATGTGGACAGGCGATCGCACCTGAAAATACTTCAGGCAAGTTCGCCCAAATTTTGGGAAAGTTTGCCGCCAGATTTCAATGAAGTTTATACTTCTCAACAGTTAATCCCAAAAGGATTACACTTCATTGCAAAACGCAAAACAAAGGAACGTTGAAATGATACGTTCTACATGTCAGTTTTTGACATCCTTTGACTTTGATACCCTTTGACGCAGAGTTTAGAGAGGAAGAACACTTTGGCTTCGCAATCCGAACAGCTTTCAAATCCTGCACTTCGAGAGGACTTCAGCGAGTACGTCGCTCACCTACAGCTTCACATGGCGTTACAGGCTCGTAATCTGGTTCCCACCCTGACGCAAACCATTGACAGCCGCGAGCAGCTGCTGCATCAGACCCAGGCTAATTTCGAGAAATTTGTCTCTCGTCAAGTTCTCTAGCCGTCGGCTTGCTTTCAGGGGCAATCTGCTTTCAGATATAACTTCCCAAATCGGAGCAATTTGTCTCCGATTTTTTGCTGTATTGGGATATTTCGCTGGTATGGATTAGTAACGCTAAATTGCGGATTTATTAAGTTTCTCAGTCCTAATCTTGTTGAAGCTATACTAAAGGGCACTTCAGCAAGAAAATGTGTGCTGAGGGCAAAAGATTAAAGACGTTTCAAACTTAGCACTGAAGAAGATTACAGACTTCTTCAAATTAACAACTTGTCTTGTCAATAAAACCTGAACACCGGGAATCATAGGCTAGATTAATGCCCAAGCTTAATGAGCAAGGCAATAGGTAACTGTCAAACGGGCGTTTGCTCCTCTGTCCAAGAACTGTATTGCAGACGTTGCATCACTGCTGCACGGACCTACCAAGTTAACTAGCCCAACTAATTGAGCAGGTTGCTGTCGAGTTTTGTACGCCAGATATCAGGTGATGCTAACAAACGACAAAAAGTGAGTCCTTCTTGTGAACTGTCCTGACTCAGAAAAACCTAAAATTTTGGTTGTTGATGATCATCCCTCCAGTCGGATGACTGCTGTTGCTCTTCTCGCAGTAGAAGGTTATGAAGTTTTAGAAGCCAGCAGCGGCTCTACTGCTTTAGGCTGTGTAGTTGACGTTAACCCAGATCTAATCCTGTTAGACGTAATGATGCCAGGGATAGATGGATTTGAAGTTTGTCGTCGACTCAAGCAGGATGAACGGACCCGCTTAATTCCAATTGTTTTTATTACTGCTTTAAACGATCGCCGCGCCCGCCTAAGAGGAATTGAAGCCGGAGGAGACGACTTTCTGACAAAGCCTTTTGACCAGCTTGAGCTTTCTGCTCGCGTCAAATCTCTCGTTCAGCAAAAACGCCTCAACGAAGATCTGGATCATGCCAGTCAAGTCTTATTTTCGATTGCCCGTGCCGTTGAGAGCCGTGATCCTAATACCGGGAATCACTGTGAACGTCTGGTTCTTCAAGGCAAAGCATTTGGTGAATTTCTCAACCTTTCCCGAAATGAGGTTCGCGATTTAATGTGGGGTGGTTACCTGCACGATATTGGCAAAGTTGGCATTCCTGATGCAGTCTTGCTCAAGACAGACAAACTCACGCCAGAAGATTGGGAGTTAATGCGACAGCATGTGCTAATCGGCGAAAAAATCTGTCAGCCGCTAAGAACGATGCAAGGAGTCATCCCGATTATTCGCCATCATCATGAGCGGTGGGATGGTTCTGGCTACCCAGACGGTTTAGTTGGCGATGAAATTCCCTACCTGGCTCAGGTATTTCAGATCATCGACATTTTTGATGCCCTAACTCATAGCCGACCTTACAAAATTGCCCTCTCATTTGAGGAAGCTCTCAAAATTATGAATGCAGAAACTGCTAGGGGTTGGCGAAATCCTAAGCTGATGCAATTGTTTTCTGAGTTTGTTCTGACTCAAACTGGGTCCGAAAAGAGTGAAGTTGAAAAAGCTGAATTGTTCACGCATTTGAACTGAGCAATCGGTATTGCTGTGCAGCTTGATGAAGCTGTTTTGTAAGGAGGGTGCAGGCATCGCCTGCACCCTCCTTACAAAACAGCCTTTTGGAAAAAGCACTAGCAAGGTATACTCCGTGAGAATGGATTAGGTTGGGGAAAACATGGTAGCGGTAGCAATTCTGGCAGCGGGACGTGGGACACGAATGAAATCTCACTTACCTAAAGTCTTGCATCCTCTAGGAGGGCGATCGCTGGTTGAGCGAGTTTTGCAAAGTTTGGTAGAGATTCAACCATCGCGCCGATTAATCATCGTTGGCTATCGAAGTGATCTGGTGCAGGAAGCACTCAGCCCCTACCCAGATTTAGAATTTGTCGAACAGACGGAACAATTGGGGACTGGACATGCCGTTCAACAGCTACTTTCCCCGCTGGTAGACTTTGAGGGAGATTTGCTAGTGCTAAACGGTGATGTGCCGCTGCTGCGTCCCCAAACCCTGAAGTCGCTGTTGCACACCCACCAAACGAAGCAGAATGCAGCAACAATTCTGACGGCTCAGTTGCCAGACCCCAAGGGCTACGGGCGCGTGTTTTGTGATGGGCAAAACATTGTGACGCAAATCGTAGAAGACCGGGACTGCACCGCCGCGCAAAAGCAAAACCGCCGAATCAATGCTGGGGTTTATTGCTTTCGCTGGGCTGACCTGTCACGAGTGCTGCCTCAGCTTCAGTCTAATAATGACCAGCAGGAATATTACCTGACGGATACCGTTAGCATTTTGGAACCCGTGATGGCGGTAGATGTAGAAGATCACCAGGAAATTTTAGGGATCAACGATCGCAAGCAGCTTGCCAATGCTTACAGCATTCTACAAACGCGGGTTAAAGATGACTGGATGAAGGCAGGCGTAACGCTAATCGATCCCGATAGTACGACGATTGATGACACAGTGCAGCTTCAGCCAGATGTGATCGTTGAGCCTCAGACTCACCTCAGAGGCAAGACCTTAATTCAAGCAGGCAGTCGCATTGGACCAGGTAGCCTGATCGAAAATAGTCAAATTGGCGAAAATGTGACCGTGCTGTATTCGGTGGTGACAGACAGCACCGTAGCAGCCAATACCCGAATTGGTCCCTATGCTCATTTGCGGGGTCAGGTGCAGGTAGGAGATGGCTGTCGCATCGGCAATTTTGTGGAGTTGAAGAAAACTACTTTGGGCGATCGCACCAATGTCGCTCATCTGTCTTACCTGGGCGACACGACCACTGGAGAACGGGTAAACGTTGGTGCAGGAACGATTACAGCTAATTATGACGGCGTGAATAAGCATCCCACTCAAATTGGCGATCGCACCAAAACAGGTTCAAACAGCGTCCTGGTTGCGCCCATCACGGTTGGTGCAGATGTCAACATTGCTGCGGGTTCAACCGTTACCGAAGATGTGCCCAATGATTGTCTAGTAATTGCCCGGGCTCGTCAGGTGGTTAAACCGGGTTGGCGGCTTAAATCCCGCTCAGAAGAACCTCCTCAATAACAAAATCAGTACTAATCTCAAGTGGTACAGGCAAGTTGCACCATTTGAAACGATTTACTAGACCTCAAGTGTGAAGGGCTTCATGCAGAAGGTCGGCTGTTGGGAATTTATTAATTCCTGTTCTGCATAGAACCAAATAGTAACGACTAGTCGGTTTACTATCAGGATAAAGGCCTAGCCCGAGAGTCCCTGTTGTATGACTGGTACTTAAATTTGATGTTTGTCACTTCGTCTGACCCTAACAGCAATTCGTCTCTGACGAAGTTGCCTGAATATAACTCCAAGGCATCGTTGCAGAAAAAGATTGGGCGATCGCCTCACCCCTTAGCCGCTGCTCCTACTCAACCTGATACGCGATTAGCAGATTGGGCGATTGATCCGGTTGACCTAGATCAGCCTCAGTCGCATCAAGGTTCTCTCAGAGGCTCTTCGCCCTCAACAGCTCTAAGAGGAAGAGATTTAGAGGCGCTAGAGGAATTGTTTGAGCATGAAGAAATAGAAGAAGTTCAAGCCGATGTTCTCCGTAATCTGGAATGGATGAGTCCTGAACTTTGTTGGGAGGATGATCCCTTCGATTTCCTCCGTGAGTATCTCTAAAGGTAGTGGCATTTAGGTAATAATTTTTTGTTGTGCAGATTTAGCCCGCACAACAAAAAATTATTACCCTTTTGGAACCCCCTCTCTAAGAGCTGAAATAGCCTTAATGACCGAAACCACCAAACTTTTTAACTCTGATGGAGTTTTTCCCTAAAGCGGAATGAATTCGTAAATCACCCGAAAGGACTCTTGACTCGTTCAGGTTTTGCCTGCTACGGTTGAAAGACAGTTGGAAATTAGCAAAAAACCGCTGCAACAGCCATGATTTACTCAACTTCTTACTTTTATTTTTGGTTTATGGAGGTTCACCTGGGGTGAGTCCAGCTTTGCATGGAACCTCTGGTGAACCGCAGACTACAATCTGCGGTTTTTTGCTTTTTCAGAGTTTGTTTTCCGAGCCATTCATTCAGGAAGTAAAAATGCTGACCTATCTCAATAGCTGGTTTTACGGCTTTTACTTTTTTTGGTCCAGGGAAATACCCGGGTGAGATGGTCATGCAATCTTCTACCAACCCGGGACTTCAGGCGGTTCCGGGTTTTTTGATGGCTTGGATTTTTCTCAGTTGAGTTTCTCACAGTTCAATCTCTCACAGTTCGATTTCTCGCAATTCACACCTTGTTCACACCACTACGTTCTTTTTAAAGGAGTCTCCAGTGCAAAACGCTAAACTCGCTGCTAAAGCTAATCCCAGCCATAAAACCGTCGTTCAGCTTTCAGAACAAATTGCAGTCGGAGGACAAGATTTGCTGATTGTAGGCGGCCCTTGCTCGGTCGAAAGTCAGGCTCAAATGGAGGAAGTCGCCAGCCGCCTTGTCACAGCTCCTGTTCAGGCAATCAGGGGCGGTGTATTCAAGCCTCGCACTTCACCTTACGCATTCCAGGGAATGGGGCAAGAGGGGTTAGAAATTTTGGCATCTGTTCGCGATCGCTCTGGACTACCTGTAATTACTGAGGTGATGGCAATCTCGCAGATTGAGGCGATCGCCACCTACGCCGATGCGCTACAAATCGGCAGCCGCAATATGCAAAACTTCGACCTGCTCAAAGCCGTTGGTGAAGTAGACAAACCCATCGTCCTCAAGCGTGGACTAGCTGCCACGATCGAAGAATTCGTCATGGCCGCAGAATATATTCTTAGCCACGGCAACCCAAACGTCATCCTGTGCGAGCGCGGCATTCGCAGCTTCGACCCCTATACCCGAAACGTGCTTGACCTAGGAGCAGTTGTTGCCCTGAAGCAAATTACTCACTTGCCTGTAATTGTTGATCCCAGTCATGCCGCAGGCAAACGCGAATTAGTTGCCGACCTTGCCAGAGCCGCTGTTGCCTGTGGGGCAGACGGCATTATGGTCGAGTGTCACCCTGAACCCGAAAAATCTGTCTCTGATGCTCGTCAAGCCCTTTCTCTCGATGACATGGTGAGCCTGGTTCAAAGCCTCAGACCTGTTGCTGCTGCTGTAGGACGCTCGATTCCTATGAAAGCCGGAAATTTGCCCCGGCTTTCACTCGTTTAAAGGACTTGAGTTACATAGCAATTCTCAATTGCACGGTATACAGCAGTGGTGCACCGCGCCACTGCTGTATGTTGTACTTTAGCTACCCAAGAACTGCTATAAACTTACCTACGCGGAACTTGTTCAACCAGGTCAAATCTATGCAGTTCGGTCCCGGCTTTGGCGTTACGTTTTTGTATTACTTCACTAGCACTGCTGTCCTATTCACCCTTGTCTCATCTCAGGCGTTAGGAATAGGCATGGGCTCTGGAATTCCCCAGCAGGTTGGACTGATGGGCGGACTGGCTGCTGGGCTGATGGGAGCATATTTCAACCGAACGACTACTCTCTCCGTGACGTTCAAGGGCAAAAAGGCATTCCTATCGAACTTGAACAACGTTTTGAGTCAAATGGGCTATCAGCAGAAGTCAGAGGCAGATGACTTGCTGGTGTATGAGCGATCGGCGTTAGGTAGGTTTCTCTCGGGTAAAGTTTATGTTCAGCTTGAGCCAGAGAAAGCAACGATCGCCAGCCGCTCTATTCAGCTAAAGCGAATTCAAAAGCAAATTCAGTAGTAAATTACAACAGAGCCATTACTGACTGATGGCGATCTTTAAGCTACGGCAAAATGATTCGATCGCCTTCAATCCTTGAGCAGGCGTGCCTTCTGCCAGTCGCTTCACGAATGCACTACCGACAATCACCGCATCTGCGCCCCATTCTCTTACTTGACGAGCCTGTTCCGGTTGCGAAATGCCAAAACCGACCCCAATTGGCTTATCAGTAACGTTCCGCAGATCTAGCAGCAAATCTTGTACTCGCGTTTCGACCTGAGAGCGAATTCCGGTCACACCCGTTACGCTGACCAGGTAAATGAAGCCTTGAGATTGAGTGGCGATCGCCTCGATTCGTTCTTTTGGGCTGGTCGGGGCCACTAACAGCGTCACGTCAATTCCTGCTGCCGCCGCTGGCTTGAGCAACCCTTCTACTTCCTCTAACGGCAAATCGGGAACCACTAGCCCTCGTGCGCCCGCCTCAGAAATCTGCTGCAAAAATGCTTCAATTCCCCGGTTCAGAATGGGATTGTAGTAGGTGAACAAGATGATCGGAGCTTTTAGTTCAGGGCTAACTTGTCGGACTACGTCTAGTACTTGCTCCAAACGGGTTCCCTGCTGAAGCGCACGGGTCGCTGCTGCCTGAATTACGGGACCATCAGCGAGTGGGTCAGAGTAAGGAATTCCCAGCTCGATCAGGTCAGCACCACTGCGATCAAGGGTTTTGAGCGCTTCTGCTGTTGTTTCTAAGTTAGGATCACCCGCTGTGATAAAGGGAATCAGCGCACACTGACCGCGATCGCGCAGAGCATCCATGCAATCTAGAACTAATCCCATTTGTGACCTTGCCGCTTCGTAGATTCGCTAAAAAATGACCGTTCCCCATTCTACGGCTCGTTGGTCGTCTGCGATCGCCTGGCTTCCTCAGTTGCTAACTGTTTCTCCTGAGCTAACCGTTTTTCCTGCTCAATTTCTGCCTGAAGCTTGGCTAGTTCCTCTGGAGTCATCTCTTCCAAGCGCTTCTGCAAAACAGCATCCTCATAGTCCTGAAGTTGCTGATTGTAGGTCATATTTTGAGTTACAGCTCGAAACAGGTAGGTCAGCAGCCAGCCGACTAACCCACCAACTAAAGCAGCTTGACTCCAAATGCCAGCATCGACGCTATTCAGCCCAGCCCGTTGCAAGATCAGGTAGAGTAAGCCGCCTGCCGCAAAAATACCAATACCAATACCAATTACGTCAATTCGTCGCATCCAGGATCAACCTGAGTTATCTGTCAAAAATACTTCCCGTTGCAGCAAAGAGTCTAAGGGAAATAGCTTCTAAGGGCAAACTGCTGCTTGCCCTTACGGAGATTTCCTTAGTTCCACAGTCCAGCGCAACGGATCGCTATGTTTCAATCGCTATGTTTCAATTTGCCGCCGCTGTGGACGGAAGTTGAGAAACGGGCTAAGTAGTACCAGCCCAGGGAAGAACAGAAATACAAAAAAGTACATTAGTACCCGCTCTACTGAGCTAGCAATGTACCAGCGCTTTTGCAGGTAAAAGAAGGTGATCGCCGGGATGACCAGCAAATATGCTCCTCCCAAGCCCAGATATAGCAATGGAACCAATGGAATTGACATAACCTTCACAATAACTCAGCTGATTAATAATCCTGACTACCCAGTGCTGTCCCGAGCAGATCCCCTCTATATTACCGCTAGCTGTGGAAATCGCACTGTTTAAGCCAATTAACTCGACCAATCAAATAAATTACTAATTCTAATTATGATGAAATTACTGATTTGTTCTCAAATATTATATACTTAAACAACATTACAGGTACTTAGCCTGTAAATATCCATTCAGTCAACTGAGGAAGGCTATTAATCAAAGCAAAATGCTTGTAAGGTATGTAATCAAAGTAACAAAAGTCTGAATTTCATGGGATTCCTTGTTCCACAAGAATCTGCTGCAGCAAAATCAAACCTCCTAACAAAGCTGACCACGTAACCCACTACTGCAAAACCTGTTGCAAAGCAGAGTGAGGAACGTCGTTAACAACCCTGTACCTTGGCTTACCGCAACATTATTGGCACTAGTGTCACAAAAGAAGTTGCGTAGACTCGTAAATAGTGATGGAATAGACAAGTATCGACTGAGTAAATCAAAATCCTCAAGTTGAATCACGGGGGCGTGGCGGAATGGTAGACGCTGCGGACTTAGAAAACTGAGCCTTGACGGGGAAACCCATCAAGTGGAAGCTCTCAAATTCAGGGAAACCTAAATCTGAAGCAACGGAAATAGGCTCTATGAGTGAGGCATTAGCTGCATCAGCAGTTGTCCTCAACCTCACAACCTCTTTCCTGTGCCTTAGACAAGGCAATCCTGAGCCAAGCCGATTAGCAGATAAGGCAAAGTGCCAGACTCTGAGCCTGATCGGAAGGTGCAGAGGCCCGACGGGAGCTACCCACACGTTTTGTTGGCAGCTGAAAAGCTTCACAGAGCGCGGGTAAAGGGAGGGTCCAATTCTCAAAGCCTAATGATCTAGCACTAGATCGCTCAAGGCAGTAGCGAAAGCTGCGAGAGGATGAAAATCCGTTGACTGTTGAAGTCGTGAGGGTTCAAGTCCCTCCGCCCCCATATTCAGCTAAATATTCCCTTAGCGCTACTCCTGAAGCTTCTTCACAAGTGATGCCAAGCTTGAAGCTTTTCTAGGCGATATGAGCGCAATTTGTGGCACCTAAATTTTGCTTGGCAAGCCATGTTGGGTTGAAAACTGCGTACCCCTACAGCATTTTCTGTCACAAATGCAAATCTACTTTAGACTAAAAAGCCGTACTTGCTCTTAATAGGTAACCTTAATGTATCCTAGAACCTTCTGGCGGATACGCCGGTGGGTACGCAGATGCAATGATTGACACAACATCTGACTCTCGTTGCCGGAATTGACTAGATTACGATTGAGGATTAGGGAGGAGAGCATTTTAAGCGTTAACTCGTCTGGGCTGGTAGGCACTGCCATTTTCTAGACATACTCAGTAAACACAACAGATTGCCAACTTTTTGAGTGAAGCGCTAGTCACTTTGGGTAACGTGATGATTGTGGATAGATTGACAGAAGGTCAGACTCCAGCAAAATCAAATCGGAGTCGGCGAGACGTCTCGCAGGCACAAGACATAATCTACAATCACCTCTTGGAGATTGTTAAAACATGGTCGCCTGAAGACGTTTTAGTAGAGTTTAGACATCTCTTTATTCACCATGTTGATACTGTCAGCTCAGATACGCTGCCGGCTTTATATGAACTTGTTTTTGCCAACCAAGAACAGGAATTTCGGAATACGCTCAAACGAGCTTGTTACATTCTGATTAACAACTGGGATATTGCTAGAAGCCACAAATCAATTCAGCAGCTAATTCAACTCTTTTCTGATCCAGTTCTTAATCGCCATACGCTATCTCCAACGCTGAAAAGGCTGCGTATCTGGCTCAAAAATTTTGTTGATAGTCCAGATTTTCAAGAACTTAAACTTTTTGCTGCTAGATATGAAAACCAGGAAGAACTTCACTGGAGCCAGCGATATACTTCCTATTTACTTGTTCCACAATACATCAACTTAAAAAATCCGATTGAGCAGCGTGAAGCTGCAAGAGCATTATCACGGCAACTGAAAGATAAGTTTAAATTTGAGTTGGCTCTTTATACTGCCCGTTGTGAAACCGCTGCGCCTAAAGAAAAGTTACCCAAAAATCCAACGAGTTTGGGTGATAACGGTTTGCGTTTAATCAAAATGATTGTAGCTAGACGAGGGAAATTCAGTTACGCTAATCTGGCTAACATTTTTGTTAATCAAACTAGAACTTTAACTTATCAGGATTTCAAGCGTAGCCTTGGGGAATACCTGCTTTTTTCGGTTGAGCATGACGATTTTGTGACAACGTTTAAGAAGCAGCTGTTGGAAAGACTAGATGCGCTATACACCACCCACAACGACAAGGTAATTACTGATGCGTTGCTGCTGCGGACTTCTAATCGAGTCATTGAGTATCTCACAACTGAAAACCAGCAAGAGCCTTCCTCTCTCTTTGTATTGCTACTTTCACAAGGTAATCCTCTGACTCTGGTAGTTGTCCTATTAAAGATCATTCTAGTTTGCAAATATGCACGTACGCACCTAGAAGCTCGTATCGCTGATTTGATCAAATACTACGAGGGCTTTTCTGAAGAAGACTGTCAATGGGTTGTCAACTTCTTTGAGATTTTCAATATTGCGATGGCAATCTACGCTGAGAACGTTGAATACAATCTGGTTGACATGAACAATCACAATTCACCTCAGCGAGCAAAACTAAGCCTAGATGCCTGCCGAATTTTTTCTCAGTTTAAGCGGAATGGGGCTTTAGCTGATGAACCTGAAGCTTTAGAGGATACCTTAGAGATACTCATTCAAGAGGGTGAGGAAGAGCTGAGTAGCTAAATGTTTTAGCTGAACTGTTTTAGCTGAACTACTCAATGCTGACTCCTCGGAAAGTTTCGGACCGCGATCGCCCCGCCACAGGAGCCTTCTCAATCTCTCTCGCTCTAACTTGGTGCTGCTGGAAATGCTTCTGCCATAGCTCAGGCGCATTTAACGTTTCACCACCATGAACCGTTCTGCGCTGTCGCACCTGACATAGAACAGGCGTATTGACACAAGCCCCTGCAACAATCACCTGCCCTTTGGTAAGAGCGGGTAACTCTTTCAGTAAATCCCGTCCGGCTGCCTCTACACCATATTTAAGGCTGTCCTGATCAACAGGATTAACGATCCGCATGATGAACTGGCTCATGCACTGAGATAGAACATCTGAGTCAAGCTTGCCGGGACGTTGGGTAATTAGCCCTACCCCCATGCCAAACTTTCGTCCCTCACTCAGGATGGTTCGCAAAATCATCTTGCAGCGAGACGGCTCATGGGCAGGCGCAAAGCGATGAGCTTCCTCGAGCAGGACAAAGACGGGATAAGGCAGATAGTTCTCATCCTCGGATGTGATGTTGCCCTTTTCCGTATTCATGCGTGCATGGCTCGCTTGTCGTAACACTGCTGCACAGATAACTTGCTGTTCTTCCTGGCTAATCTCATTCATTTGCAGCACGGTCACTTGTCCCGGTTCAAACAAATCTTTGGGAGCAAGGTGATCAATTGAGTGGAAATATGCTGATCGATCCAATCGGTCGAGTTTCCATTCAATCGCAGGAGCAGAAGATCCGGTCTTTTCATTTCCTTCGTCATCCTGCGTTCGGTCTGCTTCATAGACCGCGGCAATCAAATCATTCACGCCCCAGCGATAGTCCCCCCGCTTGTGTCGCTTAAGAATAGTGAACGCTTTGTTGAGAATCGACTGCTGGCGATCGCTCATTTCTGGCAGCAGCGTCAAAATATCGTAGTAATCCAATGAAGAAACCCGAATCCGCACATCGTCTGGAGTCAGGACTTTAACCTTAGGGGCATAACCATCTGCGGCTGTAAAATCCGGATGCCCTCGCATGTCTGATAGCGTCCCATATTCTCCATGCGGGTCAAAAATCAGCACTGCGGCTCGGTTGTGGGGCGATAGCAATTCCTCAACCAAGACCCCAGCCGTATAGGACTTACCCGATCCGGTTCCCGCTAAAATCGCCATGTGGGTGCTGACTAATTCTTTGACATCCAGGGCGATCGGCACTGACGCAGTTTCTCTCAGCAACAGGGAACCAATATGGGCTGAACCGACTTCTCCAGGTTGCCGTTTATTCAAAACCTGCTGCAAACCAGCATCGTCAGCTAAATATACTTTTGCGCCTGGATCAGGCGTTTTACGTGGGTTCATAAAGCCCAGCGATCGATGGAAGTAGCCGATTACATCCACAGTGACTTCGTAGATCTCAGGGCTGGGATGGGTGAAACCAACTAAGGCAGCGATCGCCTCTGGGCTAATCTCGGTATCAGCAAAAATCCGATCAGGCAAATGATCAATTAAACAACGAGCTGAAATTTTACCTAGAATCTGTAGCGGCATTTGGAAGGCTTCCGCTGCAGGCACTTCATAGTAAACAAACTCACCAATCTTAACGTGACGGTTATTTGCCGTAATGAAAACATACTGATTTCCGTCTTCCCCCGGACCTTTAACCGTACCGATCGTCTGTGATGAGGAGAGTGCAACTGGTGCTGAAGTCACTGAAGTCATAGATTCAAAATGCAGAGGGAGTAAAGCCCTTTCCCTGTCGGTTATAGCAGGTATTAGCTTCAGTATGGGTTAGTAACCTTTGCCCTAAAGAATTTTCTTAACCTTGCAAGACATTGCATAACTAGTGCAAGCCCTGAGAATTGCGGAAGGCTCTCACACAAATTTTGAAAAACATTAGACAAGATTTAGTGAATCGTAGAGGAATCACGGATACTGTAAGCCTTTGACAACGTGTAATCTGAAGCAAGTCAAGATCACCCAGCCTCAAGGTAAACAACATATCAGATCAGATGCGGCAAAAACTGGCTCAAATTCTTTTGACAAGCGACACTAGTCAATCAGCGCTGTTGGCGTTGAGCCAGGTGATTGGAGAAACGTTTTTGGCAGATTGTTGTGCGATCACCCTTAATCCTGATGGAGCTAGCCATCAGTCCGTCTGCTGGACTCCTCAAAGTCAAGCGACTTTTCATCGCTATCAACCTACCTCACTAATCATTTTGCAAAAACGGCTCTTCAAAGGATCTGAAGAAACATCTGATTGTTCTCATTCGATTGCTTTAGCTGACATTCAGACTGCTCTTCTTGACCACCAAGCAGCATCTGAGCTTCAGAGAGAACCGCAATCTCAACCTTCTTCATCACACATACCAGAAAGCCAAAAAAATAAACCACTATTGCTAAACGTGCCAACACCAGCCATCAAAGCGGTCTTGGCTAAAAGAACCCATTTTCAGGGGCGAATCAACGGAGTCATTATGGTGATGCGATCGCAATCTCATCGATGGACACAGGAAGAGGTTCAGCTACTCGAAACTGCATCAGAGCAAGTTGCGATCGCCATCTCTCAAACTCAACTTGAGCGGCAAGTGCAGCAGCAAGTAAGGTATCAAGCATTTATCGATCAGCTAACTAGAGCTATCCGGAGTGCTTGGGATCTACCCCAAATCTTTCAACTCGTAACAGAAGGATTAATTACAGCGCTACAGATTAGTCGCAGTGCTGTTTTGTTGCTCAAATATTCTGACCACCCCCTCAAAAACCGCACCTTACAAATTCCAAAAGCTAAAGTAACGGTTGTTTGTGAATCACCCAGAGCTTGTGACCTGCTCAATTCTCCAACTGCTTCAAGCTCTGAGGAAATCATCAACTCAGAAACAGGCACTTGGTCTAATACCTCCTTTGAACTTTCTAGTTGTCAACTTTGTCAGCAAGCATTTATCAATGGTACCGAGCCTGTCGTCATTTCCACGGCTACCACCGATGTCTTAAACCCTCCTATTTCTGCTGACTTTATCGCCCCTGCTAAAAGTATTGCGCCAATCTTCAACCTGGAAGCAATGCCAGCTCTAGTTTTGATGCCGCTAGAAAGTCAAGGCACCGTACTGGGTTACCTAACTTTGCAGCACTCTCAGCCTTGTTCCTGGCAGCGAGAAGATATTATCTTTGCCAAACTAGTTGCAGCTCAACTCAGCACTGCCATCATTCAATCCCGGACACTGCGACAGGTACAAGCATTAGTCGAAGAGCGCACTGCCCAACTCAAGCGAAGCCTTGAAGTACAGGCAAAACTTTATGAAAAAACCCGTCAACAGGTCGAACAATTGCGCCGATTGCACCAGATTCGGGAAGAATTTCTTAGTACAGTCAGCCATGAACTGCGGACTCCCTTGACCAGTATGACTCTAGCGATTCGAATGTTGCGCCAGGCAGACCTACCACCAGAGCGCCAAGCTAGATACCTAGATATTTTGGAACAGCAGTGTGCTCAAGAAACAAGCTTGATCAATGACCTGCTAGCATTGCAGAAACTAGAGTCAAACTCAACGACTATTCAATGGCAGAAAATAGATTTCAAGGATTTCATTCAAGACCTGACCCAATCCTTTGAAGTAAGTCTAACCAGCAAAAAATTAACTCTAGTTATCAATGTACCTTCTCAACCTTTGCCAGTTCATACTGATTTAGACAGCCTCAATCGCATTCTGACAGAACTGCTGACAAATGCCGAAAAATATGCAGATTACGGTAGTTCTATTCACTTGAACGCTCATCGTGAATTTAGTCATTCAGAGAACTGTTTGGTCCTGACACTCAGTAATGTCGGCTCTGCAATTTCTCCGGAGGAATTGCCGTACATCTTTGACAAATTTCGCCGGGGGCAGGGAGTCACTCAAAGAGCAATCCAGGGAACTGGGCTGGGACTTGCTCTTGCGAAAGGTTTGGTAGAACACCTCAACGGAACGATCGCCGTCTCTAGTCGTCCCCTAGAGCAGAGCCAATCCTGGGAGACTTGCTTTACCTTAACTCTACCTGTAGTTCATGGGAACTCTACCTACTCTGACCTTGACAGAACCCTAATCTAATTGAGAAATTGGGCATAGATACCTATGGAAGCCGCTAACCCTCAGTTCTTTTCTCCTAAATTCCCTGTTTATCCTGAAGCCGATCGACTGGAGTTACCCGTGACCGACGTGTACAACCTAAATTCGGAGCGTAGTCCTTTAGCCGCTCAGGATGCAGCAGCTCCTGAGTTGGTTAACGTTGACCTGCCTTATGAGCCAGCCCTGCTGGAGGATGTAGAGGTTGAGACGGAACGGTTGGATGGGCGGCAGCGCCGAATTTCTGCAAAGGTACAAATTCCTTATCCTGCTGAGCAAGTTTGGCAAATCCTCACGGATTACGAGAAGCTTTCAGACTTTATTCCAAGCTTGTCCAAGAGCAGACAGATTCCTCACCCGCAAGGCGGTATTCGGTTAGAGCAAGTAGGAACTCAGTGTTTGCTTAACTTCAAGTTTTGTGCGCGTGTAGTCCTTGATATGGTTGAGAATTTTCCTCAACGGCTTGACTTCAAAATGGTTGAGGGAGACTTCAAGGTGTTTTCTGGGAGCTGGCAGCTTCAACCTATTACGTTAGGGAATCAAACAGGCACAGAACTTTGCTATAGCGTTCTGGTTTTGCCTCGCATGGCAATGCCTGTGGGACTGATTGAACGTCGGCTCAGCACCAATTTGGCGATGAATCTAGTTGCGATTCGTGAGCGGGCTAATGAACTGTTTAGCTTGTCATGACGCGATCGCCAAATGCCCTAAATGAACCGCAGCGCGAAGTTCTAGTTGCCTGGTTATTCCTGGCTCCAGCCCTGATTTTGCTGGGGGCATTCTTACTGGGTCCGATTGCCTATCTGATCTATCTCAGCTTTACATCGGGCAGCTTTACCCGTGCGGGAATTCAGTGGGTTGGGCTGAGAAATTACTGGCGGCTATTCCTCACTCCAGATTTTTGGCAAGTTATCGGCAATACGGTCTATTTCACCTTAGCTACTGTAATTCCCAGTCTGGTAATTCCCCTGGGCTTGGCAGTGCTGTTAAATCGGTCAGTGGCGTTTAGAGGGCTGTTGCGGACTGCCTATTTTATTCCCTCAATTACCTCTCTTGTTGCAGTAGGGCTTGGGTTTCGCTGGCTATTTCAAACCGATGGTCCGGTGAATGGGCTGTTGGGCACTGTTGGAATAGAGCCAATTCCCTGGTTGGGCAGTGTCACCTGGGCAATGCCTGTGTTGATTTTGTTGAGCATTTGGAAGCAGCTTGGCTTCAACATGGTGGTGTTTTTGGCGGGGTTGCAAGCCATTCCTGCCAATCGTTATGAAGCGGCCGAGCTGGATGGTGCAAATGTTTGGCAGCAGTTTTGGCACATTACGCTGCCGGAGTTACGTCCGACGCTAATCTTTGCAACGGTGACGACAGCAATTTTTACGCTCCGCAGCTTTGAGCAACCTTATGTAATCACTGGCGGTGGTCCGTTAAACTCGACGAATCTGCTGGTTTTTTACATCTATAATCAAGCATTCGCTCAGTTTGACTTTGGCTATGCGGCTGCGGCTGCTACAGTGCTGTTGATGGTAGCGCTAGTATTTGTTTACTTACAGCTCCAAATTTTAGGAGATGAAAATTAAGCAGGATGATCGTCTGACAGATTGGCTGTGGCTGGCAGGGCTCTTTGCAGCAGCAATGTTGCTATACAGCATTAATTTGGGTGGGTTGCCTTTGCGGGACTGGGATGAGGGGCTAGTGGCACAGGTGGCGCGTGAAATTTGGCGATCGCCCCCCCATTCCTTAACCTGGCTGTATCCCACTTACTGGGGTGAACCCTACTTAAATAAGCCGCCGCTGATGCATCTCCTGGTTGCGGGAAGTTATGCGATTGCTGGCATCAACGAATGGTCAGCTAGACTGCCAGGGGCTTTTCTCACAGCGCTTTCGGTGCCCCTGCTTTACAGCATTGGGCGAGAAGCTTTCGGGCAACGGATTCCTGCTGTTTTTACCGCTTTAGTCTACTTGACATTTCTCCCTGTGGTGCGACATGGGCGATTGGCGATGCTGGATGGAGCAGTGCTGTGCTTTATGCTGCTGATGGTCTGGTGTTTGCTGCGATCGCGCCGAGACAGTCGCTACAGTTTGGGGATTGGCATCGGATTTGGTTTGATTTGCCTGACCAAAGGTGTGATGTTGGGCTTGCTGCTGGGAGCGATCGCCCTAATCTTTTTACTGTGGGATACTCCGCGATTAATCACTCTGCCCTACCTTTGGGCTGGCATCGGCATTGGCAGTTTACCCGTTGCCCTTTGGTATGGAGCACAATGGCTGCAGTATGGACAGCAGTTTCTCGGCGTTAGCGTCGTTGACCAGTCCTTTCGTCGCATCTGGACACCTGTAGAGAATCACGTTGGTCCGCCCTGGTACTACATTTTAGAGCTGCTCAAATATGGCTTTCCTTGGCTGCTGTTTTTGCCTCTAGCGTTTAAGCGGGTTTGGCAGAATCGAACCTTAAGTTGGGCAAAACTGGTTTTGGTTTGGAGTGGGGTCTACCTGACGGCGATTTCCCTCATGGCAACCAAGCTGCCCTGGTACATTTTGCCGCTCTATCCGGCTCTAGCTCTGGCTGTTGGTGCTCAGCTTGCTCAGTTTTGGGGAAGTCAGCCTATCGGCATGAAGCAGTCCCACAGTTCAACCTATTCCCGGGTTTGGATTGGAGTATTTGCTTTATTTGCAGTGATAGGTTGGGTTGGGAGCCTTTATTTCGCCAAGTTTAGTCTGCAACCTGAGCCTGACCTGGAGGTGATTCTGGCATCGGTCGGGGTTTCCATGACCACAGTTGCCGTTTTAATCGCACGACAAAATCCGCAGTTTCTCTCTGTTTTGATCTGGGGAAGCTATCTGTCGCTGCTGTTGCTAATGACTTCTGAGCATTGGGTCTGGGAAATAGCCGAGGCATATCCGGTGAAACCTGTCGCTGAAATTGTGCAGCAGGGTGTCCCGACTGATCAGCGTGTTTACACGTCCTACCCATACAATCGTCCGTCCTTGAATTTCTATAGCGATCGCCGCGTTATCCCTGCTTCTCAAGAACGGCTTCTAGAACTTTGGAACAGTAATCCCCGACCCTATTTTTTGCTTGACTCCAATGCTCTTAGAGATCTCAAGCTCCAGCCCAAAGCGATACTCAATGTGTCAAAGGGAACTGAGAATTGGATATTGATTACAAAAGAAGGCAGTTAGAAAACTAGTTCTCAGGAGTGACCAGCGCTACATAAACAGTTATCTTCGATACCACGGTGAGTTCATCTATCGGCGTTAATCGATGGAGTTGGGCGATCGCTACACCTGCTTGAGCGTGCTTCGGCAGTAAGAGAAATTATGCTAGTTGATGCTTGTGTTGAAATTCCAGTCATTGATTTTTCTCCTTTTGTCACAGATGACCTAGAGGGAAAACAGCGAGTTGCTCAAGAAATTTATCGTGCTTGTCATCAGGTAGGTTTTTTGTATCTGACTCATCATGGCATTCCACAAGAGGCGATCGCTCACGTATTCGACCAGTCACGTCGGTTTTTTGCCTCGCCAGATGAGGAAAAGCAGGCGATCGCCTGGTCAAACGAAATGAGCAATCGTGGCTATGTCGGCGTTGAGCGAGAACGACTGGACGAGACAAAGCCTGGTGATTTGAAAGAAGCTTTTAATGTTGGCAAAGAAGTGTCTGTTGAGGATGTGGGAACTGAGAATCCAGCTCTAGTGCTAAACCAGTGGCCCGCTGGTCAAGATGACTTTCGGCAGGCGGTGACAGAGTTTTTTGAAGTTTGCACGGAAGCTGCTGATCGGATATTTCGTGCGTTTGCGATCGCCCTTCAAATGCCTGAATCCTTTATTTCTGACAAACACCAGGCTCATAACTATACCCTCCGCCTACTCCATTACCCACCTTTAGCGAACCCACCAAAGCCAGGACAAATTCGGGCGGGAGCACACTCTGACTACGGTACGCTGACGCTGCTGTTTCAAGATGATGTGGGTGGCTTGGAGGTGCAAACGGCAGCGGGTGGATGGATTTCAGCTCCCTCAATTCCTGATGCCGTTTTGATTAATACGGGGGATTTAACCCAGCGCTGGAGCAATGATGTGTTTCGCTCGACTAAACATCGGGTGGCACTGCCTCAGGGGGAAAATGTGGGACGCGATCGCTACTCGATTGCCTTCTTCTGTCAACCTGATGCTGAAGCTGAAATCGTTTGCCTGCCCAGTTGTCAGTCCTCAGAAAATCCACCCCGATACCCTCCCGTGACATCGGGCGAATACCTGCTTAGCCGCCTACAGGCAACCTACTAAGAAGTAAGAAGGATGAAGTAGTAACACCCATTCGTCCTGATCGACCGACAAAAATTATCGCGTAGGTTGGGTGTAGCAAAGCGAAATCCAACATCCACAAGGTTCAAGGCTTCTCACCGCTCCATCTATCACTCAATCAACTATTCAGAATGACTACACCGTTCACCTTTCGTCGGTTGCTGCCAACGCTATTGGGACTATCGCTTTCCATTCCCCTCCTAGTGCTAGGTGCCTGTGGTCAAAGCACGACTTCCACCGATGCTGAACCGACTGAGGCAGCATCGCCGACTGAGGCAGAAGGTTCAGCAGATGCTCCTAGAATGGCACTAGTGCTGAGCGGTTCCTCGACTGATCAATCTTGGGATCAGGCTGCCTTTGAAGCGGGTCAAAAGCTAGAGGAACAAGGGGTTGAAGTAGCGGTTTCAGAAGCGGTTGATCCAGCGAATGTCGCCGCCGTTTTGCGCCAGTACGCAGAGGAAGGATATGACCTGGTTGTGGCGCATTCCTTTAGCTACCAAGATGCTGTATTTGAAGTGGCAGAAGAATTCCCAGAAGTGAATTTTGCCTGGGCAGGTGGCATTGGCGAAACGGCAGAAAACGTGGCGGACTACGACCAACCCTTTTATCAAGGGGCATACCTGATTGGGTTAGTGGCTGCTGAGCTAAGCGAAACAGGGAAACTAGGTGCGTTGTATGGCTATGACATTCCCGTTTGTCATGCAATGGGAGAGGCAATGCTGGCTGGTGCGCAGCAGGTGCGTCCTGGTGCAACGCTAACCAGCGCGGCGGTAGGCGATTGGTATGACGTTGCCAAAGCTAAGGAAGCGGCACTATCTCAAGCAGAAACCGGGGTGGATTTCTGGATTGGCTGTGGTCAGGGTCCAACGCTGGGACAGATTGAAGCAGCAAAAGAGTCAGGTGGATACGCTACTGGCTATGTCGGTGATATGTCGTCTTTGGGTCCAGAAGTGGTTGCATCTAACCTGATTTGGAATATGGAGCCGCTGTTTCAGCAAATGCTGGACGATACGGCGGCTAATACCTTTGCCGATCAGTTCTATAATTTGGCAATTCCAGAAGGGGTAATTCAGGTTGAGGTGCCAACCGATTTCCAAGATGAGGTCGGTGAGGAGGTGCTGAAATCTGTGGAGGAGACGAAGGAACAGATTTCAGCAGGCGAATTAGAAGTGCCATTTGTGCCAAATTAGGAATTTTGGGTAAGGAATTTTGGGTAAGGGCGAACGGTCGTTCGCCCTTGAATAGGTCAGGCGATCGCCAAATATCCTAATTCCATATCGTTGCGCTTACACGAGTCTATTCAGTTCTCTGTATTGCATTAATGGATCATTCACCCTCACAATCTACCCTTCTACCTGCGGTTGATATGCGCGGCATCACCAAACGGTTTCCGGGAGTGATGGCAAATCAGCAGGTCGGTTTTGTGGTGCAAGCGGGGGAGATTCACGCACTACTGGGTGAGAATGGGGCGGGAAAAACCACGCTGATGAATATCCTCTGTGGGCTGTATGAGCCAGATGAGGGTGAGATTTGGCTGCGAGGACAGTCAGTGCGGTTTCAGCGTCCTGCCGATGCGATCGCCGCTGGCATTGGCATGGTGTATCAGCATTTTATGTTGGTGGAGCGGTTCACTGTCGCTGAAAATATTGCGCTAGGTCAAACCGGACGAGGTTGGCGAGACGATTCACGCGCACTCCATCAGCGACTCAGGGCTCTTTCGGCTCATTATGGTTTAGGAATTGATCCGACGGCACCCGTTTGGCAACTGTCTGTTGGAGAACGGCAGCGGGTAGAAATTCTCAAGGCGCTCGATCGCCAAGTTGATGTCCTCATTCTGGATGAGCCAACGGCAGTCTTGACCCCGCAAGAAACCGAAGGTTTAATGACCATTCTGCGAGACTTGGCGGCTCAGGGGACTGCCATTATTTTTATCAGCCACAAGCTAAATGAGGTGTTGGCGTTGTGCGATCGCGTCACTGTATTGCGAGACGGACAGCGAGTTGGCTCTGTTGAAGTTGCTAACTGTGATGCTCATCATTTGACCGAGCTAATGGTGGGGCGAGAGGTGAATCTAGACCGTCCAGATCGGGTTGTTGTGGAAGTTGCGGATCGTTCTCCCCTACTGTCTTTGGAGCAAGTTTCTACGGTAGGGCATCACCGTTTGCCGGTTCTCCAGGATATTAATCTTCAGGTTTACCCAGGTGAAATTGTTGGCATCGCTGGGGTCGATGGCAACGGACAGCGAGAACTGGAGGAAGCAATAATTGGGCTGCGATCGCTCACTCAAGGACAAATCCACCGTAACGGCACACTGGCTCATATTCCCTCCGATCGCTACAGCATGGGCTTGATCCCGGAGTTTTCGGTGACAGAAAATCTGCTGCTGCGCGATATCGATCGTTTCCCCTTCAGCCAGAAAGGATTTCTGCGTCCAGCGCAAATGGTGAAACAGGCGATCGCCCTGGTGCAGCAATACCTGATTCGGACTCCTTCGGTTCACACGCCGAGCGGCACTTTGTCTGGTGGCAATGCTCAAAAGGTGATTATTGCCCGTGAGCTATATCGCAATCACCCGGTTATTCTCGCGGCCCAACTGACACGAGGGCTAGATGTAGGAGCGATGGAATATGTTCACGCTCAACTGATGGCTCAGCGAGATGCAGGAGCAGCAATTTTGCTGATTTCAACAGAACTGGATGAAATCTTGCGCCTGTGCGATCGCATCGCCGTTCTCTATGAAGGTCAGATTGTCGGTTTGATAGACGCAGCGACAGCAGATGTCAATCATCTGGGACTGCTGATGGCAGGCAAGACTCAAGTTACGGATGACCCCATGATGAGTGAGAAGCGATCGCTCCAAACTTCATGACTTCCAATTCTGTTGCATCTAACCCGATCAAACAATTCTCGCTGCAAAGGTTGAAACCTTTAGCTCCAGTGCTGGGAATTCTTATCGCCCTGTTATTCAGCAGCATTTTGCTGGTGCTTAGTGGAGCCAACCCGCTGCAAGCCTACCAGGAATTGCTCCTTGGTGCATTGGGAGGACCGCGTCAACTGACTGAGACGTTGCTCAAAACTACGCCTATTTTGATCATCGCGCTGGGGTTGGCGATCGCCTTCAAAGCACGAGTTTGGAACATTGGGGCAGAGGGACAGTATCACATTGGAGCTTTGCTAGGCGGCTGGATTGGCCTGACATTTCCAACACTACCTGCTATTTTGCTGATTCCTCTAATGCTGATTGCAGGCGGGCTAGGCGGTTTATTGTGGAGCGGATTGGCTGGGTTGCTGCATTTGAGGCGAGGAGTCAACCTGATCATCTGCACCTTAATGCTGAACTATATTGGCATTCTGTTGGTGCAGTATGCTGCACGAGTTCCATTGCGCGACCCCAACGGTTTTTTGCCGGAATCTGCCAAATTTGTAGCGGCAGCACGTTTGCCCCGCCTGGGGGATAGTCGGCTTCACATCGGCGTTTTGCTGGCGTTGATCCTGGTCGGTCTAGCCTATGTGCTGCTGTGGCGTACCACACTTGGCTTTCGGCTGCGGGCAGTGGGTGCAAAGCTCAGCGTGGCAGAATGGGTCGGCATCAAAACCGGACGAAGCATTCTGACCGCTCTACTAATCAGCGGCACTTTAGCAGGACTGGGAGGTGTGATCGAAGTTAGCGCTACCTATACGCGCTTAAAACCCAGCATTTCTGATGGCTACGGCTTCACCGGCATTTTAGTGGCGCTGTTGGGACAACTGCATCCTGTTGGCATATTAGTTGCAGCCGTGCTGTTTTCGGCTCTAGAGGTCGGCGCACAGGGCTTAAATGTGTCTTTGCAAATTCCAGCGGCGGTTGCTGGCGTACTACAGGCGCTACTGGTACTGGGTGTGCTAGCTGGACAGGCGATCGCCCAACGAGAACCCACTGCTTAACTTATTTCTTCTTTGTTTATGCCCTGGGATCAAATCTTAACAACCACCTTTCTGATTGCCATTCTCACCGCCGGGATTCGGCTTGCCGTGCCCGTGCTGCTGGCTGTTTTAGGCGAAATCATTACCCAGCTATCCGGTGTGATGAATTTGGGATTGGAAGGCATAATGCTGGTTGGTGGATTAGCTGGATTCGCGACCACCTATGCGTTGCAACAGACAACAGGACTGACTGAACTGTCCATTTGGCTGGGGTTGCTGGCGGGACTGCTAGCCGGAATGTTGATGGGGCTGGTGATGGCAATTCTCTCGATTACCTGCCGTACTGACCAGGTCATCGCCGGAATTACACTGGTTCTCCTGGGGCAAAGCCTGACGACTTATTTCTACCGAGAATATCCTGCTTTGGGCAAAGCTCGCGTTACTGGACTGGCTCCCTGGCCGATTCCAGGACTTTCCCAAATTCCAGTGGTGGGTGATGTGCTGTTTAATCACAGCCTGGTGGTTTATTTGAGTGCTCTGCTCGTGATGCTCTGCTGGTTTTTGCTGTACCGCACCCGCTGGGGACTTCAGATTCGGGCAACCGGAGAACATCCAGCCGTCGTAGACACTTCTGGGCTAAGTGTCATCACTATTCGCTATCTTTGCACCCTGGCTGGTTCTGCCCTGGCTGGGTTTGGTGGGGCTGTGTTGACGGTGGTACAGCTCAATTTGTTTATTGAAGGAGTAACGGCTGGGCGAGGTTGGATTGCGATCGCCCTCGTGTTTTTCTCCCGTTGGCAACCCGGACTGGCACTATTCGGCGCACTGCTATTCGGAATTGCCGACGCAATCCAATTTCGAATTCAAGCATTAGGATCGGAAACCTTGCCCTACGAATTTCTGCTGATGCTCCCTTACCTGCTAACGCTGCTGGTATTGGTGAGTCGCCGCATCCGTGACCAAACTCCAACCGCACTGGGCATTCCTTACATTCAGGGCAAACGGTGAATGGGCAAACGCTATGGCTTACCCATCCGAAAATTGCTGACACTAGATTCAGAGGAATGGTAAGCTAAAGCGCACTAATGCTTACTCCCCCGTCCATGACTTTTTCTCGGTAATGATCTGGCAAAAAGCTTTTAAGTCGCCTCAACTCCAGTTTGTGATCGGCGTTGCTATCCTTTTCTGGGGAGTATGCTGCATCTTGGTGTTGCACAGATACTACAATTTTTCCTTAACTTACGTTTCCTTTGATCAAGGAATCTTCAACCAAGTTTTTTGGAATAGTTTGCACGGTCGGCTATTTGAAAGTTCCTTATCGTCTACTGAGTCGGCAAGCGTCATGCAGGGCGACATTCCAGATGTGTCTTATCGTCGTCTAGGACAACATTTTACGCCTGCCCTGCTGCTGTGGCTACCCTTCTATGCTTTTTTTCAATCACCTGCTGGGTTGTCCATTTTACAAGTGACGCTAGTTACAGCAGCAGGATTTGTACTGTATGCGTTGGCACGACACTACCATTCGCCTCAGCTATCGAGTTTGATAGTGGTGAGTTATTTTGGTGCGATCGCTGTCATTGGACCCACTGTTGCTAATTTTCACGACATTTGTCAGATCCCACTTTATGGTTTTGGATTACTCCTGGCATTAGAAAAACGCAGGTGGTGGATAGTTGGAATTCTGGCAATCTTGCTTCTACTGGTTCGGGAAGACAGCGGCATAATTTTGTTCAGCATTGGGTTTTACCTGGTGATCAGCCGTCGCTATCCCCGTATTGGGGTCGGGTTGTGTCTGTTGAGCTTGGCTTACATCCTCCTTGTCACCAACTTAATCATGCCGCTGTTTTCTCAAGACATTTCTCAGCGGTTTATGGTGGAACAGTTTGGGCAATTCGTTGACAATGAAGAAGCCTCAACACTAGACGTGCTATGGGCGATCGCTCGTAACCCTGGACAATTGATTGTTGAAATTGTGACACCCGTGGGGAAGACGATCAGTTATTTGTTAGGGCATTGGGTGCCACTCGCTTTTGTGCCGTTAGTTGCTCCTGAAGCTTGGGCATTAGCTGGATTTCCACTGCTCAAAATTTTGCTACTAAAGGCAGAAGTCACCGCTCTATCTCCACACTGGCGCTATGCGATGTCTTTGGTTCCAGGATTGTTTTACGGAACTATTCTCTGGTGGGCAAAGCATCCCGATCGCTTCACTCGTCAGTTTCGGTTCTTCTGGACTGCCTGTATTGGGCTCTCGCTATTCTTCACTTTGACAGCAAATCCCAGCCATGCACTGTCTTGGGCAATTCCAGATTCTTTCCAACCTTGGGTTTATGTGTCTCCGCCACAACAATGGCAGCATAGTCAGGCAGTTCGATCGCTCCTTGCCCAAATTCCAAGTGATGCTAGTGTAACCGCCACAGATCAAATCGTTTCTCATTTGTCGAGTCGGCGAGAGGCACTGCGGTTTCCCAGCTTCCAATTGCGAAATGATTTGGACGAGAGTGTATCGGTAGAGTATGCGATCGCCGATCTTTGGTATCTGCAACAGTATGAACCGGCGTTTGAGAGCTACCGCGAAAGTCTCAAGTCAATGATTGACGCTACCAATACCCTCATAGAGCGTCAGTACGGCCTGATTGGTTTTGAAGATAGAGTTGTTCTTCTGCAAAATGGAGCAAATTCTAATCAGACAGCTCTAAATGCATGGACAATCTACCAACAAGAATTAGCTCCTATCTTTAGCAATGAAGTTTCTCCATAACAATTTTTTGGCAAAAATCAAATTTTTGTAGCCAATTTAGTTGGCAAGTCAATTTATTTCTTTATGCGTATTAAGAACCTCCTAAAACTCAAGGCATCATCAGGACAACCAAATAAACACCATGAATTTATCTGGTTGTGTCTAAGTTTAATGATTCCGCTCTACTTCGGATTATTATCTCTTCAACGTGCGTTCAGCGCTGAAAATGTTGTGCAAGATGATGCTAGACATCACGTTGTTTGGTTACAGCGGTACATTGATCCTCAACTTTTTCCGAATGACTTAATTGCACATTACTTTCAAACCCTTGCTCCTGCTGGATTTCGATCCCTCTACTGGATGATGGCAAAATTAGGGATTGAGCCGCTTCTATTAGCTAAAATTTTGCCTGTAATATTGGCACTAATTACTTCTGCTTACATCTTCAAAGCTTATCTACGTCTCTTGCCAATTCCGGCTGGTGCTTTTCTAGCCGTCTTACTGCTTAATCAAACTTTCTGGTTAAAGGATGATATCGCCTCAGCAACCCCCAGAGCTTTTGTCTATCCCCTTTTTGCTGCTTTCTTATATTATTTGTTGCGGCGATCGCTAGTTCCTTGCTTAATCACAATCGCTCTCCAAGGACTATTTTTCCCCCAACTTCTGCTTGTAGAAATTACGATTCTCACCGTTCGTTTAATCAATTGGCAAAACGGATTACCTCGGCTAACTCAGGAGAAGCATCATTACATCGTTTGGTTATTCGGTTTAGGGGTCGCTGCTCTTGTCGTACTTCCATTTACGCAAAGTTTTTCAGGGTTTGGGGAAGTTGTAACAGCTTCACAGATGAAAGCAATGCCTGAATTTGGTTCGGAAGGGAGAAGCAAGTATTTTGGTGTCGATCCTCTTTCATTTATATTGTCAGGCTCTAGCGGTTTACGGGCTCCTGACATGCCTTACGTCAACTGGATTAGTTTAAGTTTGCCAATAATATTAAAATCTCAACTGCCACTAGTTAGGAGTGTTACGAGAGAAATTCGTATTTTATGGCAAATATTATTTGCTTCCCTGGGAGTGTTTCTTCTAGCTCATCTAGTGTTGTTGAAATTGTATTTTCCCAGTCGATATACTTATCACAGTTTGCGATTTGTGATGCCAATAGCGGCTGCGATCGCTCTTACAGTTTTGTTTCATGCAAGTTGGCGTTGGTTACAGCAAAATAGAGCGGTAAATGCATCAGGTCAAATCGCTTCCATTCGTTCCTTTGCTAAACCAAGATATAAGGTCAAACATTATGCTGCAATAGGAATGATAGGAACGCTATTTATCCTGTGTTTAGTTACCTTCGCTTTGCCTGCTGTTGCCTTAAATCGTCAACAGTGGGTAGTTGGGCGTTATCCAGAAATCTATGATTTCTTTGCCAATCAACCAAAAGATACACTCATTGCTTCTTTAGTTAAGGAAGCCAATTCTTTTCCTGCATTCTCCCAACGTTCAATTTTAGCTGGAGAAGAATTTGCATTTGCCTATCATCCAAGCTATTACAATCAATTTAAGCAACACACTATTGATACTATCTATGCGCTATACAGTTCTGATTCTGAGAAAGTTGAGGAAGTGATTCAATCCTATGGGATTGATTTCTTTGTGGTAGAAAACACCTCTTTTCAGTCCGAGTTTCTTAAAGAGAAAAAGTGGTTAATCCATAGTTCTTTTCAGCCAGTTGTGCTTGAGGCAATTGCTTGGCTTGAACGAGGAGAAAAGCCTGTTTTGCAGAGGTTTCAAGATCAATGCTCAGTTTTATCTGAAAGAAACTTGACTATCATTGATGCGAACTGCATTACAATCTCTGACGGCTAATTCTTTGCTTTTGGGTATACAATCTGAAATTTGGTGCAGTTTGAACTTTCGAACTGGAATTGTTCTTAGACAATTGTTTCCAGGAATGGCAGATCAAATAAACTGTTGCTCAGGGGTCACATAAGGTAGGTATGGATCAACAACTCATTCAACTGTTGGTAAACGGGATTGCGACTGGCAGCATTATTGCTCTGGCCGCAGTCGGGTTGACGTTAACCTACGGAATTTTGCGACTCGCAAACTTTGCTCATGGCGATTTGATGACGCTCGGAGCTTACCTGACCCTATTGATCAACGCTAATGGAGCTAATATTTGGCTCTCGATGATTGTCGGAGCGGTAGCAACAGTAGGAGCAGCCCTTGTTAGCGAAAAGCTACTGTGGTCGCCCATGCGCGATCGCCGGGCTACCTCCACCACGCTGATCATTATTTCGATCGGTTTAGCTTTATTTATCCGCAACGGCATCATCCTATTTTGGGGAGGAGACAACCAGGCTTATAACCTGCCCGTCGCCACTGCGCTTGATATCTTTGGCATCAAGATTGCCTACTACCGAATTGTGGTTGTGGCACTTGCTATCCTGGCAATTTTAGGACTTCATTACCTGCTGCAAAACACCAAGATTGGTAAAGCAATGCGGGCAGTCGCAGATAATATTGACTTGGCGCGTGTCTCCGGCATCAATGTCGATCAGGTCGTCATCTGGACATGGGTAATTGCTGCGGGACTAACCGCCTTGGGGGGTGGTATGTACGGGCTGATTACGGCAGTGCGCCCAAATATGGGCTGGTTCTTAATCCTGCCGATGTTTGCCTCGGTGATTTTAGGTGGAATTGGCAATCCTTATGGAGCGATCGCCGGAGCCTTCGTCATTGGCATTGCCCAGGAAGTTGGCACCTACTGGCTCCCCACAGAATACAAGCTGGGGGTTGCCTTATTCATCATGATTCTGGTTTTGCTGATTCGCCCTCAAGGGCTGTTCCGAGGCACAATTTGATTACTTTAGTCCATAACCGACAACAGCCAAACTGAGAATAGCGGCCGTCAGCGACGATATTCTGCCTGAACTCAAATTTTGCAGCAGGTCTTAGAATAGACAGCTACCATCAACAAAGACAATGGCTGTAAGTTGAAGACCTTGGATTGAATCCACAGCCCTCAACTCACAGCCAAAGATTTTGTATTTGTCAGCTTGGCTAGAGCAAGCTGCTTGCGTAGAAATTACTTAAGAATGCCAAAGTAGAAGGCTGCAACCAAGAAGTTGCCCGCCAGCAGAATAATTGCCCAAAGCGTGCGATAGGGGTAGGGAGGGTTCCCTGAAGTAGCAACGTTTTCTTTCAGTCTTGCTTGTTTAGAAGTCATGGGAATCAATTCCTTATGAGTAACTTTACATGTGAACTCAAACCTAAATTAATTATTAACTGTCGGATGACAAAGCACAGCACCCAATTGACAGAACTCAATATTAATTCTGCAGTTATGGCTAATTTGGCTTCACCTGCGACCTAAGTGCTACTCGCTCTCTCCTGCGTGGTATGAGCTACGGACGAGTGGGCCAGAACGAACGTGAGCAAATCCCAGATCACGGGCAATTGCCCCCAATTCCTCAAATTCTTCTGGTGTCCAATATTTCTGTACTAGCAAATGTGCTAGCGATGGGCGCATGTATTGTCCTAGAGTGAGGCGATCGCAGCCCACCGCTCTCAAGTCCTGCATCGCTTCAACTAACTCAGCTTGCGTTTCCCCATGCCCCAACATTAGTCCGGATTTCGTGGGAATCGATGGCTCAAGTTCTTTGACGATTTGCAGCACTTGAAGCGATCGCTCATACTTTGCCCCTCGACGCACAGGACCTTGAAGGCGGCGCACCGTTTCCACATTGTGGTTGTAGCAAGCAGGCTGAGCCTGTACAACTGTAGCAATGCGCTGTCGCTGAGCAATATCTCCCTCTGTGCCACCCCAAAAATCGGGAGTCAACACTTCAATCTGGGTTCCAAAATTGACTTGGCGGACGGCTTCCATCGTTTGGGCAAACCATCCCGCTCCCTGATCAGGCAGATCATCCCGTGCTACTGAAGTCAGCACCACGTAGCGCAACCCTAACAGTCGAACTGACTCAGCAATTTTTTGAGGTTCCTCTGGGTCTAGCGGCATTGGAGCATGGCCCTTATCGACCTGACAAAAGCCACAGGCACGGGTACAGGTCGGCCCCATCAGCAAAAAGGTGGCAGTTTTTTGGGCATAGCATTCGCCTCGATTGGGGCAACGCCCTTCTTCACAGATTGTGTGAATTTGCCGCTGCTTAATAATCTGCTGCACTGTGGAGATTTCACTGGCTTTGCCGATGGGACGACGCAGCCAAGTTGGTAAAGGAGAGGGCGATCGCCTTACTCCTACTTCTACGTCCTCCTCTGAAACTCGGTTTGAGGTTTGATTCACGTCTAAAGGCATATTTTCCCAATCCCACCACTACCCAGCAGAGCCAATATGCTACCGATTCTATCGCCTCCTCCCGGTAAAACGGCTCTGTTGGCGCTATAGCGGAGTGTCAAATCCGCAAAGGCTTTTTTGTGTAGAGGACGATAAGATTTGGGATAGCTAGATGAAATAGGGGTGATGCAGTTAAATCCTGATTCTGGAGAGTAAAGACTTGCCAGAAGATTCAACTAAACGCCTCAACTTAGCGAATAGTTAGAAAATTGTTTTGCCGCAAACAGCGATGTCTGGCTAAAATGCAAGCTATTCCGTAGATCAGAGGCTACACTAGTCCATGACACAATAGACGTTGCATAGCAGATGATGCAAGGCAATAGTCTATTTTCCCTGAGCGTTCTCAAGCTTTTGTTATGGGTCAGTTTCATGTCCCTACAGAGCAGATAGTTCGACAAAATACACCCTTCGTTTGTTCCTTCGAGTCACACCAAAGGAGTCCATTGTGGCAAGTCACAAAATCCTAGTCATTGATGACAGCAGAGTTATCCGCAACATGGTAAGGGACATGTTGCCCAAAGGTAACTTCCAAGTCCTGGAAGCCAAAGATGGGATTGAAGGACTTGATGCGATTCGGCAAGAACGCCCCAATTTGATTATGTTGGATTTCCTACTGCCCCGCATGAGCGGTTGGGAAGTTTTCCAGCAAATTCAAGGGCAGACTGATTTGCAAAGCATTCCTCTCGTGATGATGTCTGGTCGGCGAGAAGAGGTCACCGAAAAGATTTCAGAACCCTTTGAGTTTTTTGAATTTATTGAGAAGCCGTTTGAGCAAAAGCAGCTGATTGAGGCGATCAAGGCAGCGATGGCAAAGGCCCGCCTGCCTCGCCGCCCTCAACCTGTAGCTGGTGTCGGAGCACCCGCTGGCACTGCCGCCAGCGTTAGCTCAGCCGAAGTGGAGGCACTCAACCAAAAAATCGCCAAGATGCAGGGTGAAATCGATACGCTGAAGAAACAAATGGGTCAGCTTCTAACGTTTATTAAGCAAAAGCTGAAGTAGTCCAACAGTTCCTAATCTAAGTCTCGCCTGCCTTCCAGAGCGCGTGCCAGAGTTACTTCATCGGCATATTCCAAATCGCCGCCCATGGGCAAGCCGAATGCAATTCGGGTGACTCGCGTAAAGGGTTTAAGCAACTGCCCAACATAAAGGGTGGTTGTTTCGCCTTCAACGCTGGGGCTAATTGCCAAAATCACTTCTTTAATGCTCTGCTGACTAACCCGTCGCACAAGCTGTGTGATGTGAAGTTGATCTGGACCAATGCCGTCTATGGGTGAGATCAATCCGCCCAGGACGTGATATTTTCCCTTGTATTCACGGGTTCGCTCCAAGGCAATCACATCTCTAGAATCGGCAACTACGCAAATAGTGTTGTGATCGCGGTTTGGAGCGCTACAGATTTCGCAGACAGGTTCAGCAGATAGGTGAAAGCATACAGAACAGAAGCCAACTTGCTGCTTAGCTTCCATCAGAGCTTGAGCCAGCGCTTTGACCTCTTCTTCGGGACGCTTGAGGATGTGCAGCGCGAGACGCTGGGCTGTTTTGGGTCCAACACCAGGTAATCGCTGAAACTGCTCGATGAGACGAGCTAGAGGGCGTGTGTAAGCTGTCAGAATTCCTCCAGGTTTTCCTGCCTAAAATTCGATCATATAGCAATCCTTTGGGGGTTGTGGGCTACTCTTGAGGTAGCTGGTGTAATGGGCAGCGCCCGTTTTCGGTTTTGAAGTAGCTTGATCGAGTTCGCTATTGAGACAAGACGAGAGGGCAAACTATGAAACTCATTCTTCTAACTGCGGTAACACTTCTGAGCGTTGTTGGAGCCACTTCTGCCTGGGCTAACACTCTGGAAACTGAGTCAGTTGGTGTTCCTCAAGGTAATGCATCTCAGCTTTTACTCCCCGAACAAGAGCCTGAAGAATTTGAATATGATGGCGATCGCCTCAACACTCTAGAAAACAACATTAACCAAACTGTCTTTGACGAGGATTCAAATCGTTCCAATATTATTCGTCCACCCGGTGAGCTGGGACTACCGCAAGAGCTGATTATTATCGACTCGGACAACGGCCCTGCGGTTGGCACAGAACTATAGCCCATTTGCGTAGGAGCGTTTCCTAGAAACGCTCCTACGTTTAGCATTTGCTTTGTCAAAGGTAAAACAGATGGATACCCTTCACCTGTATGAAATAGATTTCTATGCCTGGACGCAGGAGCAGATTGGTTTGCTCAAAGCGCATCAATGGGAACAATTAGATGCAGCAAACTTGATTGAAGAAATTGAAACTTTGGGCAGAAAAGAGCGCCAAGAGTTAAGAAATCGATTAGGTATTCTATTGGGACATCTGTTGAAGTGGCAATTCCAATCTGAAAAACGCAACAATAGCTGGCTAGGAACAATTCGTGAACAGAGGATTCAGATTAAGCTGCTTTTGAAAGATAGTCCTAGTTTGAAATCTTATCTGGCTGAAATTTTCTTTGCTGCTTATGAGTTAGGCTTAGCTTTAGCAATTCGGGAAACTCAGCTGGGAGAACAAATTTTTCCAGAAATTTGTCCTTATACAGTTGAACAAACGATCAATCCTGATTTCTTGCCAGAGCTAGATTAGATTGACGGTTTGGAGAGAGTTTAAAGAGTGAAAAATGCTCCTCATCCTAAAGCTTTAGGTTAAATTTCTGGTGAGTTACTGTGTTGCCCCAAGCATTGTCTGTGTATTCTTCGTCAACGACGAACCCAAACTTTTCATAGAGGTGTCGAGCGGCAGTTAATCCTGAGAGAGTCCAAAGATAAATTTGATTGAGCTGAGCCTGTTTACAAAAAACGATCGCCTTCTCTAACAGCAGTTGACCAATACCATAGCCCTGATATTCGGGTGAAAGAATAAACCATCTTAATCGGGCACCTTTAGATTTGGCTTTACTGCCGTCAATGGCGATCGCTCCCACAACCTTCCCATTCAAAATTGCTGTCCAAATGCCATCATGAGATGGCTCAAAGCGAAGCAAAAATTCTGATAGCTGAGTCGCGATTTCGGCTTCAAACTTTACGTCTAAGCCCCAATTTTGGCTGTAGTAAATGGCATGAAGTTCGGTAATGCGACCAATCGTGCCGGGAGTATATCCTTTAATTTCAACTTGAATACCACTGGTTGACTGCATAAGGACATCTCCTACCCGTTTAGGGTTGAAAGAACGTACTTGTAGAATCGAGTATCTGCTTGCATGACGGGAAATGTAGAAGGCAATTCAGCTTGGTTGATCTGTAGAAAACCATTCTTTTCGTAAAAGCGATGGGCAGCTTTAAAGACTTCAATCGTGCCCAGATAAAGTTCTGAGATAGAGTGGATTTCAGCCCAATCTAATAAAGTGTTGAGAAGCTGTTGACCAACCCCAATATGCTTGCCTCGATAGTTTTGATCAACAAACATCTTTCGGATCGCGGCTTGACTATTACCGATATCAATCAAGGCGATCGTACCTACTACTCTTTCTTGTTCAGTAGCAATCCAAAAGTTTCCCTTTTTAACTTGATAAAACTGAGGAATTTTGAGCAGGTCGGGCTGGTTCTCAATTTTGATCGGTGCTGCAAATTCATCTTGCTGAACACGTCGAATTAAGTCAATTACCTGGTCACAATATTCAGATGTGTAAGTCTGTACGGTTGGCATTGGCTAGCCCAGAATGGAGAAGAATTTGTAGAGACAAGACTCGGCCAAATTTTAAGCTAGCCTTCACGCCACAAACAGATGCAGTTAATCGGATTTGTACCCTAACAGTTTTATTTTGAGATTAACTGTACTGTTAGTTGTAACGGAAATTGTGTCTGTCTATTGGCTCCTACTTCGGGCAAGATGGCTGCATGAATGAGAGCAAATCGCTTAAGTCGAGTCCGCTTTATGAACAGGTTGCCGATAAGGTTGCTCGATTGATTCAGCAAGGCACCTTACAGACGGGCGATCGCATTCCTTCGGTGCGCCAGCTTCGTTCTCAGCTTGGTGTTAGTGTGACGACGGTGCTAGAAGCCTATCGGTTGCTGGAGAGTGAGGGCTTAGTAGAAGCTCGTCCCCAATCGGGCTATTATGTGCGGTCCCAACAGCAGGATTTGCCGCCGGAACCATCAATTTCTGCGCCAGATGCGATCGCCACACCCGTCGGAGTTGGCTCACTGGTTTCTGAAATTTTGGCTGCGGCACGAAACCCAGAGATGTTTCCGTTGGGGGCATCGGTAAACAGTCCTGCCTTGTTACCCACGCTGAAGCTGAATCGCGTTTTGGCGAAAATTGCTCGTCATGCGGATGTCAACAGCAATGTTTATGATCTGCCACCCGGAAACGAGCATGTGCGACGACGGATTGCACGCCGATCGCTCACTTGGGGAGGTAGCCTTACCGCTGAAGAAATCGTCACCACTTGCGGCTGTATGGAGTCGCTCAATCTTTGCCTCAAAGCGGTAGCAAAGCCAGGGGACGTGATCGTGGTGGAGTCGCCTGTTTTTTACGGATTTCTACAAATTTTAGAAAGCCTGGGAATGAAAGCCTTGGAAATTCCCACCCATCCTAGAGATGGCGTTAGCCTGGAAGCGCTGGACGCTGCCATTCGCACTCATCCGGTAAAAGCCTGTCTCCTGACCCCAACCTTCAGTAATCCATTGGGAAGCTGTATGCCGGAGGAAAACAAGCAGCAATTGGTTGAAATGCTGGCTCAGGCACAGATTCCGCTGATTGAGGATGATGTTTCTGGGGATCTTTATTTTGATGCCAATCGCCCCAAGCCTGCTAAGGCCTTTGATCGAGAAGGAATGGTGCTGCTGTGTTCTTCTTTTTCTAAGGTGTTAGCTCCTGGATATCGTCTGGGCTGGACAGCGGCGGGACGATTTCAACCCCAGGTCGAGCGGCTGAAATATGCCAACACGCTTTCAAATCCAGTTTTGCTGCAATTGGCGATCGCCGAATTCCTTCAAAGCGGCAGTTACGACCACCATCTGCGGCAACTGCGTCAAGCTTATGCAATTCAGGTGCAGCGAATGAGTCAGGCAGTCAGCCAATTCTTCCCGAAAGGGACTAAGATTACCCGACCCCAGGGCGGCTTTTTGCTCTGGGTGGAGCTACCTGAAACCGTTGATTCTCTGGAGCTATATCGACAGGCAATGCAGCAAAACATCAGCATTGTCCCCGGTCCAATTTTCTCAACCACACAGAAATATCAAAACTGCATTCGGCTGAACTGTGGCTATCCCTGGTCACGCGAAGTGGAGCAAGCTGTTAATGTTTTGGGGCAGTTGGCAGGGGCGATCGCTCGGACTGCGTAGCATCTGCGGTTGGCAATTCCTAGTTCATGCAACGTATCTTATGGGAATCGGGGGTATTTGTTGGAATTGGGTTTTGCTGCATTCGCTCGATCAGCGGTTGCCGACACCTTCGCAGCATCACTAGGGGCTTTGGTAAATCTGCTGCACTAGAGTTGTTAGACACGGTGAAAAGTCGACATATGATGTGTTCAAGAATCTCTTTGGCAGAAAATTTAGTGTTAAGTATTTTTTGAAAATAGCTTCTTAGCGTCCTTACTACAAAGATGACTTGCAAATTCTAGAAGACCATCTGAGGTGACAAACTCAAGATGAGAAATAACGAACTCTTTTTCACCAGATGATGATTGATAGAGGTACTTTCGATTTACAAAGAATGAGCATTGATTTACCAACTCTGGATCTGAAATACGATTTCCATTCACGTCATATTTTACGCACCACAACCGGTTGTTAGGGACAACAACTAAGGGGAAAACCAATGAAGCCGCCTGCTGACCAATGCGCTTTCCATCAGAAAATATTAGAGATATTAAGTCATGGGCAGAACTCAATGCTTGTGACCACTTGTTGTAAATACCTGAATCACCAGAAAAAATCTCAGCATCGTTCTTTAATCTGCCAACCTGATCACATGATTTACCAACAAATTCACCAGCAGGATAAAGAGAATCAGTGTTTTTCAATCGATAGGTTTGAGCATAAGAAATCATGGCAGCTGTTTTAGGTGTCAAACGTTGCGTTGTTCCGAACTTAGTCTGAATTTCAGTCTGTGGCTTAACAGAAATCGACAATTCATGAAATGCTTCTTCAGATCGTCGAGGTAAGCATGAAATCAGGATCGGAAAATTAGGGCGGAGATTTTTACATTCAACCGCAAGACGCAGGAGTTTTTCCTCTATCTGACGAGTTGCACGAATATCATATTCACGAGGTATCTGTGTAGCAGGATCTTCATAAGTACCTCCATGTTTGCAAGTAAAACCTAGCTTGATCAATTCTCTTAAAGTTTCGATCTCGAATGAAAAGTCTGAATGGTTATCCAGGTACTCAATTAGGTCAGACGCTGCTATTGGATCAGGCTTCAGCTTTACCATCCGAATCTATTGGTCAGTAGAGAGAGCACATACTAAAATCAACTTAATTATGGCAGGAACATCTGTACTTGACACAAATGCACAGCCTCATTAAGGTAGAAATGTTTGTGAACAAGCAAGCTGTCTAACAACTTGCTAAGTTGAGGTGAGATCAGGCTTTTGGGGGTTCGACGACCTCGTTGTAGCAAGGAAGAATTCGCTCGATGAGGTGATGAGATCTATGAGTCTTGTGTTTGCTCACAAGTTGAGGAAGGTATTTATGGCAGGATTGTGGCGGTTGATGTTGAAAGTGGAACTTTTGAGCTTTCAGATGACATCCTAACTGCAACTAACGCTTTATTTAAGCAACTGTTGTTTGAGCAACTGTCTGATGCTCAATCCCGAATTGTCTGTATCGGACATCGAATAGTTCACCATTTTGGTGTTCAATCTTTGAGTTCACTCCAGTCAGGGCAAACGTCTCCTTGCCAGCCGAAGGGGTGAAAGCCACAAATTAGTACAGTGCGGTTGGCGCGGTTGTAGCCGTAGGCGATGCCGTGATAGTGTTCGCAGTGCTGGCAAGCTTTAGGGCGAGAGGGGCTAACGTCAGTAAAGCCCAGTTGCGATCGCAATATGTGTTGTTTGCTCTGCTGTCGGTGCCAGCGATCATAAGCAGCTTTTCTTAGAAAGTAGTTGGCTTGGCAGAAGGGATCTTGGGCAGTATCCATGATGGAGGAGGGGTTGATTTGGATAGTGACACAACGCAGACTAATCGATAGGCGGATTCTAGTGAAAGGCTAGCAAAATGTTCGCGAAATATTAACGTCCGTAGGGAGTGTAGCTTGGGACAGCAGCATTTCCAGAAGGTTCTCCAGAGCCACTGAGGCTGACGCTAACGGGGTCATCGGGAGCGTTGGTGGGAATGGTAAGTTGGGCGGTGCGATCGCCCGCTGCAAAAGGCGTAAAGCCAAGAGTAAGCTGACAACTGCTTCCCGGCTCAAGGGACTGATAGGAACACTCCAAAGTGTCGCCTGAGCTAGTTGAGAGTGCAAAAAAATCAGGATCACCCGTAAAGGCAATATTGCCAATTTCTAAAGGATTTGAGCCTGTGTTTGTTAAGGTTAGAACCTGTTGGTCAGCTGTGACGAGCAACGGCTGAGTGCCAAAATTAAGATTTGGAGAACTGAGCGACAAAGATGAATTTCCGCCCGGAGTTTCACTCGGAGTTTCCCCTGGAGTTGCGCCCGGAGTTTCCCCTGAGCTACTTCCAACGCCGATCAGATTCACCGCGATCGGACGGTCGGAGGCATTGCTGGGAATGGTCAGTTGGGCAGCGCGATCGCTCTCTGAACCGGCGAACAAGATGCTGATGTCACAGCGATCGCCAGGAGCTAAAACAGTATTAGAACAGCTAATTAAGCCATTATCTTCGGCGCTGGAGAAAGAGTCGGGATTGTTTCCGGTGATGGCAATGTTGCCAAGTCTCAGGTCGGCAGTGCCGTTGTTGGTGACTGAGATGACTGCTTCGCTATTTGCGGTGTTAAAGGTAAGGTTTGCGGGTGTGACGCTAATTCTCGCGGCTTGCGGAGTGCCGCTGCCGCCACCGCTGCCAGCACCGCTGCTAGCATTGCCGTTGTCGCCACTACTGGTTCCGCTGCCCCGTCCAGTTAACCCAACACCAGGGATGCGATTGGGGGCATTGCTGGAAACGGTTAGCTCGGCAGTGCGATCGCTGCCTGAGCCTCGAAAGGCGATCGCCACATCACACCGTTCGCCAGGAGCCAGGACGGTGTTAGCGCAGTTGATTGAGTTATCTCGCGTTGCCAGAGCAAAATAATTAGGATCGTTACCTGCGATCGCAATATTGCCAACTCGCAAATCAATTGCACCGTCGTTTCTGATGGTGATGACTTTGCCATTAGGGTCAGTTTCTTGCGCGTCAAAGGTGAGTTCGTCTGGAGTAAGGGCAATGCGCGGCACGCGGGGAATTGCGTTAACTCCAGTGCCGCCCAACCGCACACTTACGATGCCATTTGGGGCATTGCTGACGATCCGCAGGTCGGCAACCCGCTCGCCTGCCGCACCAGGAGCGAAGCTAATTTCAACAGTGCAGCTTGAGTTGGGCGCAACTGTATTGTTGGTGCAATTAGTGGAAGATTGGAAATCGTCTACATTCTGCCCGCCCAGGCTAAGTTCCTGCATCACGATTGGGGCAGAACCAGGATTATTCAGGGTAATCGTTTCTGTTACCCGTTGAGGCGCAACGTTTGCGCCAGCGACTCGCAGTTCCCCAAAGTCCACACTGTCAGGATTTACTCCCAGATTGGTTGTGCTGCCGCTAAAGCCCTGCTGAGGGGAACCTGCGGCAGCCGATTCATTGCCAAACCCACGCAATGGCACCGCCCAGGGGCGATCGCTCGTATTGCTTTGAATCACTAAACTGGCAGCGCGATCGCTGACTGCGGTTGGGGCAAAGCTCGCCTCAATCGTGCATGTCACGCCTGGTTGAATCGGCAGTCCAGTGCAGTTTTCAGTAGCCTGAAAGTCTGCTCGTGCCGGACCTGCCAGCTCAATACGCTCAAAGGTGACCGGAGCTGCACTGACGTTCTCTAATGTAATCACCTGGATTGGCGTTTGAGTGCCAACGTCCTGTGCCTCAAAGTTGAGTCGGTTGGGGTTGAAACTGATCAGTGGATTGTTTGGCTCTTCGCCGGAACCGCGTAGGGGAATGGACTGTATGCGATCGCCCTGAGCATCATAGAAAGTTAAATTAGCCCGACGGTTGCCCGTGTCGGTTGGTACAAAGCTGACCTCAACTGTACAGCCTGCCGCTGGCTGAATTGGGGCAGCAGTGCAGTTTTCAGTCACTTCAAAGTCTTCAGAATCAGCCCCCGTCGGGGCAACACGGCTAAATTGTAAAGGCGCTGAATCGCGATTTTCTAACTCCACCGTCTCCACCGCGCTGACGGTGTTTTGCTCCTGGTTGTCAAAATCCAGGCGATCGCGGCTCAACCACAGATCGGAATTGCGATTAGAGGTAAACAGCAGGGCCAACAGCGTGCCCAGAGCTGCAAACAGACCTGCCAAAATTGCCCACTTTAACCAGGGCGGTGCAGGAGTCGAGGTTGAACTAATCGTAGGAAGGGGAGTCGGCGTAGGTATCGGTGCGGCAATTGGCTCCGGCTCCGGCTCAAGCACTGGAATGGGTGGCTCTACCTGAGTGAGGGGAGGCAAAAGCAGCCCTAGATTGTGCAGCGTCGCTACCGTTCCGGGCTGGTCGCCCACAGATTCACGCTGTTCTAATGCCTGCGTCAACCAGGATTGAGCTGCAAACGAATCTTCTAGACACAGGGCGCGAGTGCCTAGCTGATGCATTGCCCAGGCTTTGGAAGCGCAATCGCCCAATGCCTGCGCTGCCTGCAATGCCCACTGCAATGCCTGTTCCCAGGCTCCCCATAGACCGCTCAGCGTCAAAGCAGGATCAATCGCCTTTGCTAGCCGCAGCACTTCTGACCAGCGCTGCGTTTCCACCCCAAGCTGCATCATTCGCAGCAACACATTACTTTCTTGAGCAAGTTCTGTCACCTGCCCATGTTGCTCTGCCCAAGTGGTGAAATAACTTAATATCCGATTGATCCACTGGTCGCGCTTGGGAACTCGTTGGAGGGGGGCAAGCAAGTTTGGAGCAATGCTGTAGCGGTTGCCATCGGTTAGTGCTAACCCTCGACTAGATAGCGATCGCAGCGTATTTTCAACATCGGGCAGTCTGGTCACAGCAGCCAAATTTTCTGGACGGGCAGGCACACCGCCTAGCACACTCAGCGCCGCCAAAGCCTGCCGCTCTGCCTGCGGTAGACTCGCAGACGCTTTTAACACCATCGCTTCTGGAGAGGGGCTGTCCTGCAACTGCTGGGCGATCGCGACTAGAGGGGATGATTCAAATGGCTGTCGATCGACGGGTTGATGATCTACCTCCAGTTGATTCAGGGGCTCATCAAACGGTCGATTTACATCAGCTGCCTGATGTCTTGCCAGTGACGCAACCTGGAGAATTCGCAGCGGATGCCCACCCAACACGTTGCAGATCTTTGCAGCGGGAGTATGCTCCTGCGCCTCAATCGGACGACCCAGACCCCGTTCCAGAAGGGTCAGCGCATCGTCCAGCGGCAAGCCTGGTATTGGAATTGCTTGTCCTTCGCTCCAAAGGTGGCGTTCCAAACCAGTTAGCAGAAACGTCAAATTGGGTGAGGCGTTGAGGAGATTTTCAACTTCCTCCCGCGATATCTGCACATCGTCCAGCAGAATCAGGGCCTTTTTGTCTTGCAGTGCATCCCGAATTTCTGTCTCTGTTGCTTTAATGGGAAGGCTGCTTTCGTATTCATAAAAATCTGTTAGCAAAATTTGCAGCAGATCTGGCACGGTCTGTCGGTAGGCATGACGATAGACGATGCCATCGGGAAAGGTGTTTGCCAAGCCCGAGACGTAGGCGATCGCCTGCAATAGCGACGTTTTTCCTAAGCCCGTTTCACCCCAAAACTCAACTGGTGTAGCAGATCGCAGATTGGTGAGCGCTGCCTCAACTTCTACCTGTCGCCCCAACAACTCAGGAAAAGGTGGGCAATAGCGCTGAGGTGTAGGAACCGGACGCAATTTCAAGTTTCGTAAACCGCCGGTTTGTGTGGTGTCGATCACCCCACCGTAGTCCGTCAGGTGCATGACCTTGTTGGCGATCGCAATCTGCTGCCCAACGCCATGTCCACCACTGTAGGGCTCTGAGCCATCGGCATTACCAGGCTGAACTAGAGTTGCTCCATTGTGACCATTGACCACCCCTCCAATTGGCTCTTGTTGCAGGACAGTGACATTCCCGGAGTTGTCTGATGGCTCTAACCCTAACTCATCCAACCCTCTATCCATCCCGCTGGTATTGCTTGAGGGCTGATATAGAGTAGAGAGCCTTTGCTGCACCGTCGCAACAGAAAAGGCATTGGCTGGGTTAAGGTCAACTGCCTCCTGCCAAATCGGTTGACGTTGCCCCTTTTGTCGCCCATAAATTCTCACCATCCGAATCGACTCAACGCCCAAGCTAGTCAAGCCATTTCGAATAAAAGGAACCAGTTGTGCCTGAGGTGGAGCCTGATTTGCCTCAAGAAAAAGATGCAGACAGTCTTCGTCAATTTCTGCTTGAGTCCGAATGCCCTTGGGTTGCAGAGAGCGGTCAATCAGGGCGGCGATCGCCTCCGGATCGCCCTGCCTGGATTGCTCCAAAAGATTCTCCTGAGTTTCTTGCATCATAATTGCAACCCTGCAACATTAATTCAATTCAGCACAAGTCAGCGGTCACATTTCGAGAGGAATTTGACAAGGAAAAACGATCGATTCAGGAAGATTAAAAGAAGGTGGAGCTATGGATGATAGGGGGCATTGATCATCGGTCAAGGGTCATTAGGAGTAAACAATATAGTGAATCACAAATAACGAGTGGCAGGTGACAAATTAACCCCAAGTAGTTGTGCAAATTATCTCTGTATCTCCTGCAAATTGCTAGAAAAGCCAACTGATTTCTATATTCATAACGTTAATTTTGAAGAATTAGTCCAAATTTGGCATGATCCCCTTGATATAGCAATTTTGGTACTACTTGAATTTAAGGATGCTTAGGCTATTAAGCTACCTGGCAGAGGCGTTCTACAAAACATTCTGCAAAACTCATCCCCTAGCGTCCAACCCTAACCCTTAGCTCCTAAACCCCTAACTTCCCTACCCCAACTGCTCCAACAGAACTTTAGCAATCCGCTGTGTTGCTCCTGGTTGTCCCATGCGACGACGACCATTTTCATTGATTAATTGAAGGCGATCGGGATCTTGTAAGAGGGAGTCAATCACCTCAGCTACTCTAGTGGGCTGTTTTACCAGAATGGCGGATGGTCCAAGCAATCGAGTTTGGGCCTCGGCAAAAGCAGGGGTGAACTGCGGCCCTTCACCTGGAAGAATCAGGGCAGGTTTACCCAAGCCAACAAACTGTTCGGTGGCCGTGCCTGACATGGCGATCGCAAAATCTGCCTGGTGCAAACAATCCTCAAATGCCGACTGAGTCAAAATCAGCGTCGCACTGTGTTGGACGAACTTGAGGTCAGGATCAGCAGCCTGCTGTCGCCAACCTTGAGCTTCTAGAGCCTGTTGCAGCGGCAAAAGTTCCAGGCTGGGGGCGATCGCTCCCAACAACAGCAACTTTCGCCGTCTAAATAGAGTCAGCACACCGCGTACTGCCTGTAGAATGTGCTGCCAGTTTTGATATGCCTCTGGCACTCTAGAACCAGGTAACAGAACTAACGTTAGCGGTCGCTCAGCCTCAAAGTCTGCTTCGGATGCGTGAAGTTGAATTCCTTTAGGCTCCAGCCCGTCCATCATCGGGTTGCCCAGATCGTGAGCGGCGATCGCCCACTTGCTTAAAACCTCTGCTGTCAACCTGTCTCTGAGGAAAACAGCCTTGCAGCGGCGACGGCTCATCAGCCAGCGATCCCAGGGGAGGTAAACGGAACCTGACCAGCCTTCGAGTTGCTCAAACCAGGAAGGGCGCGGCAACCAACCTGCCTCGTCGCGCAGGTAATATTCTGACTTGGCAGTGCTGACAAAGGCATAGGGGGCACCGCTCCACCAGGCAAACAGCAGCGGCACAATGTCGCCAACCGCCAAAATCGAGCCGCCTGTCTTAACCCAATCTTTGATTGCCTTAAGTTGAGACAGCGTGAGTTGCAGCAGCCCGCCTTTTAGGTCTCGCGCTAACTGCCTGCTATCCATATAAATGAAGCCACCCGAAGGCATTTGTCTCACTTGCCCAATCAGCGGAATGCCTGCCTGAATGTAAGCGCGTCCTTCTCCCACAATGGGTAGGGCCGCTAGCTTAGGATGGCTGGGATGCTGTTGCAGGGCTTGCAAAATGCGAAGGGCGATCGCATCTTCTCCGTGACCGTTACTCAGGCAAAGTAGCTTCATGCGAATTGACGATGAAATCTAATCATCATGTCATTGTGTAACACCTTAATGGAAGAAAAAGAACTCAAGATTGTTGCTTTTTTCAAACAAACGCGAAGTTTGGTCAGCCAAGAACAAGCAAAATAAAGCCTTTCTTAAGAGAACAACAAATCTTGCCCGTCTATGCTGATCGAGCCACCACAATATCCTAAATAGGCGTAAAACGCTAAAGCCCAAGTCACTATCCAGGTCATGCTCATGCTCAATGTCCTGACTTGTCCAATTCAGCAGCAATCGCCTTCGACTCACGATCAGGTGCAGATTGCGCTGGCGATCGCCGATGACAACATTCTCAAATCGCTACTGGTGAACTGCACCCCCGCGATCGCCCGTCCGTCTCTCATCGGAACGGTTAGCTCCAGCATTGGCGTGGCGATCGCCCCTCAAACCTCAGTTGACGGCATCATTCGATACGAATCTATTCACTGTGCCCTTGCTCCACCTGAATTTGAAGCCGAACACAGCCTGTTTCCTTACACCAACCAAACGACTAAGCAAAAAGAATATCAAAAGCTAACTCGCTGCGAGTCGGAAACCCGCAACTTAGGACAGAGCGTTTCGTTAGCACAAGCACTGTCGCTCTTAACACAGGTAGGATTTTTACCTCGACAGGTCGATGAAATTCTCAGCTTGTCTTACGAAGCTTGCCACAAATCCTGGTGGTACACGCTCGACGCGGATGGAAACCCTAATGTCCCATTTCTACGGCTGATTCGCACCCTGCGCTACCCCAATGGCAGCTATACGATTCAATACAAAGACTACTTCAGCCAGGAAAAGCCTTGCTGTTTCCAAAGCCAGACGCAGCAGGTGTTAGTCGAAATCAAAACTGGACTCCAGAGCTTTAGCGAAACCCTCGAAAAGATCAACTACTGCCGCAACCAGCTTGACATCCCAAAGGCAATTCTAATCTGTGATGCAGTGTCCGACCTGGAAGCCCGAGGCTTTATCAGTCAAGGAATCAGCTTGTATGCAGCTTCCGATCTGTTTTTGCCAGCTCAAGCTAACTGCGTCAATTGCATCACTAGAGACTGTCCCATGAATGGCACAGAGGATTCTCCTGTTCTCACCTGCCGTCGTTTTTGCCTTGGAGAAGATACCAACTGATAGCTCTTAGCAAAGATGGAGATTTTGTTTGATCTTCAAAAGAGTTGCGACTTAGAGGCACAGGCAAAACCTGTGTTCCTAATGCCAATTCTTTTTAAGGCTACACATTTTGAAGCGTACTCTACGGATGTGAGGCACTCTCCAAAACGTATCAGCTTCCTGTAGAAACGGCATAACCTTCAACCCATCAGTATTACTGTATGAGTAGCATTTACATTGCTTAATGCTTTACTAATTGTTATGATCCTTAACATTGATACATATCTCACCTTTAAGGATTTTTTCTGTGAATACTACTCAGCGCTTTACGGCCTTCCTGGTGGCAGCACTGAGACCCAATCTCGCACCCAACTACCTATCTCAGGCTGCCTGGGCAGTCCTTCGGATTGTTGCTGGGATCGTGATGATTCACAACGGTCTCGACAAGCTGTCTAACATTGAGAGCTTTGCCCAAGCTTACGTTTCCGTAATCGGTTTACCCTTTCCCATCTTCTTTAGCTACTGCGCTGCCTATACCGAGTTAATTGGTGCACCTCTTTTAGCTTTAGGTTTGCTAACCCGTCCCGCTGCAGCTGGGTTGTTTTCAACCATGCTCGTAGCCATGTACCACCACATCTTGGTAGCAGGCTTTAGCATTCCATACCTTGAGCTTTCTGCTCTTTATGCAGCCTGTTTTCTGTTCTATTTGGTGAATGGAGGAGGGTTATTCTCCGTAGATGCTTTGCTTGCAGGTTGGCTCAATGCAGTTACTCGCAGTAACCAGGAGCAGCGGCTTGAGTCTCTAGAAACTTCCTACAAATCTACTGAGGCTATTTCAAAGTAGTGAGTTTGTCAGTGAGTTACCGAGCTAGTGGCTAGCTTTATTTGGTTAGCTTTGAAGGATTAACCGGCAAAGCCGCTACTAAAGTGCCATTGAGCAAAATTTTGATTTGCTGGGCCAGTCGCAGTTGAGCGACTGGCTCTCTTAAGATATTCCTGGCGGTGTATAGGGCACTGGCTGCTTCCTGGGTGCGGCAGTTGACTCGCAGGACTCCCCAGCGTCGAGAGACATGACACCTCGGAAGTGCATCTAGTTGCTTAAGCTCAGTTAAGTCTTCTCGGTAAAAGTCAAGAATGAGTTGGGTTATCTGTGAGTACCAGTTCATAAGTGTCAGAGTTTGCAGAATTACGCTCGGCAGCATGAGTCCGACAAAAGATTAGACAGCATGCAGATTGTCCTCTTGCTCAATTTCGGCTTTACAGCGAGTTCTCGAAAACTGAGTCGAGGTGCACACCTTCTATTAGCCCGATTTCTACCGTTCAGATCTGTAAGGCTTTTGATCTCACTTCCAATTGAACGAGAGGCTTTGAAATCTATTATGTCCATTCAAGCGTATCGATTCATCAGTCCAACCAGGTCTGCAAGAAGATTTAACGACTTCGATTTAACGAGTAAGTTATCCAAAAGCTTCTAAGCCTTTAGGGGAAAGACTTTGAGGAGATTTAGCCTGAGGGGGCTTCTGTAACAAACCGTACTATTTCTTGAAAAAGTGAGACAAAAAGTGACTCAACAAATCTCTCAGCAGATTGCTGAAGTTTTGGAGTGGCAATTACGCCATGTTGCTCAAGCTTTTAACAATTTGGTTTTGTAACCTTGATTAGCTGAAGAATCTGTCAACTGAATTAGCCTGTGGTAGTAAAACTCATGAAGGATACATCTCTCACAGACTTTTATCAGGATTGGCTGATTGAGGTTGCACAGGAAGAAGGTGGCTTTAGGATAGTTTGTTATTCTCCATCCAGGCAGCAACTTAGCGATCGCACCCTTCATCCGCATGACTTTGAAGCACTGCGGGCAGCGAGAAAGCTGATTGATCAGCGTCTTGTTTGTTACTCTCTGGCTAACCTGTTGCGAGATTGGTATGAGTTAGATTTGCTCAGCTTTGATGAGTGGCGATCGCTCAATCAATCATTGTTTACACCCGTGAAGACTTCATAAGCTTTGATGGCTGTATTTTCTGAGTAGTTTTCCTAAAACCGCAATTCCCCGCTCAATCTCCTCCGGCAGCATTGAAAAGTTGAGTCTTAATGCGGGATAGCCCTGCTGATTAGGGAAGAAAGATGACCCTGAGATGATCAGGACTTTTTGCTGAGCGGCTTCATGGCAAATCGCTTGCAGCGGCAACTCATCTGGCAGTTTCACCCATAGAAATAAACCGCCATTGGGAACTGTCCAGGATGCGGACTCAGGGAAATGTTGCTCCAACGCTTGCAGCATTACATTACGGCTATGCAAATGGTTATTTCGCAAGTGGTTTAAATAGTGGCGATAGTAACCAGCTGCCAGGTATTCACTGACGATCGCCTGAGAAACGGTGGAAACGCTGAGGTCTCGCAGCAGCTTTCGCTCCAGTATTGCCCGGTAGTGCTGCCCAGTAACGACCATGTAGCCCAACCGTAGCCCTGGCATCAAAGTTTTGGTAAAAGTACCCACATAAGTTACTAAATTGGAACGATCCAGGGCTTTGATCGGAGGCGGTACGATACCAAAGCTCAACCCCTCATAAGCGTTGTCTTCCAAGATGGGACAGTTATACTCAGAGGCTAATTGTAGAAGCTGTTGACGATGTGCCTGTGAGGTTGTAATTCCTGTTGGGTTTTGAAGCGTACTGATCGTATAAATCAGTTTAGGACGATGGCTGTGTAGATATTTTGCCAGCAGCGTCAAATTCATTCCTTCATTGGTCATCGGAATTCCAATGATTCTTGCGCCTGCTTGTTGGAATAGGGCTAGCGCACCGTGATAGCTAGGAGATTCAACAATTACCCAATCTCCTGGCTGAAGGTAGTAGTGAGCAGCCAGAGAAATTCCCTGCATGGAACCATTGGTGATGATCAAGTCTTCTGGAGAAACCTCTAACCCTTGCTGAACCAGCAGTTGCACGATTTGCTTACGCAGAGTTAGCTGTCCCTGAGGAATGTTGTAGTTGAACAGCGTGTCGCTAACGCCTTTAACCGCCCGACGCGCCACGCGCTGAAGATTTTCCAGCCCAGTAGCGCGAGGAAAGCCGGAGCTGAAGTTGATCATCTCGCCCTGCTGCTGTGCCTGAACTGAGGCGGAGTAAATGTCAAAGTAAGACATCTCGCCCTGTTCAGGAATAATTACCTCTTGCTGGGGGGCAAAGGTAGATGCAGCTTTGGGTGAAGGAATGGTTTCAGCACTGACAAAATAGCCTGATCCTGCACGGGCATAGATTAAACCATCTGCTTCTAGAACGCCGTATGCCTCAATGACCGTCAGCTTGTTGACCTGAGCATTCTCTGCTAGTACTCGAATCGAGGGGAGGCGATCGCCTGGTTTCAAAATTCCAGATTGAATCAGGCGACTGATGCGATCGCGGATTTGCAAGTACACAGGCTCCGGTGAACGGCGATCAAGAGGAATCTTCACGGCAAGACAGGGTTAAGTCACATCATAGTTTGCAATATAAGCGATTCCTTATTCTTTCACCTAGTACAGTTTTTGAAAGTTTTAGTAGAACAGTTTATTTGTGCTTGAAACTGTATCAGTTAAAGTCAGGAAATTTGTACCTTCTCATTACTATCTAAATGACAGAAAGTAGAGTGAATTCAGTTTTTAAGAGGCGAAAAGCTCCAGATGAAACTCTCTAATCCATTAGTCTTAAAGCCATCTCAAGCTCAGTTTTTGACAATTTCCAGTCGCTTTCTAACAGGGTTGAAGCAGTTTGGTAAGCAGTTGATTCAACTGATTTCAGGTACTCATGAAGTGCAGATTTGGCAGGTCAGTGATCGCGCAGGCAACGTATACTGGCGCGTTTATGATCCAGTTACAAAAGACTCTACTAGCTTTGGTTCTAGCAGTGAAGTAAGAATTTGGCTAGAACAGCGTTATTATCGCTAATCTTAACCTGAGTTACGTTGAATGATGTATCGATAAAATTCATTCAAACGATGAATTTTATCGATAGAAGGTTTTTGAGCGAGTTTTGGAAAGTATCTTTCACAACTCGCTTTGTTTATTTCTAATTAGATTGATTCAAATAGTTTAACTAAACGAATTTTTTGAAAATTTCAAGCTTTTCTGTAGTTTGAAAGATTTAAGTCTTTTCGCAAAAACGTGGGCTATCACGACAAGTCAAATCTGAGTACAATGACTTAGTTGTTTTTAGTCAATTGGTGTGATAAGGAGACATTCTTTGGGATTAAAACTGGAAAGCGTTGTACCTTGGGGGCGATCGCTAGACGAATACATAGGCATGTTTGCCCTATCGCCTGCCGACTTACAGCGAAAAATTTTGGACTGTGGGGGTGGTCCCGCTAGCTTCAACGCTGAAATGACTGACAGGGGCTACTCTGTGATTTCCTGCGATCCCGTCTATCAGTTTTCTGTGGGTGAGATTGAGCAACGCGTTCAGGCAACCTATGCCCCGATTGTGGAAGGCGTTCGGGCGAATCGCGATCGCTATGTCTGGCACGCGATCCAGTCTCCAGAACAGTTAGGAGAAATTCGCCTAATGGCAATGCGTCGGTTTTTAGTAGATTTTCCAACAGGATTCCAGTTGGGGCGTTATGTCGTGGATCAGTTGCCTACGCTATCGTTTCACACAGGGCAGTTTGATTTGGCGCTATGCGGACATTTGCTTTTCACTTACTCTGACCAACTTTCAACCGAGTTTCACCTCTGCGCCATCCGAGAACTTTGCCGAGTCGCTAACGAAGTCCGGATTTTTCCAATTCTTGACCTTTCTGGGGAAACTTCACCCATTCTGCCAATTGTGCTGGAAGAATTGCCGCAGCAAGGATATTCATTAGAAATTAAACCTGTCTCTTACGAATTTCAGCGCGGCGGCAATCAGTTTCTACAGATTTCGAGAAACCCAGAATCCAACCACCTTATCTAACGTCAATTCGGCTTAAGCAAACGCAGGCAGAGCAGTGTCAATGAGCAGGGAGGGCTTCTTGGGTTGGTGGCAGTAGGCGATCAAGCCACAGACTAAGTTTACCAGGCAGT